>NZ_NTTM01000047.1:45934-73216 GCF_002560985.1 Bacillus sp. AFS018417
TTGCAACAAGAGCTTCTTTGTAACAATAGCTGCTTTGACATGGATTTTGGTTATTTAAATTTTATTTTTTAAAGAAATTGGGCGCTATTTTAGAATTTTCAGTGTTTATCATTAAACCTTGAACGTAGTTTTGATCTGTACTTTCTGCTATTGTAATTTGACTTTTGTCATCAATCCAAACAAAAAAGGTTTCTGTAGAACTATCTTTAAATGTAACTGTCATATTAGAGTGGATAGAATCTTTAGTTTTTTGATCTAAAGTTATTTTCTTAGGTGTTCCATTTTGTATGGCTGTAGTAATAGCTTTTATCATATCTTCATTGTATGTTTCTGTTTTAGTAAGCTTATTATTATTTGTTCTAGTTAATTTAATTTCTTGTATATCATTTTCTTTTAATTGAATGGAATTTTCTTTATCTTTCTGTTCTTCTTTTGATGTAGAAGATTTTAAAGAATTTGTTTTATCAGATGTACTTGAGCATCCAATTAGACTTAAAGATACTATAATAGTAGCGCACAAATATAGAGTTTTCTTCATTTCCCTTCCACCTTTTTATCTTGATTATACCAATTTTTGGATAAATGTAACGAGAATTTCTTATCGTATTCTTATATTCTTTAAAATTTGTATAGAGTGTAGTGTCGGGGAAATGCGAGTTTACAACGAATAAAATCATTAAAATACTCAAACATATAATGTACATATCCTCGTCAAGTAGATAAAAATTTTTTATCTTGCTATTTGTGGACAGTAAGAAATCTCAAACACAAGATTCTGAGAAAATAAAGAAGATAAGTGGATGTCAGCTTGATTTATGGAAGTTTCACTTTGTCTATAAGTAACTCCATCACAACACCAACAACAGGACCTTCATCGTCAATATCACCAGTTAAGTGAAAGCCAAATGATTCATATAGTTTCATTGCTAGGTTGTTATCAGGATGAAGACTTAAATAAATTTTTTTGCATTGGTATTTTTGTTGTAAATACGTAATTAATAAGCGGAGAAATTGTTTCGCATATCCGTTTCCTTGGAAGTTATAATCAATCATAAAACGGTCTAACCATACACTTCTATCTTTTTTGGAATACCATCCATACATTGCGTATCCCACAAGGGTTTCGCCATCATATAAAGATACTGACGTTCCATTTTTTTCGTATAGTGATTCGGCTAAAGAAAACACATTGCTTTCAATAAATTGTTGCTGCTCCTTTGCCACGTTTAGTGCAGCGACTGAACGCCAATTATGTGCTGTTACTTCACAAATGTGAAGATTCATAGTTCCAACTCACTTTCTGAATCATATCTTTAAAGCTAATGTGGATAATTTTACTTGTTGTTTCATTTAAGTCAAGCTGTAGCCCATGAAAAAGACAGCTGAAAAAATTTCAGCTGTCTGAAAGGGAAAACACATTTAGTTTGTTGCTTCTTTTAAAGTGTTAATGTTTTCTTCCATCAATGTAAAGTAATCCTTATTTTTTTTCGCATCGTCATCGGAAATTGTTGCAAGATGATTTAAGCGTAAGATTTTTGTTCCTGTTTCTTTTTGAATGACTTCTGCTACTTTTGGTGTAGAGAATGTTTCAAATAAAATATATTTTAATCCATGCTCTTTTGCGGTTGATGCGATAGAGGCCAGTTCTTTTTGAGACGGTTCATCAGAAGCAGAAATACCTGCAATTGGAATTTGTTTGAAACCATAGCGTTGTTCCCAATATCCGTATGCAGCATGAGAAACTAAAATTTCTTTTGTCTTTGCATGATCAGCAACTTCTTTAAATTGACTATCTAAATCTGTGAATTTTTTTTGCAATGCTGCAAAATTTTTCTCGAATTCTTCTTTATGTTCTGGTTGTAGTTCTACAAGAGCATTTTTAATTGTTTCAGCTTGCCTCATGGCAAGTGTTGGGTCTAACCAAACATGAGGGTCTTTATCATGATGATGCTCTTCTTTATGACCTTCTTCATGTTCTTCTTCAGTTGAAGATCGCAGTTCTATACCATTTGATGCATTCACAATTTTGACATTTTCATTTTTTAATGTTTTTTCCATTTTTTCAGCAAATGGTTCTAATCCAGCTCCGTTATATACAAATAAATCTGCTTTGGCAACTTGTACAGTTTGTTTTTGAGTTGGCTCATATGTATGAGAGTCTGCACCTGGTGGATAAATGGCTGTTACGTCTACATAATCACCACCGATTTTTTTAGCAAAGTCAGCTAAAGGGAAAATAGTTGTATAGACGGAAAGTTTGCCATCTTTTTTATTTGCTGTGTTATTTTGTTTCGAACATCCAGCAAATATAAGGGTAAATATTAGTATGAATGAAAATATGAGTGATTTTTTCTTCATTTTATGCTCCTCATTTCTTTACTTTCTAGCATTCATTTTCTCCAAAAAAAAAGAATATCTTTCTTTTTAATAAAACGGAATAATTTCGTTTTGATTTACCGATTTAGTATAATACATCTTTGAAAATGTTGCAATAAATAATAATGATTACGATTTATAATTTGTTCTAAATTTGTCACAATGCTATGGTTTATTTTTTATGTTTTTGCATATATCTTTCCATTTCTTTCATATAGTGTGATAGAGGGTGCAGAAAAGGGGATGAGCGAATGGAATATGGAATCGAAGCGATTTTATTGATATTGGCTGTTGTGTGTCCGTTATCATGTGTACTTCTTTTTTTAAAAGCACTTATTCGGAATTTAGGAGATCCAAGTACAATTACTGAGATGCCAAAAAGAGAAAAAGAATAAACAAAGCGCTTGCATATTGTATTACGCTGTGCTTATGATAGAGAAAGATATTAGAAGATAAAGAGGTATAGAAACGTATGAAAACAAGAACAGCCTTAGTACTTGGAGCTAGTGGCTTAGTTGGACAAGAAGTGACACAGTTACTGATTGATTCGGACTATTACGATTCAGTTACGATTTTCGTACGAAAGCCGCTGGAATGGGAACATGAAAAACTGCAGCAAAGGCAGGTCGATTTTTCAATTTTAGAACAATATAAAGAATTTTTTGCTGTAGACGATGTTTTTAATTGCCTTGGTACGACAATTAAAAAGGCAAAGACGAAAGAAAACTTTAAAAAAGTTGATTATGATTATACAATACGTGCTGCTCGTTTAGCAGAAGAACAAGGCGTACAAAATTTTCTTGTTATTTCTTCGATGGGTGCAAATCCAAAGTCACTATTCTTTTATTCACAAGTAAAAGGACAGATGGAGGAAGATATTAAAAAGCTAGTCATAGAAGGCATTCATATTTTCAGACCATCCCTTTTACTTGGAGAACGAGAAGAGTTTCGTTTTGGGGAAAGAATGGGAGAAAAAATTTCAGGCATTATGCCGTTTTTATTTAAAGGGCCTTTTACAAAATATAGACCGATTTCAGCAGAGCAAGTGGCAAGAGGAATGTATGTAACAGCGCTGCGTGAAGAGTCTGGGGTCCATGTACATGAATCTTCGGAGATTGCTAAGATGAAATAAAAGAGAGAGAAGATGTCTTCTCTCTCTTTTATTTTGTAGTATTTGGGCAGTAAGCCCCCACCTCAAGATTAAGAGAAACGAAATAGGTGGGGGCTTACTGCCCGTTAGTGAGGGATTGGTTCAACTAACCCTCAGCGGAGGATAAAGAAAACCCCGCTGAGGGAAGTTTCACTTTATTTTTCCTGGAGCCCGGCTATACTGAAACGGCTCAGCTAATTCAAAACCAAGTTCATTCGCTGCTGTTCTTGGGAAATATGGGTTTCGCAATAGTTCTCGGCCGATAAAGATTAAGTCAGCAGAATCTTGTTGTAAAATTTCTTCTGCTTGCATGCCACTTGTAATAAGTCCAACAGCACCTGTAGCGATAGAGACATGTTCTTTTATATGTTTTGCATAGGATACTTGATAACCAGGATATACATCAATATGTGCTGGTACAACAGCTCCAGAACTACAATCAATAAGGTCAACGCCTTGCTCTTTCATCCACTTCGCAAATGTTACATAGTCTTTTATAGTTAAACCTTCTGGATGATAATCATGAGCGGAAATACGAATGAATAATGGACCATTCCATATTTTTTTCACTTCATCAATAATTTCTCGTAAAAAACGATAGCGATTTTCACAGGATCCACCATATTCATCTGTACGATGGTTTGTTAACGGAGATAAGAATTCATTAATTAAATAACCGTGTGCTCCGTGTAATTCAATGATATCAAATCCAGCTTCTTTTGCACGTTCTGCTCCATTTCGAAAGGCTGTGATAGTTTCTTGTATTTGTTCTTTACTCATTTGTACAGGAATTTTCATTGAAGAATCAAAAGGAATAGCTGATGGAGCAATAGGATCTGTATTGAGAACCGCTTTTCTACCTGCATGTGCAATTTGAATAGCTGCTTTTGCTCCATATTCATGAATCATATCGACAACTTGACGTAGACCATCTATGTGTTCATCATTCCAAATTCCTAAATCTTTGTGGGAGATGCGCCCTTCTGGTGTTACTGCTGTAGCTTCTAGCATAACAAGCCCTACTTGACCAGCTGCACGCGATGTGTAGTGAATAAGATGGAAATTTGTTACTTTTCCGTCTTCGTTTTCAGAGGAGTACATACACATAGGTGACATAACAATTCGGTTCTTTAGTGTAACATCTTTTATTGTATACGGTGAAAATAATTGGCTGTTCACAATAATGATCCTCCTTTATTTCGTCTAAATGGGAATTATTTAATCGTAATTTGCTTATCCTGCTATTCGCGGGCAGTAAGAGATCCCCCATCTATCTTCCTCGCTTCTCTTTGAGGCTTGAGGTGGGGGCCTTACTGCTGGAAGTTTTACTTTATAAAGCCAGAGTGGTTAAATGAATCGTCTTGATGGTATTGTAGCATCTTGTTCTTTTTTTCCATAACGAAATGCTTAAAGCTATATTATGTCATGATTAGTCTGCGTTTAGTAAATCATTATAATTTTAATGTTTTAGAATGAAAGGTTTACATCATGATACAATAGCAAATATATGAGGAACTAGGAGGTGTTTTATGTATCAAGCATATTATGAAAGTGAAATTGGATGGATTGAAGTAAAAGGGGATGAAAACGGCATTTCTTCAGTATTATTTGTAGAACAAAAACAAGAAGATGTCCTTCATCCAATTGTTGAGCAATGTGTAATGGAGCTAGATGAATATTTTCATAATAAACGAACAGTATTTACTGTACCGTTACAAGCAACGGGAACTTCGTTTCAAAAACAAGTATGGAATGCGCTTTGCAGTGTTTCGTATGGAAAAAGTGCTTCTTATCTTGATATCGCAGAGAAAATTGGAAACCCAAAAGCTGTACGTGCTATTGGCGGAGCGAACAGTAGAAATCCGATTTCTATTATTGTGCCTTGTCACCGAATTATTGGGAAGAACGGGAAATTAGTAGGTTATGAAGGTGGACTTTGGCGGAAAGAATGGTTACTAAAGCACGAAGGGTTTTTAAGATAATAGAACAAATCTTTAAAATGCAATTATTTGTGTAAATTGGCCGATAAGCTAATGATAAAGGTATTTTACAAAGTAAAGCGGGCATTAATAGGAGTGTCCTTCCTGTTAATTATGAGATAAAAGTGACATGTGTCACTTTTTCTTTTTTTTATAGATAGTATTTTAAATTATCAGAAGATTATGTATAATACTATTCAAGAGTACTTGGTCTTATTTTTAATCGTTATATACAGAAAGAGGGGAAAGGGTCTATGAAGAAGAAAGTGTCACTTATTACAGCAATTGCACTCTCTACGAGTGTGTTAGTTGCTGGGTGTGGAAATGGAGAAAAAACATCAACAACAGAAAAGAGCGGTAATGAAGCGCTTGCTGATAAACAAGTGCTAAATTTACTAGAAACAGCAGAAATTCCTTCTATGGATACATCGAAATCAACTGATACTGTATCGTTTCGTGTATTTGTTAATGCAATGGAAGGGTTATATCGGTTAGATAAAGACAATAAGCCAACGCCTGGTATGGCTAAAGATGTAAAAATTAGCGAAGATAAGAAAACGTATACATTTCATTTGCGCGATGCAAAATGGTCAAACGGAGAGCCTGTAAAAGCACAAGATTTTGTGTTTGCATGGCGTCGTGCTGTTGATAAAGCAACTGCATCAGAATACGCTTTTATTTTGTTTGATGTGAAAAATGCCGAGAAAATTAATAAAGGAGAATTACCGCTTGAACAGCTTGGTGTCACAGCAAAAGATGATAAGACATTAGTTGTTGAATTGGAGAAACCTACACCATATTTCTTAGAGCTTACGACATTCCCAACATTTTTCCCGTTAAATGAAAAATATGTGAAAGAACAAGGGGACAAATACGCATTAGAAGCAGATAAATTATTGTATAATGGACCATTTGTGATGAGTGAATGGAAGCATGAACAAAGTTATAAATTAAAGAAAAATCCAAACTATTGGGATAAAGATACTGTGAAACTAGAGGAAATTAATGTAAGTGTTGTAAAGGAAACATCAACAGCTGTAAATTTATATGATAGCAACGAAGTGGATCGAGTAATTTTAAGTTCGGAATTTGTTGATAAGTATAGAAACAGCAAAGAGTTTAAATCAGAATTAGACCCACGTATGTACTTTATTCGTTTTAATGAGAAGAATCCGATTTTTTCGAATAAAAAAGTGCGTGAGGCTATTGACTTAGCATATGATAAAAAGGGAATTGCAAATGTTATCTTAAACGATGGCTCGTTACCTGCATATTACTTAGTACCACAAAAATTCACAACAGGACCAGATGGAAAAGACTTCCGCGAAACAAATAAAAACTTCCGTGATGGTAAAGATAATGCAGCGAAAGCGAAAAAACTATGGGAAGAAGCGAAAAAAGAGTTAGGTCAAGATACAATTACAGTTGAAATGTTAAACTACGATAAAGATAATTTGAAAAAAGTAGGAGAATACATTAAATCAGAGCTGGAGAAAAACTTACCTGGTTTAAAAGTTAATATTAAACAGCAGCCGTTTAAACAAAAGTTAGATTTAGAGAAGAAGTTACAATATGATTTCTCTTTATCAGCATGGAGCCCGGATTATCCAGATCCAATGACATTTATTGACATGTTTACTTCAGATAGTGCGTTCAATGAAATGGCATATTCTAATTCGAAATATGATGAACTAGTTGCAAAATCAAAAGGTGAGTTGTTAACAGATGAGAAAGCGAGATGGAAGGCACTTTCTGAAGCGGAGAAAATTCTGTTTGAAGATGCAGCAATTTCTCCAGTTTACCAGCAAAGCATTGCTTTCCTTGAAAAATCTAAGGTAAAAGGAACTGCTAAGCATACATTTGGCGGAGATTTTAGCTATAAATGGACGTATATTACAAAAAAATAGTACGATAAAGATGCGCCAATATTGCGCATCTTTTTTTATTGAGAGGAGATAACGACAGTGATAAAAGGGATGAACCATCTTTGCTTCTCTGTTTCGAACTTAGAAAAATCAATACAGTTCTATGAACAAGTGTTAGAAGGAAAGCTGCTTGTAAAAGGGAGAAAACTTGCCTATTTTGACGTATGCGGAATGTGGTTTGCGTTAAATGAAGAAAAGGATATTCCAAGAAACGAAATTTGTCAGTCGTATACACATATTGCGTTTTCGATAGAAAAAGAAGATTTTACAGCCTTGTTACATCGTCTTGAATCTAATAAGGTACATATTTTACAAGGACGAAAGCGTGATGTGCGAGATTGTCATTCTATTTATTTTACAGATCCAGATGGTCATAAATTTGAATTTCATACAGGGACATTTCAAGAGAGATTACGATATTACAAAGAAGCAAAACCACATATGTTATTTTACTGAATATTGGGGGAGGAGAGAGAGTATGCATGTACTTGTTGTTGGGGGAACTGGAATGTTAGGGGAAGTATCAAAGTGGTTTGCTGAACAAGGCTTTCATACTTCTGTAATAGGGCGAAATGTAAAACGTTTAGAGGAAATAAAAAATGTATGTAAGGCTCCTGAAAGAGTTACGTGTTTGGCTGTTGATTATCATGACAGTGATGAATTGCGTGCTAAAATTAAAAATTCAATTAAAAACAATGGGCCAATTATCCTTGTTGTCGCTTGGATTCATTCCACAGCTGTAGAGGCATTGCAAATAATTAGTGAGGAGGTTGAAGCAGTTTCGAAAGAATGGGAGTTATTTCATATACATGGAAGTAGTGCTTATAAATCGAATAAAAAAGTAAGGTGTTCTTCTTTATGTAGTTATTATCGAATTATATTAGGTTTTGTGGTAGAAGAAAAATGCTCGAGGTGGCTAACACACGATGAAATTGCAAGTGGGGTTATAGCAGGAATTCAAAATAAACAAAAGAAATGGATTGTAGGAACATTAGAACCATGGGATGCTAGACCAGGTTGATAAGGGAGAAAGTGTTTTAATTGTTTCTCATGCTGTTACAGCATTACTTATGATGGGACATTTTGAGCGACGTCCTATTGAAAAAACATGGAATGGTCCTTTTATACATAGTGCAAGTTTAAGTTTGATTGAAGCTGAAGAAGGACAAGGTACAATTCACTTATTTGCTGATATTGCACATTTTGAAGAGACTATAGTTTTATCCCGCATTAATGGGCAGTAAGACCCCCACTGATGGAAGTTTCACTTTATAAGGTTAATAGATAAATAGACCGCTTAAAGCGGTCTATTTGTGTTTTAAAAAAAGTGAAGGCCACTTTGAATTTGTTAGAGTAGTGAATGAAGTCGTACATGTTTTGAGCATAAATGATATTAGCTGCGAGAGCGGCAAGAGCGAGAACGGGAACGACAAGAGCGAGAACGGGAACGGGAACGGCAAGAGCGAGAACGGGAACGACAAGAGCGAGAACGGGAACGGCAAGAGCGAGAACGGGAACGACAAGAGCGAGAACGTTTAGAGCGGGAACGAGAACGGGAGCGAGAACGAGAACGGGAACGAGAACGGGAGCGAGAACGAGAACGGGAACGAGAACGAGAACGGGAACGAGAACGGGAACGGCAAGAGCGAGAACGGGAACGAGAACGGGAACGACAAGAGCGAGAACGGGAACGACAAGAGCGAGAACGGGAACGAGAACGAGAACGAGAACGGCAAGAGCGAGAACGAGAACGGCAAGAGCGAGAACGAGAACGGCAAGAGCGAGAACGGGAACGAGAGCGAGAACGAGAACGAGAACGTTTAGAACGAGAGCGAGAACGAGAACGAGAGCGAGAACGAGAACGAGAGCGAGAACGGGAACGAGAACGGGAACGAGAACGAGAACGACAAGAGCGAGAACGAGAACGACAGGAGCGAGAGCGTTTAGAACGGGAACGGCAAGAGCGAGAACGTTCAGAACGAGAACAGCAAGAGCGAGAACGTTTGGAACGAGAACAGCAAGAGCGAGAACGTTTGGAACGAGAACGTTTAGAGTAGGACTCAGGCTCTTGGTTCAAGAAATCTTCCATTCCAGCACTCTTCACTTCTTCTACTGCTTTTTGGATATCATCTTTTGTATACATCTATCAAAATCCCCCTTAGAAAGAAACAAGATTTCCATCTGTTTTTGTATAATGTGTTTTCTATTAATAAAGTATGTTAAGCAGATGGATTGTGTTTATTTTTTTTTGGAAAATAGTGTTTTATCCTAAAGGGGGGGACTGCGGTAGGTAGCCTGCTCTGTTTAGTGAAAACTAATATTAATAGTTAAATTTTTTGATTTACAGGAATGGTTTGTTCGGTAGTGTTTTTTGAATAGCAGACACATTTCGTAACGTAAATGTATTTTTTAGCCTTTGTGCAGGAGGAACATTGTCAGATTTATGATTGTGGGAACAAGGATCCAGATATGAAAGCTATTCTATTCCAATAAGTCTTATTTTCTCTATAGCTTTTTGAATATCACAGTTCATAATTCCCTCTTTGTATCTTTATAGACCGAAAAATTAATTCTTGTTCGTATACAATATGAAGGGATTTCTTTATTTGTCTGAAAAAGCATTAAAATGTAATAAAAAGCATATAGCAGATGTGGCAAGAGGAAAGGGAAAAGCATACATTGATTGTAGATGAAAGAGAAGGGAAGGGAGAATATGTTACCTTCTTATGAATTTTATATTCACCCAATGAATATTGTAGAGCTGAGAAAAGACGTTTGGTCTGATGATCCTGTTTCAGCTAAGTTAACGTATAAAAAAAGAAAGTATGATATTGATATCGTATATCGCGGTTCTCACATTCGGAAATTTGAGAAAAAATCATATCATGTGATGTTTTACAAGCCGAAATTTTTCCAAGGTGTACATGAAATGCATTTGAATTCCGAATTTAATGATTCGTCTTTAATCAGAAATAAGTTATCACTGGACTTTTTTTCTGACATTGGTACGTTATCTCCAAAGTCGCAACATGTTCTTGTAAAGATTAATAATCGATTTGAGGGCGTTTATTTACTGTTAGAATCTGTAGATGAAAACTTTTTACGCAGTCGTAATTTGCCAAGCGGCTCAATTTATTATGCAGTCGATGATGATGCCAATTTCTCTTTAATGAGTGAACTAGATAATTGTATAAAAACGAAATTATCAGCCGGGTATGAGTTCAAATGTAGAGATACACATAGCGAAGAATATATAAATGAATTTGTCTATCAGTTAAATACAATTTCACGAGCGGCGTATGAGAAAGAGATTGTAAAATATGTAGATGTTGACAAATATTTACGATGGTTAGCGGGTGTTGTATTCACACAAAACTACGATGGATTTGTTCACAATTATGCACTCTATCGTAATGAAGAAACAAAGTTGTTTGAAATGATTCCATGGGATTATGATGCAACGTGGGGGCGAGATGTGCGAGGTCGAGAGATGAGTCATGATTACTCTCGCATTCAAGGATTTAATACATTAAGTGCTAGATTACTTGATGTTGATGTATTTAGGAAGCAGTATCGAAAAATTTTGGAGGATATTCTCTCAAACCAATTTACAGTAGATTATATAAAATCGAAAGTAGAAGGAATGCATGGAGAAATTCGGCCATATGTTTTGCAAGATCCGTACATGAAAGAGAAAATAGATGTATTTGATAATGAACCAAATTTGATTTTTCAATATGTTGAAAAACGTCGTGGATTTATAATAGAACATTTAGATGAATTATGAAGGTGAACAAAAAAGAGATTGAAAGATTAATCTCTTTTTTTATTATACAATAAATGTAACTTAAATTGAGGAAGGTGAAATAATGGAAATAAAATGGATCGAATGGGTAAAACAAGTACAGGCAATTGCGCAAGCAGGATTAGCATATTCAAAAGATGTATATGATATAGAACGTTTTCAAGAGCTTCGGAAATTATCAGTTGAAATGATGTCGCATTATACAAAAATGGATTGGGAAGTGGTTGAGCATTTATTTGCAAATGAAACGGGCTATCAAACTCCTAAAGTGGATATACGAGCGGTCGTATTTCAAGAAGGAAAGATGCTTTTCGTAAAAGAAAAAAGTGATGGGAAATGGGCACTTCCAGGTGGGTGGGCTGATGTTGGTTATACACCGACGGAAGTTGCGCAAAAAGAAGTGTTAGAAGAAACAGGTTACAAAGTAGAAAATTTTCGGTTACTATCTATCTTTGATAAACAGAAACATCAGCCATCACCTTCTGCAATTGATGTATACAAAATATTTATTAGCTGTGAAATAGTAGGCGGTGAAAGACAAATTGGTATTGAAACAGAAGATGTTCGCTTTTTTGGCGAAGAAGAATTGCCAGAACTATCGATAGGAAGAAACACAGAATGGCAAATCCAGCAAATGTTTGCTTATATGAAAAATCCTAATAAGGAAATATTAATTGATTAAAAAATAGTAAGGTTAGTATTGGAAAAATTTTTCTATACAGTTAATAAATCGTTCATTATTTTCCTGTCTTTTGGGATAGTTTCTAGTCATTTATATTCCATCGAGTTATTTCTCCTTTCGAGATAGAAACGCTTAAGGATGTTCTCTTTATTACTGTATAATTTTATATGAATTGGTAACGGTGTATTGGCAAAAATATAGTTTTGTGAAATAATAGGAAAGTATGTGAATTATAAAAGGAGATAATGAAGAATGATAGCGAATTTTATTGAGCAGATACTACAATTTTTTATAAGCCTAGGGTATTCTGGGATTGCGCTAGGACTCATGATTGAAATCATTCCAAGTGAAATTGTCCTATCTTATGCGGGTTTTTTAGTCGCAAAGGGAGAACTTAATTTCGCTGGGGCAGTCATTGCCGGAACGATTGGTGGAACTTTAGCACAAATTTTCCTTTATTGGCTTGGATATTATGGTGGGCGTCCAGTTGTTGAAAAATATGGTAAATATTTATTGATTAATAAGAAACATTTAGATGTGGCAGAAGATTGGTTTAATCGATATGGTGTAGGCGTTATTTTCTCTGCACGTTTTATTCCGGTTGTACGTCATGCGATATCGATTCCAGCAGGGTTAGCTAAAATGTCATTAAAACGATTTACATTATATACGGTTTTAGCAGTTCTTCCATGGTCTATGTTGTTTATTTATTTTGGTGAAAAACTTGGTGGAAATTGGCGTCATATTAAAGAATATGCTGCTGACTATACGCATTATTTCGCAATAGCAGGCATTCTTTTTATTGTTATATACATAGGCTTGAAAATGTTGAAAAAAAGAAAAACAGGTCGTTAAAGTCAATGAATTTTCATTGGCTTTTTCTTTATTTAAACAATAAAAGTCTGATTGGTTGCATGTTTTTTATCGAAAAATTGGCAAGAAAACTCCATCTTCAAAACGTGTAGGGTATAGTCCAGTTTAAGGTGGAGATGAATTGCCGTCGCATTTGTAAAAATATTTTCATACCAATGCGAATATATGTTCTTTTTTGATGTTTTATAGTATCATAAAGGAAAGAAGGAGGTGAAAATGATGACGAAAGAAAGAGAATATGCAACCTATCAAATTTGGATCAAGAAAGGTCATAAGTTATACTCTTACTTCCTAGAAATGTGTCAAAACGCCAAAAACCTCTACAATACAACAAACTTCTATATTCGCCAAGTATATACGGCCTTACGTACTGATCAACCATTACAGCCACTTCAACAAGAAGTTCTTCATACATTACAAACACATATTGAAACCATGAATGAAAATCAACTTAATGCGTATCAAAAACGTGTACAAAAACAGAAAGAAAAACCTGTTAAAGAACAGAAAGAAATGAAGTGTAATCTGTTCACATTACCGACAAAAGAGAAATCGTTCCTTTCGTATCATTTCTTAGATTGCTTGTTTAAAACAATGAAACAACAAGATTATATGAACTTGCCAGCGCAAACGAATCAAGCGGTCATGAAAAAGCTCTATCAAAACTGGAAATCATTCTTCGCTTCTATGAAAGCATATCAGAAACATCCTTCTACTTTTACTGGCAGACCTCGCATTCCAAAGTATATTAAATCATCTATGAAAGAAATTGTATTCACGAATCAAGTGTGTAAACTCTAAGAGAAATATATTCGTTTTCCTAAAACAAGCATAAAATTAAATATTGGTAAATTGTTTGGGTATATCGAAAATCTCAAAGAAGTACGCATTTCCCCTGCTTACGGGAAGTTTAGGGTGGAAATTGTGACAGAACAATCTGAGCCAGCAGCTGAGCATGTCGACAATAATCGCTATATGAGTATTGATTTAGGAATCAATAACATTGCAACTATCATAACGAATATAGGGACCAAACCTGTGTTGGTAAAGGGCAATGTGATCAAAAGTATCAATCAATACTACAACAAACAAAAGGCTCATTTACTGGGAATTCTTCGTCATGGAAAAGAACCCAAAGAAGGACCACACACATCAAACCGTTTAGAGAGACTTCATGAGAAACGATTTCTCAAAATAAAAGATTTCTTTCACAAAATCAGTTATCGTATTATTCATTTCGCAGTTCAACATGAGATCTCTATGATTGTAATCGGAAAAAATACATTATGGAAACAAAAGAGTGATATGGGGAAACAACAGAATCAATCCTTCTGTCATATCCCACACAATCAACTCATTGAAATGATCACCTATAAGGCGAATCGACAAGGTATTGCTGTACAAGTAGTGGAAGAATCGTATACAAGCAAGGCTTCCTTTCTAGACAATGATGAAATCCCCACTTATGGTGAAGAGGACATTCCTGTATTCAGTGGAAAACGCATCAAACGTGGCTTGTACCGTACAAAACAGAATAAACTACTGAACGCCGATGTGAATGGTTCCTATAANNGGCAGCTGTGTCAACTCCACTCGTGTTAAGCATCTCTTGAAGGTGATACACGAGAAACCCCCACTTCAAGATCCGAAGGAGATAAGTGGCGGGAGTTTTCATCAAAGTTTCACTTCGTATAAGTTCTAAAAGTAGAAAGTTGTCCATATGGTGTAGT
Organism: Bacillus sp. AFS018417; assembly: GCF_002560985.1. NCBI lineage: Bacteria > Bacillati > Bacillota > Bacilli > Caryophanales > Bacillaceae > Bacillus > Bacillus sp. AFS018417. Next base: position 60,455 of record NZ_NTTM01000047.1, read on the forward strand.
AAAACAGTATAGCGGAGGAATTTCATGAAAGGATCACCGTTTTTACGCGGAACATTCTTTTTAACAATGGCAACGATGATTTCGAAAATGCTTGGGTTTATATACGTTATTCCTTTTACAGCGATGGTTGGAACAGGTGGATATGTATTGTATACATATGCTTATCGTCCTTATACAATCATGCTTAGTATCGCCACAATGGGACTTCCTTTAGCTGTGTCAAAAATGGTGTCTAAATATAATGAATTAGACGATTATTACACGGTGAAACGAGTATTAAAAAGCGGGCTTATTTTTATGGCTTTTATGGGAGTTATATCGTTTTTATTGTTATATTGTTTAGCTCCTCAGCTGGCAAAGATTGTTGTTGATAGCGGAGATCAAACGGGCAATAGTGTGACAACCGTTACATATAATATTCAAATTGTAAGCTTTGCTTTGTTAATTGTACCTTCGATGAGCTTATTACGCGGCTTTTTTCAAGGGTTTCAATCGATGGGACCATCTGCTTCAAGTGTTGTTGTGGAGCAATTTTTTCGAGTGTTAACGATTTTAATCGGGAGTTTTACGGTGCTTCATATATATAAAGGATCAACTTCATTAGCAGTTGGAGTTGCTACGCTTGGTGCTTTTGTAGGAGCAGTAGCAGGGCTTGGAATCTTAATTGCATATTACATAAAGAGAAGACGGTATTTAAAGAAAAAAGAAAGCGTAAGTGTTCCGCAAACAACAAAATCATTTTTTACACTCTATAAAGAATTATTTACATACTCCATTCCATTTGTTGTTGTAGGTCTTGCAATTCCTTTGTACCAAACAATTGATACATTTACAATTAATAAGTTATTAATGCAGATGGGATACTTACAACAGGAAGCAGAAAAAATGAATGCTATTATTGGGCTTGTACAAATGGTTGTGTTAATTCCAGTTTCTGTTGCTACAGCTTTTAGCATGTCGCTCGTCCCTGAAATGACAAAGGCGTATGTAGCAAAAAATGAACAGTTATTATATAAACATTTTACAAGGACAAATTTGCTTGTGGTATTCATTACGATTCCAGCATCGTTAGGAATGATGTTTTTAGCTGAGCCAGTATATACATTACTATTTGGAATGGGGAATGATCCCGCAATAGGAAGTGTGATTTTACGCTATTACGCCCCGGCCTGTATACTATTTTCACTTTTTTCTGTAACAGCAGCCATGCTACAAGGAATTAATCAACAGCGAAAAACGGTGTTTGGTTTGCTTATAGGAGTAGGTATAAAAATTGTGTTAAATGTTGTATTGCTTCAGCAATTTGACTATATTAGCTTTATTATTGCGACGTATGCTGGTTATACTTTTTCTGTTTTATTTAACTTGTGGATACTTTCCAAATATGTTATAAAGGCAACATAATATCTATAAAAGACAGAGAGCGCTCTGTCTTTTTCTATTTTAATAATTTATGAAGAAAAGCGTTTTCAAAAGAATTTTCTATTGAAATCTTCTCGTTTGTTTCATATGCTGAAAATGGCGGTTTAAAATAGACTGTTATTTCAAAGTGAGGTTGGTTCCTACAGGTAAAAAGAATCGGGGTGATAGTATGTTAAATATTTATTTAACAGACCGAAACGGAAAACTACAAGAAATCGAGGAAATTCAAAAAGGCTGTTGGATTAATGTGCTTCATCCAACAGAGGAAGAAATTCAATTTTTAGTTCAAACATTAAACGTAGAATTGGACTTCATTAAAGACCCTTTGGATGATGAAGAACGTTCACGTATTGAAAAAGAAGATGATAATGCTTTAATTATCGTCGATATTCCAACAGTTAGACATGACGAAGAAGGAAATTCAATGTATGATACGATTCCGATTGGTATGATTGTCATGCCGGAATGTTTTGTTACAATTTGTTTGGAAGAAAATCCGATTTTTGAACGTTTTATTAATCAGCGTATTAAAGAATTTTATACTTTTAAAAAGACGCGTTTTGCACTGCAGCTCTTATATACGATTTCTACTTATTATTTACGTTATTTAAAACAGATTAATCGAAAAACAACGGATTTAGAGCATGAGCTCAATAAATCGATGAAAAATAAAGAGATTTTTACTTTATTAGGACTTGAAAAAAGCTTAGTGTACTTTACGACATCTTTAAAGGCAAATAAGATTGTGATTCAAAAATTGATGCGAAATAATACATTTTTGAAAATGTATGAAGATGATCAAGATTTACTTGAAGATGTATTAATTGAAAATAAGCAGGCAATTGAGATGGCCGAAATATATAGCCATATTTTAAGTGGTATGATGAATACATTTAGTTCTGTCATTTCCAATAATTTAAACAGTGTTATGAAGTTTTTAACTTCTATGACAATCATATTATCAGTGCCAACAATGGTTTCCAGTTTTTTTGGAATGAATGTTCCGGTTCCTTTAAGTGGAAATCCTCATGGCTTTTTAATGGCTATGATTATATCTGCAATATTATCTTGCGTAATGGCATTTGTTTTTTGGAAGAAACGTTATTTTTAACATGAAATTCAGCTGTTTTGGAGCATCTCCAAAACAGCTTTTTTGCTGTAAGGTATTGAGAAACTAACACTTTTGAACACTGTTATTCATTACTCCAAGAAATGGAAATTGTATAATATACCATTTGGATTAATGTTTATAATTACTTGTTCAATTTACGGATTCCAGTTACAATTACTTATTGTTACTGAAAAGATGGAGGATGTGCATCATGGAAATGTTTCATTTACCAAAAGCGTTCCTGCAAATGAATACGATTTTTATTTCAATTTTAATTGAAGCACTGCCATTTGTATTAATTGGTGTATTCATTTCAGGATTCATTCAAATGTTTGTGACAGAAGATATGATAGCAAAATGGATGCCGAAGAATCGTTTTCTATCAATATTATTAGCTGTTTTTCTAGGGATGTTGTTTCCGGGTTGTGAATGTGGAATTGTTCCAATCGTTCGACGCCTTATCGGAAAGGGAGTACCACCTTATGCTGGTATTGCCTTCATGCTGACTGGACCGATTATTAATCCTATCGTTTTATTTGCGACATATGTAGCATTCGGTAGTAGTATGCATATGGTGTGGTATCGTGCTATTGTAGCTATTGTTGTAGCTGTTATTGTCAGTCTTATATTATCGTTTACGTTTAAAGGTCATCAACTACGGAATACTAATTTTCCAGTGGTAGATCATAATCGACCATTTCGTCAAAAATTTTGGGACGTATGTACACATGCTGTTGAAGAGTTTTTCTCAATGGGGAAATTTTTAATTATCGGCGCACTTATTGCGGCAAGCGTACAAACTTTTGTAAAGACTTCTACACTGCTTGAGATTGGACAAGGACCGTTTTCTTCATCTGCTGTTATGATGGGGCTTGCTTTTATTTTATCCTTATGCTCAGAAGCGGATGCGTTTATTGCATCTTCATTCCAAAGTACATTTGCAACACCAGCTCTAGTCGCCTTTCTTGTATACGGACCGATGGTGGATATTAAAAATATGATTATGATGTTTGCAACTTTTAAAACACGTTTTGTTATTGTTTTGATTGCTTTAATTACAGTTGTTGTTTACGCAAGCTCACTACTCATTTATGCGATGGGGGGATAATCAATGTTTCGAGCTTATATTTTACTTGGATTTACAATTTTATTGGCACAACTTCATATTTCTGGTAATATCACGAAATATATAAATATGAAATATTCATATTTATCAACAACAGCAGCGATTATTTTAGGTTTTTTAACTGTAATTCAAATGATTATCGTATTTCAAAAAGAGCATGGTAAACATGACCATAATCATGAACATGACCATAATCATGAACATGACCATGATCATGAATGTGGTTGCAATGAAAGTCATTGTGGTCATGATCATTCAAAAGATGAAAATACATGGTGGAAACGTCTTCTTACGTATACAGTATTTTGTTTTCCGATTATTACGGGGCTCTTTCTTCCAATTGCAACATTAGATTCTGATATCGTAAAAGCAAAAGGGTTTCATTTCCCCGTTGCGGAGCCAGGAAATACAGACCCGTTTATGAATCGACAGTTTTTAAAACCTGATACGAGCATTTACTATGCACAAGAAGGTTATCGGGAACTCATGGAAAAAGAAAAGAAGGACTTCGTAACAAAAGATAAAATTGTTTTAAACGATACAAACTTTTTGAAAGGGATGGAAATAATATATAACTACCCTGGCGAATTCACGGGTAAGACCCTTTCTTTTAAGGGGTTTGTATTCCGTGATGATTCTTCTAAAAAAGAACAGTATTTTGTATTCCGCTTTGGAATTATTCACTGTGTTGCTGATTCAGGTGTGTATGGGATGCTGGTCAAAAAACCAGAAGATGCTCAGTGGAAGAATGATGATTGGGTTGAAGTTGAAGGGGAAATTTCAACAGAGTTTTATCAACCGTTTCACGCAAATATACCTGTATTAGAAGTTGCAAATTGGCACACAGTAGAACCTCCAAAAGACCAATATGTATACCGAGGAGCCGATTCATAAAATCGGCTTCTTTTTTATAGATGAAAGCTTTATAAAATTAATCCCGCATTAACGAGCAGTAATAGCTCACCTCAAAGTTATGCTAGAAGCAAAGATTAGGTGGAGGATACAGAAAATCTCCACTGATTAAAGTGTCACATTATCATTATAAACAGAAAAAGAACATCTAATCATTAGATGTTCTTTTTCATAGTTTTTTTGTCTACATAAAAGTTGTATGAAGTGGATAGCTAGTTAGCAAAAACAAGCAGCACCAACAATAATTAAGAGGATAAATAATACAACAACTAACGCAAACCCACCGCCGTGAACTCCAAAGCCCATTGTTTTTTCCTCCTTTTGTTTTAGGTTACAGAATACAATATGCACATTCGGAATGATTTGACAGGGATATATGTCATGTAAATGATGTTTTTTATTGTATAGGGAAATAGTGAGGGGGAAACATATAAAAATGATAATTTGAAAGGAAAGGATTCTCGATGAGAAAACTTCTGTTCCTCCTTTTTTGTATAGGAATTATGGTGATATGGATGCATGTAGATGTAAAAGTAGGCAGAAACAGAGTAAAAGAAAATCCAATATCACAGATTCGTTATGGTGATTTTAAGCTTTATGTAGATGGAAATGATTTTTATCGAGATCTTTTTGCTGATATTAATCAGGCGAAACAGTATATTTATCTTCATTTTTATATTGTAGGTAAAGATAAGATAAGCAATAAATTTTTACAATTATTAAAGCAAAAAGCAGCTTCAGGCGTTGAAGTGAAATTATCTGTGGATCGCATTGGGGGATATAAAATAAAGAAGAAAACGATACAAGAATTAGAAAATAGTGGTGTACAGTTTACGTTTAGTAAAAAGCCTCGTTTTAAAAATTTCTTTTACACACTTCATAATCGCAATCATCGCCGCATTGTGGTAGTAGATGGGAGTATATCATATGTAGGGGGATTTAATATAGGGCATGAATACCTTGGGGAGGATCCTCGTTTTGGAAAATGGCGTGATTACCATGTTCGTATTACTGGTTCAGGTGCACAGGATATGAAAAGACAGTTTGCAAAAGACTGGGAATTGGATACTGGGAAAGAGTTATCCTCACATGAGATAACGCCTATACAAGGGAATAACAAGTATCGATATGTATTTACAGATGGAAAAGGTTTATGGGCACACTATAAAGAGATGATACAAAGTGCGAAAACATCAATTGTGATTGCCACTCCTTACTTTGTGCCCAGTAAAGAAATGATGACGGGGTTACAAAATGCATTGCAGAGGGGAGTACGATTACAAATTCTTGTCCCTTTTAAAAGTGATGCTTTGCTATTAAAGCAGGCAGCTTATCCTTATTTGGAAAAGTTACTGCGTTCTGGAGCAGAAATATATCAATATCGAGACGGTTTCTTTCATGGGAAAGTGACTCTTATTGATGATAAGTTTGCAGACGTCGGAACCGCGAATTTTGATAATCGCAGTTTTTATATAAATGCAGAATCAGATTGTTTTATTTATGAAGGAAAAATTATTGGTGAAATACAACGTCGTTTGCAAACGGATTTCCAGCAAGCAAAGCAATTTTCGGAGAAAGACTTTGAAAAAATGAGTATGTGGGATAAGTTTTTGGCGAGAGTGTCGAAGGTTCTGTCATTCTATTTATAGCATACATATCAGTAGAGAGGAGGAAATATTGGATGAATTATATTGAAGAGCTCATGAGTTATAGCTATGAAGTGATATGTGTAATTGGTGAATATATGAGAGAAGTACGTGATAATGAATTAAAAGAATTGTTACAGCAACATTTACCTTACTTATTACAAGCGTATAATGAACAGATTAATTTTCAAGAAGGTGAAAATGTACAGCATGTTATTGGCAAGTATCCAGTTTCATCATCAATTGAAACAGTGCATACTAACTATAGTGGACAAAAAGATGATATAGAAATTGCCTTTTCGTATATTTCACATTTGAAGCGGTTGGCACTTGGGTATGCACAGGTGGCAATCCAAGTGGCAAATCCAGAATTTCGTTCTTTTTTAGAAAGTTGTTTTTTGAAAATGAATCGAAACGCATACAGCGTGTGGCAATATGTTATGAAAAAAGAGTATAGCATACAAGCAATGATGGATGAAGAAAAATATGGATGAAAAAGACAGCGATACCGCTGTCTTTTTGTTATTTTCCATTCAATATGTAACAGGAAGTAAATCTTTGATATTTAAATTCTTTATAATCCTTTTACCATGCCACCATCTACTAAAAAGGATTGACCCGTCATATAGGTGTTTGCATCGGATACAAGGAATGTGGCAAATGTCGCAAACTCTGAAGGTTGCCCGTATCTTCCGAGTGGAATGGTTGCTTTGGATTCTTTTTGCACTTCCTCTACTGAAATACCATGTTTCTGAGCAGCCAAAGTATCAAGAGAAGCAACGCGTTCAGTAGCAATTCGTCCTGGTGCAATCGTATTAATTAAAATGTTATACGGTGCAAATTCAGAAGCGAGCGTTTTTGTTAAGCCTGTAATACCTACACGGAATGTGTTAGATAGAAGTAGACCTGGAATCGGCTCTTTTATAGAAGAAGAAGCGATATTAATAATTTTTCCACCGTTTTTTTTCATGTGTGGAAGTACTTCTCGAATCATTCGAACGTAGCTTAATAAATTTAATTCAAAAGAATGATACCAATGTTCGTCTGATAATTGTTCAAATGTACCTGGCGTTGGGCCTCCGGCATTGTTTATTAAAATATCGATTGTTCCGAATGTTTGAGTGGTTCGTTCCACGGCTTGCTTAATATGTTCAGTATTTGTTATGTCACAAACAGTATAAGCAACGTTTCCGTTATTCAATTGAGTGAGTTCCTTTTGAATTTTTTGTAGTTTTTCTTCGTTACGGCTCAATAACATTACATTTGTGCCTTCTGTGACAAGTTGAGTAGCAATTGCTTTTCCTAGTCCTTGACTCGATGCAACAACAAGCGCTGTTTTTCCTTGTAATCCAAGTTCCATTTCAATCAGCCTTTCTTCCTGAATTTTTTTTAGTATAAACGAAATGAGAAAGAAATTAAAATAGATTACTCATAGTATTCGAAAAATTTACAATCATTTACCATCTCTTTACTAATTCCTAATATTTCCTTCAAAAAAGAAAAGTAATATGAAAATGTACATATTCTATCAAAAGGGGGATAAGCAAATGAATAAATGGGTTAAATCGTTAACTGCTGTTGCACTTGCTAGCTCTTTATTTGTGGTAGGTTGTAGTAAAGATGAGGAAAAGAAAGAGGAAGAGACGACGCAACAAGGAGATACGAGCAAGGATAAAGAAACGAGTGGAGAAGTAAAAGATAACGATTCGAAAGATTCAAAAGATAGTTCCTCTAGCTCTAGCGAAAAGAAATAAGTGTTATATGATGATAGAAGCTTTCTCGATCAATGAGAAGGCTTTTTTGTTGTATATTTTTGCTTTTTCAGAAACAATAGAGAGGAGTGAAAGGGTGTGAGTTAGTATGAATATATGTTTATTTGGAGCAACGGGTCGAGTTGGACTCAAAATTTTAAAATTTGCATTACAGGATAATCATATAGTGACAGCGCTTGTGAGAAATAAAGAAAAGCTGCAAGTACAACATGAAAATTTTCGTATAATAGAAGGAAATGTATGGAATGAAGAAGATGTGAGAGCGTGTGTAAAGGGAGCAGATGTTGTAATTAGTGCACTAGGTACCGATGGAAATAGAACGTTATCAAAAAGCTTACCAAACATTATACATGCTATGAACGAGGAAGGGATTATGAGAATTATAACAATTGGAACGGCTGGGATTTTACAGGCACGTTTGAATCCGCAATTATATCGCTTCCAATCCAGTGAATCACGTCGAAAGACAACGGCAGCAGCGGAAGACCATGTAGCGGCTTATTTGGCTTTAGAGAATAGCAAATTACAATGGACGATTGTCTGTCCAACACACTTAATAGATGGAGAAGAAACAGCTATTTATCGAACTGAAGAAGATGTGTTACCGCTAGATGGTATGAAGATCACAGTTGGAGATACAGCCCATTTTGCTTATCAATTACTTTATCATGATATTCATTATAAAAAACGAGTGGGCATTGCCTATTAAAAAAGCCATCCTTATCATAAGGATGGCTAAAAAATAATATAGCATACAAATATAATAATCATAATGATTTGTAAAATCGCTTTAGCTATTGTGCTGCTTAAAAATCCGATAACTGTTGCAACTCCAACCATAAAGGCTTCTTGTGGTGCTTTTTTATGCATTAATTCTGTTACGAAAACGGAAAGAAACGGGATAATAATTAGCCCAAATGGCGGGAAAAAGAACGATCCAACAATAATAGAAACCATACCGATACGTTCGCTCCATTTTGTACTTCCGTACTTTTTTAAGAAATAGCTATTCGTAACAAAATCAGCAATGAAAAATATAATTGTAAATACAATTTGAATAAGCCAAAATGATTTTGTTAATTCTAAGTCGTTAATGCCAAATTGATAAATACAAAACCCAGCCCATAAAGCGAGTATACCTGGAATAATCGGATAAATAAACGCAATGAACGATATAATGAAACAAGCAATAATACATATAGTTAAAAAGGTATTCACAGCGTAACTCCTTTTTGTGTATCTATTTTACTAACGGCGATTTTTTTTATTTGATGGCCATCTAATTCTAATGCTTTGAACTGATAATTTTCATATTGAATAGTATGGCCTGGCTCAATATTTACGTCAATTGTTTGTGACAAGAACCAGCCTCCGATTGTATCTAAATCACTATCATCGATATGAAGGCCAAACATATCATTTACATCAGAAATAAGCACTTTTCCGTCAAGTAACGTTAATGTTGGATTGCGTTTCTCAATCATTGGTGTTTCATCTATATCGAATTCATCTTGAATTTCCCCAATAATTTCTTCAATAATATCTTCCATTGTAAGAAGACCTGCAGTTCCACCATATTCATCCATAATAATTGCTAACTGGACACGATTTTTTTGTAGATGAATGAGTGCCTTTTTAATTGGTACAGTTTCGAATACTGTTAAAACAGGATGTATGTATGACTCTAGCGGCTTACAGATCCCTTTTGTTTGATCATGAAAGATTTCTTTTGTATTAATCATACCGACAACATCATCTTTATCTTTTCCGATAATAGGATAACGCGTATATTTTTCGTTAGAGATAATTTCCATATTTTCCGCTAATGAATTTTCAGTTGATAAACAGATCATTTCAGTACGTGGAACCATAATCTCTTTTGCAACTCGATCATCAAATTCAAAAATATTGTTTACATATTTATATTCAGATTGATTAATTTCTCCGCTCTTATAGCTCTCGCTTAAAATAAGGCGCAGCTCTTCTTCGGAGTGAGAAAGTTCATTCTCTTTTATCGGTTGTAATCCAAATAGTTTCGTGAAAAATAGAGCTGTGCTATTTAATAACCAGATAAAAGGATACATTATTTTATCGAATATAATTAAAGGTCTTGCAAACATTAAAGTAATTTGTTCAGCTTTTTGAATGGCAAAGGATTTTGGAACCAGTTCACCTAGTACCACGTGAAAGAATGTAATGACGCTAAAAGCTATAATAACTGATAATGTATGTTCCATTGAACCTGTTATATTCATTTTTTCAAAAAGCGGCTCCAATAAGCGCTCCACAGTAGGTTCACCAAGCCAACCGAGTCCTAATGAAGTAATGGTAATACCTAGCTGACAAGCAGATAGGTATACATCTAAATTGGAAACAACTTTTCTTGCTAGGATTGCTTGTCTATTTCCTTCATTGGCAAGTTGGTCAATTCGACTTTTGCGTACTTTAACAACAGCAAACTCTGATGCTACGAAAAAGCCGGAAATAAGAATGAGTAAAGCGATGAAAAAAAGTTTAAGTATGTCCAAGGATATTCTTTATTCTAAATTTAGAATAAAGATGTCACCTCCTAATAAAGGTTTTACTTTAATAATATATGGAAAAGGAAGGGATAGTCAAAGAAAGGAGGCGGGGAATGTGAAATTTTATGAAAAAATGGTCGTAAGAATATGATTGGTAGAAATTTTTATCCCGCTACTTTTGGGCAGTAAGATTCCCACCTCAAGATTTAGAGAAAGTAAAGAAGATAGGTGGTGGATAACTTCTGGCATGCGCCCGATTGGTTCAACTAACCATCAGTAGGGGACCCCCACTGATAGAAGTTTCACTTTATTGTTGTGCGTGATAGTGTATGGATACGCGCAATATGGCGATTTCTTTTCCATAATATTTGTAAGAGAGAAATCAGCATGTATGGGATGTACAGTAATAAAAGGCCTATTGCAACAAGTGTTGGTGAACTAACACAATACTGTACAATAAATTGAAATAACCCATTTACATGAAAAATGCACTCCATATATATAAAGGAAATTAATATGGAACTAACGATAGATTTATGGCTTGCAAGCAGCGAAGCGAATAGTGTATTACTAAAAAAAGCTGAATCGTGCGCATGTGTTGTTTCTTGTACTGTATATAAGAAAGGAATCCATGTTTTGATGGCTTGGATGATAAGAATCATGGATGTACTACAAATGATTAAAAGAGAAGAAAAGTATGGAAAAGATATGTACGATGCTGTGAAGAGAAAAAGAGTGATGATGATACATTGTAGTAGGACAGTGCCAAATGAAAATGGAATCCAGCGTAAAAATGAAAAACGTTTTCTATTTTTAGGGGATAACTTAATAAAAAATCGACCAATTCTAAGACTAAGGAGAAAACCGACAGTAAGTGAAAGTAAGAATCGCATCATAGATAAAAAATATAATTTCCATATGTATGGGAACAACGGAGATGAATTTTCATGTGAATTAAATGATTTTGATATGTCATGTGGCTGATAAGAAGAAAAAAAGAATGATTCATGAATCCAATCTGTCATCGGAATAGAGATAGAATGAAAATGTACAAAATGATTAATCATTGTATATAGTACTTCAAAATAGGATTGTTTGTCGTTTAGAAGAGCAGCAGGAATTGGACTAATAAGAATAATAGCCACAAAGCCTAAAAGACAACGATACACATAAGTGATAATAGAAGACGCTATATACCTCACCTACTTTTATAAAATTCTGAAAATTATCACTACTATTTTAACGTTTCTTTTTGAAAGATACAATCTCTTTTTGATAGGATAAGAAAGGAAATTTTTATATAATATCTTCTTCCTCGTTTGTCGAAAAAATGAAAAAAATGATGAAAAACAATAAATAAANNAGTCAGAAAAATCAAATAAAATATTTATTTTTTTCTGAAAATATTATATATTTATGACACAGAAAATATTTTAACATAAGGGGGATTTTTATGAGGGTAAAAGGAAACTATGTTTCAAAAAAAGAAGTGTTGTTTTGTAAGGATACATATACGTTGCAAGAAGCGCTAGATCATTTAAATAGAACCGGATATCGCTGTGTTCCAGTTCTAGATAAAAAAGAAGAAACATTTTTAGGGAATATTTATAAAGTAGATATTTTAGAATATAAAGGTTCTTTAGATGATAATGTGAAAGAGTTATTGCGCAATAAAGATGGGTATGTAAAAGAAGATTCTTCATTCTTTAAAGTGTTCTTTACAATTAAAGAGTTACCATATATTGCTGTTGTGAATGACAATGGATTTTTTCTTGGTATTTTAACACATAAAAAAGTATTTGAGTTACTAGAAGATGCATGGGGCCTTCATTCTAGTATGTATTCAGTTATGGTCGGAACGCAAGATTATAATGGTGCTATTCAAAAATTATCAACTGTACTGAAAAAATATAGTGGAATTCAAAGTCTAATGACATTTGATAACAACGCACTATATGTACGCAGAATTATGTTTACATTAGGAGAAGGATTTGCGGCAGAAGAACTACAGCCGCTTTTAAAAGATTTAGAAGATCATGGATTCCGCGTTATACATGTAGAAGAAATGAAAAATTCACGTGAAGTGGAAATTGTAGAGTAAGAGGGAAATCCATCTCTGAAAATAGGAGATGGATTTTTCTTATCTAGTTCGAAAGAATTGCAGGAAGTAAAAAAGAAAGGTGCATAGGCACCTTTCTTTTTTGAAGGGAAATAAAAGTAACTGTCTAATATGAATATAAAGTGAAACTTC
>NZ_NTTM01000048.1:0-31412 GCF_002560985.1 Bacillus sp. AFS018417
TGGAAGTTTCACTTTATGTGCCATTTAGGCTAGATACAAACAATATTATGCTAGTGGCATAATATAAATAGAATATCCATATTTGACTTCCTCTTTCCCTCTTTGTATGATTATAAAGTTGTTTTTTGGGGCAAATCTTCTCAGCTAATTAGAAATATTGTAAAATAGATATGATGTAAGATTTAAAATGCTGGTTGAGGGGATATATGATTTGTAACTTTTGTAAGAAGGGATAAATTTCATGTTAATTCGTTTTAAAAAAAGTTATGAAAAAATTGCGATGGGACTTCTGTCTTTTATGCCAATGGAAAAAGATATAAAACGATTACAAGCAACGATGAAGGATTATGAAAAAAATGATAATTGGCAGCTCTATTTATGGAAAGAAGACGATGCTATTGTTGGAATTATTGGGACGGTAAAACAAGATGAAGGTGTATTAGAAATTCAGCATATTAGTGTGAATCCTTCGCATCGTCATGTGGGAATTGGAACAAAAATGGTACAAGAATTACAAACAATGCTGCCGAATGTTACGGTATGCGGAAACGAACAAACTTCTAGATTTTGTGAGAAATGCAAAGAAGTTGAACATAATGTGCATTAATAAAAGCAGAGATAATATTATCTCTGCTTTCTTTTTTGTAATTGTATATTTCGCTCGTTAATCACATCTTCACGATTGCGGTGAGAATGTTTATGAATAATATCCGCACTTGGAGTAGAAGAAGTATCTTTCCAAGGAAGTCCTTTGTTTTTACATAATTGCATGCATATGTCTTCTAGATTCGGATCAGAAAAAGGAAGAAATAGTACTGTATAAGACTCATGATTTTGAATGATGTGCAGTCGTTCCTGAAGGAGTAATAATAGTTTTGGGTAGTCTAAACCTAACGCCTCTATGTGCTGTTTTTCATTTTGCAAAATGAATAGTGCACTTTTCATCATTCGCTCGGCACCATTCCAATTACAACGTCTATGGTGATATAAAGCGACAGCAATTTGAATAAGTCCTACCCAATGTTGTTCGCGTTCCCCGCGTGGTTTTGTTTTCCAATGTTCTTCTAAAATTTCGTGACATTCAAAGTAGTCGTAATCACTATGAAAATGAATTAAAAACTGTATGTATGCTTCATGATACATGTTTTTCACTCCTATTCTAAGCAGCGTGCATATATAGTGTATCATAAATATAAAGCGACTAGAGGTTGTTCTAGTCGCTTTATGTCAGTTAGCAGAAGCAAGCTGCGCCGACAATAATTAATAAAATAAACAACACAACCAGCAGAGCGAATCCGCCGTGGAAACCTCCAGCACCATGTACCATAGTTTGTAACCTCCTACAATGTGTACTCATTACACTGCTATCATATGAACGGGATAGGCATTGTGGCCTAGGTATACGTCTATTTTTGATTAAATTTTTGAAAAAGGTTGGATAGTGTATGGAGTATGCTCTATACTTATGGAGTGACAGAAAAAATGTGGTGGGATGATTTGTGCAATATAATTTTAAAGTTGAGGCATTTGAAGGCCCTTTAGATTTGTTATTACATCTAATTAATCGTTATGAAATTGATATATATAACATTCCTGTAGCGGAAATTACAGAACAATATTTATCATATATCCATGCGATGAAAGAATTACAGCTTGATGTTGCAAGTGAATATTTAGTTATGGCTGCGACGCTATTACAAATTAAAAGTAAAATGTTGCTTCCAAAGCATGAAGAAGATGTACAGGATAGCAGTGAAGAATTTATAGAAGATCCTCGGCAAGAGTTAATGGAACGTCTAATTGAGTATAAGAAATATAAGCAAGTTGCTACCCAATTAAAAGAAAAAGAGCAAGAACGAGCACAGCTATATACACGTCCTCCTCTTGATTTTATGATGTTTCAAAAAGAGGAAGATGAAAAGCTGCCGATTGATGTTACGCTATATGATATGCTGGCAGCATTTCAAAAGCTAATGCGTCGAAAGAAAATACAACGTCCGGTAACAGCTACAGTTGCTCGGCAAGAAATTCCAATTGAACAACGAATGGGTGATGTTTTAAAACAATTAGAAATGGCAGGAGGTCGTCAAAGTTTTTATGATTTATTTGCAGATGATGACCGGGAAATGGTTGTTGTTACATTTTTAGCAATTTTAGAGCTTATGAAACATCAGCAAATTGTCATTGAACAAGAGCATAATTTTGATGAAATCTTTTTATTGAAACCATAGTTGTACTGTTTGACCGAACGCAATATATTGTTGTTCGGTCTTTATGACGTATAGGGATACAAAGAATGTGAGAAAGGAGCTTTTATCGTTGGATAGACAAGAACAAAAGGCAGTTATAGAAGGGCTGCTGTTTGTAGCAGGGGATGAAGGGATTTATCCGGAACAAATCTCAAAAGTGTTAGAGATAGAAGTGAAAGTTGTAATAAATCTTGTAGAGGAACTACAGACAGAATATGAGCAATTGCACCGAGGTTTGCAAATTGTTCAATTTGCAAAGGTGTATCGTTTTACAACGAAAAAAGAACATGCCTCGTATTATCAAAAATTGATGGATGCACCAACAGCTACATCTTTATCGCAAGCAGCATTAGAAACATTAGCAATTGTTGCTTATCGCCAGCCAATTACGAGAACGGAAATCGAGGAGATTCGCGGTGTAAAAACAGATCGCGCTTTGCAAACGCTTGTTTCTCACTTGTTAATTAAAGAAGTAGGGCGTGTAGAAGGGCCAGGACGTCCCATTTTATACGGCACAACAAAAGAATTTTTAGATACATTTGCATTACAAACATTAGATGAATTACCTGCTCTGTCAGAAGAAGGCGAAGGAATGAATGAAGCGGATTTATTCTTTGGTTCTCTACAAGAAATTTCGAAGTAAAAGCTTGGCATTTTGCCAAGCTTTTTTGTATATGAAATGAAAGCTGCGTCATACTAAATAGAAAAAGGAGAAGGTGTATGAAAGATGTGCGTATCGCTCTTTTTCTATTTTCAATTGTATTATGTATAACTTTAAATAGTGCATCCCCTATACGTCAGCATACTTCTATACATACGGTTTCTTCCTTTTCAAGTCAACGTACGCACTTAGGTAAGATGACTGTAAATTTTTTAAGAGTTGGGCAAGGAGATGCAACAATTATTTCTTTACCGAACGGGAAAACAATTTTAATTGATGGTGGACCGTATGAAGCTGGGGAGCCTATTATTGATACATTAATTAAAAAAGGGATTAAACGCTTAGATGTTGTCATTAGCACACATCCTGACATGGATCATATCGGGGGACTAATTCCAATTATTGAACAAATGCCGGTTTCACTTGTGTTAGATAGTGGGAAACTATATAGTTCATTTACATATCACACGTACATAAGAAGTATTAAAAAAAGAGGAGTGCCGTTTTTAAGTGTAAAAGAAGGACAATATATCCCTCTGGACCCTCACATTTCTATTCAAGTGTTAAACGATGGGAAAGCGAAACGAGAAAATAACGAATCGTCTATTGTATTGAAAATTCGTTATGGTAAGGCTGATTTTTTATTTATGGGAGATGCAGATACACATACAGAAGAAGAAATGATAAAACAATATGATATGCATGCAGATGTATTAAAAGTTGGTCATCATGGCTCGTATACATCAACGAGTGAAAAGTTTATAACAGCTGTTGCACCGCAGTTTGCTGTTATCTCATATGATAAAAAGAATCCATATGGTCATCCACATCGAAGTGTGATGAAACGGTTATATCGGCATGGTATCGCCGTATATACTACAGTAAAACATGATGTTGAAATTGAGACAGATGGTGAGCGTATTGTTATTCAGCATCAGTTACCTTTACCGTTGTTAAAATAGTGTAAGTATATCTCATTTCAGCATTGAGATATATAAGCTGCTGAAATTACAAATATAGTTAATTACGTTTATATACAGTAGCGTTCCAAAGCTTTTCTTGATATCCGTTCAATAAAATATCTAAATCATGCATAATACGATGTATTTCTACAAGTGTAGTTGCTCTTCTTTCTTCACGGGCTTGTTTCGTGTAAGAAACAATATTTTGGAAGTCTTTTTGTAAAGCCCCTTCAACTGCCGGTGTGTACTGCAAGAATTGTTCTTCAATTTGTTTTAAAGCAGCATCATGCTCAGTCCATAAAGAAGAGGAAGGGGTCCAGTTTTTATATTGATCATAGCAGACCAACTTGTTTAGCAATTCATGCTGTTCGTGAATTGATTGGTAAATAGCTGCAGTTTGTGCATCCTTTGGAGGTTCTGGAGGTGATGTAACTTGTTTAGATATATTCATTTTCGTCATCATATAATAAGACCCAGAGCCAATCAGAACTACTGTTACAAAGATAATACATGAAATAATTGTTGACTTTTTCATAAAATTGTTAACCTCTCCTTTTGAATAAATAATACTATATATCATAATTAGAGAAGAAAAAGAAATTACCTTTTTCCTATATTAAAAATTTACCCATAATGTATAGACAACTACTCGTGTATATATTATGATGAAAATAGGCAAATAGGTAATAATACAAGTAGTATTATATGGGAAAGGACGATGGAAATGAAAACGCAAGTTGTCATCAATGCCAAAATTTATACAGGTCATGAAGTGCTAGAAAACGGTTTTATTCGTTACACAGATCAAATTCAAGAACTGGGATTGATGGCTCAGTATGTACCAAAAGAAAATGAAGAGATTCATGATATAAAAGGGAATCTTGTAATTCCAGGAATGATTGATATTCATATTCACGGTGGATACAATATTGATGCAATGGATGCAAATAGCGACGGATTAGTAACTCTCGGCAAACAGATGTTACAAGAAGGGGTTACAACTTTTTTTCCAACAACAATGACACAGTCTCCTGAGGCAATTGAAGCGGCTCTAAGTGCTGCAAAAGAGGCGAAGGGAAAAGGTGCGCATTTTGAATATATTCATTTAGAAGGTCCGTACATTTCAAAAAAACGTGCAGGTGCACAGCCGCTTGAGTACATTGTTCCTGCAAATATTGAACAATTTAAACAATGGCAAGAAGCAAGCGGGAATTTAATTAAACTGGTAACATATGCTCCTGAAGAAGAAGGTGCGCGTGAGTTTGAACAATACCTCGCGAAAACTGGGGTTATCGGTACGATTGGACATACAGATGCAACTGATGAGCAATTAACAGGTAGAAATATTACACATGCAACTCACCTTTATAATCAAATGCGTGGGTTGCATCATCGTGAGCCGGGTGTAGTTGGTCATGTGTTATTAAACCCAGATGTAATGGTTGAAGTGATTACAGATGGTATTCATATTCATCCGGATATGGTGAAATTGGCATATAAATTAAAAGGACCTAAAAAAGTGAGTGTCATTACAGATGCGATGCGTGCAAAAGGTTTAGCAGATGGATTATATGAACTTGGTGGACAACCGGTTATTGTAAAAAATGGCAGTGCGCGATTAGAAGATGGCACATTAGCAGGCAGCATTTTAACGATGGATCAAGCGTTTCGTAACGTGATTGCGTTTACTGGATGTTCTGTTGAAGAAGCAGTTCTTATGACATCAATTAATCAAGCTGAAGAATTTGGATTAGTAAATAAGGGTGCTTTAGAAACAGGAAAAAATGCGGATTTTGTTATTATGTCTAAAGATTTATATGTACAAGATACAGTTCGATTGGGAGCTCATATGAAAGAGGGGAAATAAATGAATATCGTTGTTGTAAAAACTCCAGAAGCATTAGCGGAAGCAGGTTATAAATTAATTGAACAAGTTGTAAAATCAAAAGAAAGTCCAGTGCTAGGAATGGCTACAGGAAGCTCTCCATTGGGAATTTACGCATTAATGAGAAAAAATAAACTTGATACAAGCTGTGTAACCACTGTAAACTTAGATGAGTACGTAAATTTACCACATGAAGACAAAAACAGCTATCATTACTTTATGCAAGAACAGTTGTTTGATCATCTTCCATTTAAAAAAACTTATGTACCAAATGGAATGGCAGGCGATTTACAAGAGGAATGTAAACGTTATGAAAGCATTATTGATGCCAATCCAGTTGATTTGCAAATTCTTGGAATCGGTGAAAACGGTCACATCGGATTTAATGAGCCGGGAACACCATTTGATTCTGTAACTAACATTGTTGAGTTAACAGAATCTACCCGTCAAGCAAACCGTCGTTTCTTCGAAAAAGAAGAAGATGTGCCAACTCATGCAATTACAATGGGAATCGGTAGCATTATGAAGGCGAAACAAATTTTACTTGTTGTTTCTGGCTTGAAAAAAGCAGAAGCGATTAAGGAAATGCTACAAGGGAACGTAAACGAAGGTTGTCCGGCTACAGTTTTACAACGTCATCCAAATGTAACCGTAATCGCAGATCAAGAAGCTCTATCTTTATGCAGTGAGGCGATTGCTGATGAACATCGACAAGTATTCACCATTTCCGATCTATTATCAGATTCAAGAGTGGGTGAAGCAACTAATTGAAGACGGTGAATGGAAGCCGGGAGATAAAATTCCATCTGAAAATGAATTATGTGATAAGTTTGAAGTAAGTCGAATGACAATCAGACAGGCAATTAATAATTTAGTTGAACAAGGATATTTATATCGAAAGCGTGGAATTGGAACTTTTGTACAACTTCCGAAAGTTGAACAAAAGTTACAAGGCATGACTGGATTTACGGAGGATATGCTCTCTCGTGGAATGAAACCTAGTAGTGCGCTATTAAGCTTTCAACTTGTTCCAGCTACTGCTAAAGTAGCAGACAGGCTTAGAATTCAAGAGGGAGAATCAGTTTACGAAGTGAGACGTATTCGCTTAGCTGACGAGGAACCAATTGCGTTTGAGACAACGTATTTGTCACCATCTCTTGTAAAAGATATTAATGAAGAAATTTTGCAGCAATCATTGTATGAGCACTTAGAAAAAAAACTAGGCTTTAAGCTAGTTCGTGCTACGCAATCTATTGAAGCATCTATTGCAACGGACGAAGAGGCTGCGCATCTTCATATTCCGAAGAAAGCACCTGTGCTTGTAATGAGACAATGGTCGTATGCAGAAGGTGAGTTGCCGCTGGAATACGTAAAGTGTATTTACAGAGGAGATCGTTATAAGTTTATTACAAATATTTCACGCAATAAGTAGAACATAATGTTTTATGTAGTGAATTAAAGTGAAACTTCCACCAGTGGGGGCATCCCGCACTGATGGAAAGCTCTCACCAATCGTGCTTTTATTGCCCGCGAATAGCGGGATAAAAATACGACTCATCCTTATAAGGAGTGAGTCGTATTTTTATATCCTTCATTATTATAATGAAGAACATATTCAATCGCATCTTTAACAGAAGGAACAGTATGAGTTGCATGTTGCCTAACTTCATCATCTGCACCAGCCATCGCAAAGCTATGAGGTGTTAAAGCGAACATTGGGATGTCATTGTAGGAATCACCAATACAAGCTATTTCGTTAGGCTGAATGTTAAATTCCTCTAATAAGACAGAAATAGCAGAACCTTTACTAATGTGAGGTGGCATAACATCTAAACACTGCTCGGCAGAAATAAAGGTGCTTACTTTCCCTTTAAAATTTTCATTAATTTGCTTTTGAAGAGTAACTAAATCTTCTTTCGTACCCCCAACTGAAATTTTATTTGGGAAAATTGTTTTATCGATTTTTTCGAGCAAATTTGGTTCTGCAACGGAAGTCATTTTTACTTGCTTTTCGAGCTCATGAATAAACGGTGTTTTTTCCTCAATATAATAATTATATTCATCACTTACATAACGAAAGAATGGTTCTTTATTTGTTATAGACAACAGCTCTGGTAAAATAGTAGAATCAAATGTTGCTGATAACAATTGTTTATTTTCGTGTGTATATACAAATACACCATTCACACTAATACGATGAAAGTTCATGTCAACTTTGTTCATTAACTCGGCAATTTCATTATCAAGTCTTCCAGAAGCGAAACAAAGGATTATATTTTGGTCAGCAAGGCTACGCAGTGCATCTATATCTTGTTCATCGATTACACCTCCGTGTTGCATCATTGTGCCATCAATATCGCTTATGAACATTTTAATCATGGTGTTGCTCCTTTCTACTAGACGTATATCTTTACATTATACGCATCTCATACAATCATGTCTAAAAAACGACATTTACAAAATGGTAGATGTTTTACATTGACGAAAAATAAGATTGTTCTGTAACATGAAAGAAGACCTTTTTACGCGCAAGGGTGGTGTTGTATGAATAATTGTCTCGAAATTAAAAAAGTTTTAAATAATAATGTTATTATTGCTGCCCATCCAGAACATGAAGAAGTAGTTGTCATTGGAAAGGGAATTGGGTTTGGCAAAAAAGCAAAAGAAATGTTACAAGTAGAACAGATTGAAAAAATGTTTGTGTTAACAAATGAACGTGAACGTGAACAATATAAACTTCTTGTTCCGCATGTGAGCGAGAAGTTAATAGAATTAATGAATGATCTTATGTTTTATATTCAAGATCGAGTAGATACACCGTTAAATGAGCATATTCATATTGCTTTAACGGATCATATTGCTTTTGCAATTAAGCGATTAAAGCAAGGATTTACAGTAGACAATCCATTTTTAGTGGAAACGAAAGTACTGTATCCAAAAGAATATAAAATTGCAGAGGAAGTTGTAGAATTAATTAACTCTCGCTTAAATATCCATCTTCCAGAAGGCGAGATTGGATTTATCGCATTGCATATTTATAGCTCTATTACAAACTCTGAGGTGTCTTCTATTAATCAAAATTCTAGATTGATTGCTCATCTCATCTCTTTAATTGAAGAAAATTTACAGATTGTGTTAGACAAAGAGAGCATCCATTATTTACGTCTTGTTCGGCATTTGCAATACACGATTGAACGTGTGAAAAATGGTGAACAAGTGGAAGAATCACAACATTTTGCAGACCTTTTAAAAGCTGAATTTCCAGAGTGCTATAATTTGGCATGGAAACTTGTTAAAGTAATGCAAAATCAATTGCAACTGCCTGTGTATGAAGCTGAATCGATTTATTTAACGATGCACTTACAGCGTTTAGTGAAGGTAGAAGAAATGTAGAAATTGTTTGATTTTGTCGAAAATGTAAACGTTAAAAAAAGTTGTTGAATCGCTTACATCACTTATGTATAATAATCTTACAGAAAGTTATTATTTTCGACAAATGTTGCGCATCGATAAACGGAAACGTTTGCGTGAATTGAATATCGCACTTATTTCATTACGATTCGACACGTGTTACTGATTCGATCAGGCATGAGTGAAGAAGAGGTTGGAATGGTAGCTGTTGAAAGGGACATACTACTCCTTGATAGCTATTTTCTACCTTTTTTTAACTCATGCCTTTTTGCATTTGCCGAAAGTAAAAATAAAAAAGAAAGGGAGGAAGAATCCAAATGTTTAAAAAGATTTTTGGTGTTCTTCAAAAAGTCGGAAAAGCATTGATGCTTCCAGTTGCTATCCTTCCGGCGGCAGGTATTTTACTTGGATTTGGTAATGCATTTCAAAATCCACAGTTAACAAATTTAATCCCTGCTTTAAAAGCAGATTGGTTTGTTCTAGTTGCAAAAATCATGGAACAATCTGGTGATATTATTTTCGCAAACCTTGCATTATTATTCGCAGTAGGGGTTGCCATCGGGTTATCGAATGGAGACGGAGTAGCTGGATTAGCGGCCTTCGTTGGATACTTAATTATGAACAAAACGATGAGCGTATTCTTAGGAGTAGACAAGCTAGTTCAAGTAACAAGCAAAGCTGGAGATCCAATTAAAACTGGTTTTGCAGATCCAGCTTATGCAAATGTATTAGGTATTCCAACACTTCAAACAGGAGTGTTTGGTGGTATTATTGTCGGGATATTAGCGGCATATTGCTATAACAAATACTACAACATCGAATTGCCATCATATTTAGGATTTTTTGCCGGTAAACGTTTCGTGCCAATTGCAACGGCAACATTCTCTTTACTTTTAGGGATTGCAATGTGCTTTGTTTGGCCACCGATTCAAGGTGCTTTAAATACGTTTTCACATCAAATGATTGATGCAAATAAAACGTTAGCAGCATTTATGTTCGGTTTGATTGAGCGGTCTTTAATTCCATTTGGATTACATCATATTTTCTATGCGCCGTTCTGGTTTGAGTTCGGTTCATATACAAATGCAGCAGGTGAAGTTATCCACGGTGACCAAAAGATTTTCATGGCACAATTAAAAGATGGTGTCACATTAACAGCTGGTACATTTACAACAGGTAAATACCCGTTCATGATGTTCGGTCTTCCAGCAGCAGCATTAGCAATGTATCATGAAGCACGTCCGGAAAATAAAAAAATGGCAGCTGGTATTTTAGGATCTGCTGCGTTAACATCTTTCTTAACAGGTATTACAGAACCAATTGAGTTCTCATTCTTATTCGTAGCACCTGTACTATTTGGAATACATGCAGTATTTGCTGGTTTATCATTTATGGCTATGCAACTTTTAAACGTTAAAATCGGGATGACATTCTCCGGTGGTTTAATTGACTTTATGCTATTTGGTGTCTTACCAGGCCGTACCGCATGGTGGTGGGTAATTATTGTTGGTCTTGTACTAGCAGTGATTTACTACTTCGGATTCCGTTTTGCAATTCGCAAATGGGATTTAAAAACACCAGGTCGTGAAGTAGTAGAAGAGGTTGAAGGAGCAGGAAAAGTAGAAGCAGGCGAGCTTCCAGGTGAAATTTTAGTAGCGTTTGGCGGAAAAGAAAACATCGCTTCTTTAGATGCTTGTATTACACGTTTACGCGTTCAAGTAAAGGATCAAAAAGATGTAAATAAAGATCGTTTAAAAGAGCTTGGAGCAGCAGGTGTCCTTGAGGTTGGTAACAATATTCAAGCGATTTTCGGTCCAAAATCTGATACGTTAAAATCACAAATTCAAGATATTATGGCAGGTCGTGCAGTGCATGTTCCAAAAGAAGCGCCTGTAAAAGTAGAAGCGCCTGTACAAAAAGCAGATGTAAATGAAGTAATTGCGATTCCGATTGAAGGCAAAATTTTACCGATTACAGAAGTGCCAGACCAAGTATTCTCTGGAAAAATGATGGGAGATGGCTTTGCAATCGAACCAACGGAAGGTACAGTAGTCTCTCCGGTAAATGGTGAAATTGTGAACGTATTCCCAACAAAACATGCAATCGGTATTCAATCAGAAGGCGGAAAAGAAATTTTAATTCACCTCGGTATTGATACGGTGAAATTGAATGGAGAAGGCTTTGAAGCGCTAGTTTCTCAAGGTGATAAAGTAACGCAAGGCCAGCCTTTATTAAAAGTAGATATAGCATTTGTAAAAGAAAATGCGCCTTCTATTATTACGCCAATTGTTTTCACAAACTTACAAGAAGGACAAAAAGTTGAAATTAAAAAGCAAGATAATGTCCAAAAAGGTGAAACAAACGTTATTGAAATTCAGTAAAATTTAGACGCAAATTGTTTACAATTATAATAGGCGATGTAGTTGACCAGGCATCGCCTATTATATACAATAGAAAGTGTAGTACTCACGTCTATACAACTTAAAATATACTGTAGTTTAAAGGAGATAGATCATTATGGAAAAAATCTTTAAAGTAACTAGCGACTCAGGAATTCATGCTCGTCCAGCAACTTTACTTGTAAACACAGCAAGCAAATTTGGTGCTGATATTAACTTAGAATATAACGGCAAAACTGTAAACTTAAAATCAATCATGGGTGTTATGTCTTTAGGTATTCAACAAGGCGCAGAAATCAAAATCACTGCAAATGGTGATGATGCAGCTCAAGCAGTAGCAGCTATCGAAGAAACTATGAAAAACGAAGGATTAGGAGAATAATGACTCTTAACATTAAAGGGATCGCCGCGTCAAGTGGTATTGCAATTGCAAAGGCGTTCCGTCTAGAAAATCCTGAATTTAATATTGCAAAGAAATCGATTACGGATGAAGCTGCGGAAATCGCACGCTTAGAAGCTGCGCTTGAGAAATCAAAGTCTGAATTAGAAGCAATTAAAAATCATGCTTTTGCTGAGCTTGGAGCTGATAAAGCGGCTATCTTTGAAGCACATTTACTAGTATTAAATGATCCAGAACTAGTAAACCCAGTAAAAGATAAAGTGAAAAACGAAAAAGCAAACGCTGAATTTGCAATGGATGAAGTTGCATCAATGTTTATTACTATGTTTGAGAGCATGGATAATGAATACATGAAAGAACGTGCAGCGGATATTCGCGACGTGACAAAGCGTGTTATTGCACACTTACTTGGAATTAACTTCTCAAACCCAAGTACAATCTCCGAAGAAGTAATCATCATTGCAGAAGATTTAACACCGTCTGATACAGCACAATTAAATCGTAAATATGCAAAAGGTTTCACAACTGATATTGGTGGACGTACGTCTCACTCTGCAATTATGGCTCGTTCAATGGAAATCCCAGCTGTTGTTGGGACAAAAGTTGTGATGGAGCAAATTCAAAACGGTGATATCGTAATCATCGACGGTTTAGATGGAGAAGTAATTGTAAACCCATCTGAAGAGACTCTTCGTGTTTATGAAGAAAAGAAAGCACAATTTGAAGAGCAAAAAGCAGAATGGGCAAAATTAAAGAATGAAGCAACAGTTACGGCAGATGGTCATCACGTTGAGCTTGTAGCAAACATCGGTACACCAAAAGATGTAAAAGGTATTATTGACAACGGTGGAGAAGGCGTTGGTCTATATCGTACAGAATTCTTGTACATGGGCCGTGACAACCTTCCAACAGAAGAAGAGCAATTTGAAGCATACAAAGCTGTTCTTGAAGGTGTAGGAGAAGGTCAGCCGGTTGTTGTTCGTACACTTGACATTGGTGGCGATAAAGAGCTTCCATACTTACATTTACCAAAAGAAATGAACCCGTTCTTAGGCTACCGTGCAATTCGCTTATGCTTAGAAGAACAAGATATCTTCCGTACACAACTTCGTGCATTACTTCGTGCGAGTGTATACGGTAATTTAAAAATTATGTTCCCGATGATTGCAACTCTTGATGAATTCCGTCAAGCAAAGGCAATTTTATTAGAAGAAAAAGAAAGACTTGTGCAAGCTGGTACAGTGGTTTCTGATAGCATTGAAGTTGGTATGATGGTAGAAATCCCAGCTTCTGCGGTGTTAGCTGATCAGTTTGCAAAAGAAGTAGATTTCTTCTCTATCGGAACAAATGATTTAATTCAATACACAATGGCAGCAGATCGTATGAATGAACGCGTTTCTTACCTATACCAACCATATAACCCAGCAATTTTACGTCTTGTAAAAATGGTGATTGATGCAGCTCATAAAGAAGGGAAATGGGCTGGTATGTGCGGTGAAATGGCAGGAGATGCTTTAGCAATTCCGTTAT
This sequence comes from Bacillus sp. AFS018417, assembly GCF_002560985.1. Taxonomy (NCBI): domain Bacteria; kingdom Bacillati; phylum Bacillota; class Bacilli; order Caryophanales; family Bacillaceae; genus Bacillus; species Bacillus sp. AFS018417. The sequence goes on from NZ_NTTM01000048.1 coordinate 13,498, forward strand.
TAGTTGGATTAGGATTAGATGAGTTTAGCATGAGTGCAACATCTATTCTTCCAGCAAGAACACAAATTCGTAAGCTTTCAAAAGTGCAAATGGAAGAGTTAGCACAAAAAGCTTTAAATATGTCAACTGCTGAAGAAGTAGTAGAACTTGTAAAAAGCATTTAATGAAAAAACCTGAGCTGAATGAAATCGGTCTCAGGTTTTTTTATACAATTCACTTTTTTATTGATTTTGTATTCTATCTAATTGTTTTCGGGTTAATCAACTTTTCATATTTGTGAGTAGAAATAAAACCAGGAAAGCTATTGCTTCCCTGGAAATTACTTACTTTTATTAGAAAACGATAGCTACAACATCATCTGGGCAAACACGTAATAAGCCTCCACCAGGTATATTGCCTCCTGAGAAAAGTGCTACGCCATTTGAAAATCCCTCGAATACAACGTTAGTAAAAGTACCATTATCTCTAACTGTTAATAGAGCGATTCGAGTACCGACACAAAGATTTCTAAGAACGTTGCAAAAACGATTTCTATGACCAGTACGTACACCGCTATGGCAGTCGCTACGGAAACGACGGTCGCTACGGAAACGGCGGTCGCTACGGGAACGGCGGTCGCTGCGTACACCGCTACGGCAGCCATCAAATCCAAAACATCCTCCGAACATAATTCTCACCCCCTTCACATTAATAAGATATGCTCTAGGTACATGCTTTGTTTGGACACAATGCAGATTTTTTTAAAAGATTTTTTCCTATTTTGTAGGAAAAGAATAAATGTTTTAGGTAGAATGTTGTTACTCTTCTTATAACATATGAGAAGAAGGAAATGAGAGTTTGGACAAAAAGCGGATATGTATAGAAAAAAGACTGCCTCTTTTTAATAAAGACAGTCTTTATATTTTTTTGCTTTTATATAAAACAATGATATATACAGGAAGTGCTAACAGTAATGGTGCGAAGGAGCGAGAGGCATACTGACCAATTTCTGATTGAAGCGCTGTTTCTTTTGAAAACTGTAGCATCGCAATATTTGTCATATCTCCAACGAAGTATAGAAGTAGTACTGTGACTAGATAGCACAATATCGCGATAAAGCTTCCATATAAATTCAATGAAAATCCCTCATTTGTTATCAATTTGTTACTATTGTATCACAATTGTAACAAAAAAGCATCTTTAGATTATACTCTGCTATTCCTAGGTAGTAATCCTCTCTTAATATTTAGAGAGAAGTGAAGAAGATAGATGGAGAATAACTGCTGTCACGTGCCTGATTGGTGAGAGCTTTCCATTAGTGAGGAATGAAAAAAACCACCACTAATGGAGGTTTCATTTTATCCCGCACTAACGGGCAGTAAGACTTCCACCTCAAGATTCAGAGAAAGCGAAGAAGATAGGTGGAAGATAACTGCCCGTAAGTACCCGATTGGTTCAACTAACCATCAGTGGGGGGATGAAGAAAACCCCCACTGATGGAAGTTTCACTTTATTTTGCCCATTCTGTTACTTGTTCTACGCTCATGCGTGGTGCTGGGTGACCTGCTAATGTAGATTCACCAATTGTAATTAACATAATTGGAAGGTAGCGAGAAGACACGTTAAACTCTTCCATTAATGCTTGCGGGTTAAAACCTCCAATTGCACATGTGTCCCAACCAGTTGCTTTTGCTGCAAGCATAAGTTGCATTGCTGCTAAAGATGCATTAGAGAATGCGGCATCGCGTGGGTATTGTTCACGTTGATATGCACCTTCAATATTTTGTGACAAACGATTTTTTGCTTCTTCTTGCATAAGTCCTTGTTCTACAAGTGGACCGTATACAGCATCAACATTTTTATATGCTTCTAAGTCAGCTAATATAGCGACAACTGCAGAGGCATCAAGAATTTGTTGTTGATTATATGCAATTGGATGTAAGCGACGTTGTACATCTTCTCCTTGGAATACAAGGAACTTCCAGTGTTGTAAATTCCATGCTGATGGTGCTTGGCCAGCAGCTTTTAAAATATCATATAATTCTTCTTTTGAAATTTCTTTTTCAGGGTTGAAAGCACGATTAGATGTGCGTTCGTATAAAACAGTAAAGAAATCTTGCTGTGTCATTATAATTCCTCCAACCTTTGTTTCTATTTGTAAATGAGTTGAATGTAAAAATGTTCTTAACTTACATTTTGTAAGTAGATACTGTAAAAGAATATAATACATGTAGTTCTATTGTCAAGTGTTTTAAAAAAGATATGAATAAAAGAAGATATTCGCACAAACGTCTCACTTATTGTTGTCATACAATAAAAAGATGATACAGGGCTTCAAAAGGTTTATGTAACGTGAAACGGCCATGTGATGGTTTGTTGAACAAATCAAGTTCTTATAAGTGATGAACTCTATCGTAAGGGATTCTTAAGCTTGTAAGAATGGGATAAATGAAGTGAGTGAAAACCTAGTGGTGAACATTCTGCATTTTTTATTGGAACATACCGTTTTTCAAAATGTATTACAAGATCTCGATGTGAATGTATTGTATATTGAAGAAGGTCATAACGAGCAACATACAGTTGCAACGTTAAAGCCAAAGTGCTTGTTTTTGGCACATAGTTTTAAGGACGGGAAAATATTGTTTGAAAAAGTTCAACCACAAATCGTAATTATATATATTTCTCATTCTTCTCAAGTCGAATTTGTAAAAGAATTATTTACTTCAAATATTTCTTTTATCATTGTATGGAGTGCACAAGTTACATCTCAGTTTGTTGACCTTATTAAACTTGGGGTACGAAACATTGTGTTACCTCCAATTACGCCTCAATCTATACTTGCTGAAGTGCAAAAGAGTGTATATGAGTTGTCATTGTTAAAACAAGTCATATTACAACAAGAGTTACTTCAAATGATATTCGATTTTCAGAATGATTTGTTGTTTATTGTAGAAGATGATGAAATTATAGATTGCAATACAAATTTTTTACGTTTTTTCGGATATGAAGATCTTATGTCATATCATGAGCATCACATGACATTTGCTGAACATTTTGCAGAGGAGAATGGGTATTATATTGCAGAAAACGATACAATGTGGATTGATGATTGCTTAACGAAAGCAAGAAAAATCAAAATGTATAATGAAGGTGAAGAAGCAACTGTGTTTTTATTACGCATTGCTCATTTGCCGGATGATGTATCGAGATTCATCGTTACATGTACAGATATTACAGAGTTAGAAGAAGAGTATAAAGAACAAGAGCGCTTAGCAACAATTGATTCCTTAACAAATATTTATAATCGGTTGAAGTTTCAAAGACTATTTTCACAAGGTTGGGAAACTGCTATACGAATGAGCCAATCATTTGCTCTTATTTTATTTGATCTTGATGATTTCAAAAAAGTAAATGACACATATGGTCATGATTTTGGAGATTTAGCATTGGTACAACTAGCGGAACTTGTGACAGCAAAATTACAGCCGCATCATGTTTTTGCACGGTGGAGTGAAGAAGAATTTATTGTTTTTTTGTCTCATACAACAGAAAAAGAAGCATTTCAAATTGCGGAATCGCTTCGATTTTTTATCGAAACAAAAAAATTTTCTGGAATTTCAAATATCACAGCAAGCTTTGGTGTTGCTGCATACGAAAATGGAATTACGAAAGAAATATTGATGCATCGAGCGGATGTTGCATTATATGAAGCGAAGAACAAGGGGAAAAATCAAGTGTGCTTATATAGAAAAGAAAAAATGTAACATGTTTTCGCAACAAATTGTTGCGATTTTTTTTTATTGTCGGATAATGGTGAAGGGAGGAACAATTATTTAAGATGCTATGGAGGATTTTTAGAAATGAAGACGTTATGGAGTGCAATTATTTTTTTTCTTTCTATTATATTAGTTGGGAGCTATTTCTTTTTTAAAGTACCTGCTAAAAAAGAAGCAAAGTCAATAAAAACAATACCCTCTACTGATACAATAAAAGAAAGAGAAAAAGAAATTGATTATACGGCTGTTGCACAAAAACTAGAACAATATTTAAAAGATAAACAATTTAATGGCTCAGTTCTCGTTTCATATCAAGGCCGTACAATATTAGATAAAGGGTATGGCTATGCGGATGTACAAAAACAAATTGAAAATACGCCGCAAACAAAATATCGAATTGGTTCTATTACAAAAACGACAATTGCGGTGTCGATTCTACAGTTGCAAGAACAAGGAAAAATAAATATACAGGATAACGTGAATAAATATATTCCTTCTTTTCCTGCTAATAAAAATATTACGTTGTACCATTTATTAACGCATACATCGGGACTCCCTGATCATGGAAAAGGGAAAGTCAATGCAGCATCCCGTCTTAATTTAGTGACATGGATTGGACAACAGTCAACTGCTTTTCAACCTGGAAGTGGCTGGTTATATTCAGATTATAATTATATGTTGCTAGCTTATATTCTAGAAAAAAACTCGGGACAATCTGTAGCACAATACGTTACAGATCATATCTTTATTCCCGCGGGCATGACAGAGTCAGGTATGGGAGAGACACCAGCAGGGGATGTGAATTTTTCAAAAGGATATAAAAAGAAAGAGAATGAACTTGTGCTAGCGCCTAAATTAGCAATGAATTGGTTATATGGATGCGGAGAGATGTATACAACGGTGCATGATATGAAAAAGTTAGATGAAGCAATTATGACAGGTAAGCTTATCTCTGCTGAAAGCTTAAAATTAATGCTAACACCATCTTCAGAAAAAAAATATGCATTTAGCTTATATATATATCCAGATTATTATCATAATCATGGTGTACTTTCGGGATGGAATACATTTAACAATTTTAATTGGGATAAACAATTATTTGTAATTGAATTCTCAAATGTGCAAAATGGAATTGATGATGATTTTAATAATGAATTTCGTAAACTTGTGAGTGATTTATTAGAGAAAAGGGGATGAGAAGATGAAGCAGATATTGCCACCAGCTTCTATTGGTTTTGTTGGTACAGGTGTTATGGGAAAGAGTATGGTGCGTCATTTATTAAAAGCTGGTTATACTGTTTATGTATATAATCGTACAAAAGAAAAAACAGCAGCTTTGATTGAAGAAGGTGCGTACTGGTGTGATTCTCCTAAGGAAATTGCAAGAACAGTAGATGTTGTAATGACTATGGTTGGTTATCCACATGATGTGGAAGAAGTATACTTTGGTGCAGAGGGGATTCTTACTCATGCAGAACGAGGGACGATTACGATTGACTTTACAACATCAACACCAACTCTTGCGAAACGTATTTATGAAGAAGGGAAGAGCAAGGGAATTCAGGTATTAGATGCCCCCGTATCGGGCGGAGATATCGGAGCAAAAGAAGGAAGCCTTGCGATTATGATCGGTGGGGATGAAGAAGTATATGAAGCATGCTTTCCGTTATTTGAATTGTTAGGCAAAAACATTATATTGCAAGGAAATGCAGGTAGTGGCCAACATACAAAAATGTGCAACCAAATTGCGATTGCATCTAATATGCTTGGTGTATGTGAAGCACTTGCTTATGCAAAAAAGGCAGGTTTACATCCAGAAAAAGTGTTACAAAGTATTTCTACTGGTGCAGCAGGTAGCTGGTCATTAAGTAATTTAGCACCGCGCATGTTACAAGGTGATTTTGAACCAGGATTTTACGTGAAACATTTTATTAAGGATATGAAAATTGCGTTAGCAGAAGCAGAACAACTTGGGTTATCTGCGCCTGGCTTAGCTCTTGCGCGAGAATTATATGAACAATTGATGCAAGACGGTGAAGAAAATAGCGGAACACAGGCATTATATAAACGATACATAAAGGAGTGAGTGTATGGGTTTAGAGAAATTTGATAATATCATTGATATGGTACAGCGCGCAGAAACAATTTATATTAATGATAAGCAACTGGCTGCGTTTAAAAAGAAGTATAATTTTGAACCGGTATTTGAATATGGTAGAGATGAAACAGGTCGTTATGTCATTCGAACAACGAAAGAAATGCTAGAAGAGATGGAATTTTATTTAGCGCTAAAGTACGAACGTGATCTCATTGATTTATATATGAATGCAGAAGTAGACGGGAAATTTTATGTTTCGGTTAGTTATGGAGAAGATGCACTTCATTTACAGGAGCTATTTCAATTTTTAGAAGAAAATAAATAAAAAAGTCCTCATATGAGGACTTTTTTATTTAGGAAAGGCCTGTTGCTCGGCGTGCTTTTTCAATTGGAAAGGGAATGACTTCAGCCATTCTAGTTCGAGTAAATCGTTTTGTGCGAGAATGACGTAATATATATAGTGCAAACAGTAAACAAACAGGAATTGCACCATATAAACCGAAAAATAAAGCGCTTACAGAAGATGCGACAAAACCAATCATACCAACTTCTAATTCCTCCATAATAGCTCCCACAACAGCAGGTATAGACCCGCAAACGACACCGAAAAGAATGGCTAAAATTAACTCCATATATTCCCTTCCTCCTTTTTACAATTCCACTTGTTTTTTCTATTACTTGTATTATAACACATTTTAAACAGAATATTCAGAAAAAGTTCACAAAATGTTCATAAAATTGTAAAAAATTATTCAACAAAAAATGCAGGTTTATCTCCTGAATAGAGATAAACCTGTCTATAGAAGGATGTATATATGTAGAGTGAATAAAAGGAAGAAAAAGGGGAATCCATTCCTTTTATTCAACGTACTACCTTAGTAAATAGGAACCCAACCTTCAGTTGTCACAAAAATACGAATTGCGACAACTTGACGATCATCTTGAAGTGTAAAGTAATGTCTCTTGTTTTCAGGAACCGAAATTAAATCGCCTGGTTCAAGTTCAACATCAAAGAAACGACCGTCTTTTCCTTGAATGGCAAAAATGCCATGTCCGCTAACAATAAAGCGAACCTCATCATCAATATGATGGTGCTCTTGTTTAAAGTTTACTAACAATTCATCTAGATTCGGTGTTGCATGAGAAAGTGAGATGACATCGCTCGCTTGATAGCCGCGGCGCTTAGAAACATCAGCAATTTCTTCTGCGAATACTTCTAAAATTTCTTTCTTATTTTCATCAGTTAATGCATAGTTTTCTTGTAAATGAACAGGAAGTTTTGTGATATCCCATTTCTCATACAAAACACCTTCAGTTTGTAAAAACTGTTGTACTTCTATTTCTTTTTCAATACGAGTATTAACTTCATGAATACGAATTTGTGCCATGTTGAACGCCTCCTTTAATTGATAACAGTTTAATATGAAATTGGAATAAAAACTCGTATGCTTCTAATCTCTTTTTTGTATCAAAGCTATCTTTTCCCCATACTGTAATACCGTGATTGCGAATTAAAACAGCTCCTGCATCTTCGTAAATATGATTGCGAAAGCTCTCACCTAACGTTGGAATATGAGCGTAATTTTCAATGATTGGAATACGAATAGAAGCTCCTTCTTCCCAAATATTGAGTGCTTTAATAATTTCTTGATTACAAAGCACAACTTCTTTGTCGTATACGTTTGTAATTACATTATTATCGGTTGTATGGACGTGTAAGACGCATGCAGCGTTTGTATGATTATAAATGTGAGTATGCAACAATGTTTCTGCAGAAGGGCGTAAATCTGTTTCTAAAACAGGGGTTCCATTTTGATCGACTAACAGAAAATCGTCGGGTGTTGTTTTTGTTTTATCTCTTCCGCTTGCTGTAATGAGAAAGGTAAGGGGATTGTCACTCACTTTTATTGAAATATTTCCGCTTGTTGCTGGAAACCAGTTCCGGTCGGTTAATTCTTTTTTCAGTTCACTCAGTTCTTGCCATTGACGAAATAGTTGTTTCACTTTATCACCTCCAACAATTGCTTCACTTCGCTTTGTATATCGTGAAATGTTTCAAACGGTGTATAAGAAATGTGATGTTCTTTACATTTTGTAATAAGAAAGTCACGAGCAAATACCTTGTCAGCAAGCTTTGCTGCTTGTAAATCTGTAATAGAATCACCAATTATGATTTTAAAATCATTTTGTGAACTTAAATTGCGAATAAGTGTTGATTTACAAAGACCACATTCATTTTCGCAATGCTCATCACATGGATATGGCCAGTTTACTTGAACTGTTTTACCCGAAAAATCAGTTGCATTACAGTAAATTTGATTAGAATCTATAAGTTCTTCAAGAAGAGGATAAACGAAAAAGTCCATTCCTCCTGATATAATATGAAGTGAGATGTTCTTTGTTTGGACAAACTGTACGAATTCTTCAAAACCAGAACGAATGACAGCAGTCTTTTTTATGAAAGTTGTAATCTCATTTTGTAGACTTGTAGGTAATAGAGAAAAAAGTTTTCCAACACCTTCTTGAATAGAAAGTTCTTGTGATAAAATTTGTTGTTTAATTGTTTCCGCTTCTGGCGGTGCAAACTTTTCCATAATGGCAACAATATTATCGTTATTTGTAATTGTGCCATCGAAATCGCAAAAAATTTGAATACTCATGCCTTCACCTCTCCAGAAGGATTGCCCCATAAACGCAAGGCGGCTTGTAAATTAGGATCATTAACCTCATGAAGAGGTATGTTTGTTAGCGTTGCATCGATGGCAGCTCGAAATGCTTTTCCGCCTCCATGTGCACCAGATGGATGTCCGTGAATACCGCCACCAGCATTAATGACACATTGCTGACCAAAATCACGAATAAGAAGTGGAACAAGTCCTGGGTGAATACCAGCAGATGGAACAGGAAAGCTTCGTTTCAATGGTTCGTTTTCATCTGTAAGTGCTTTTGCTAGATAAAGTGCTTCTTCTTTTTTTAAAGCAACGGTTCCATAAGGTGATGGAAATAATGAGAAATCTGCGCCTGCATAGCGAAGTAGTTTACCTAGTAGTAAGGAAGACGAAAATCCATATAATTCAGATGCGATGTAAGTTCCACTTACTGCTGGATGTGCCATGATTGGGATAGAAATATCATCGTCTTCAGCTAATGCTTGTAAAACATCAAGTCCATAAGCAAATACATTGAAGAGTAATACATCAGCTCCAGCTGCAACTGCTTGTTTTGCTTTCTCTTTTAAATCATAAGTTCGTCCGGATAAGTTAACAGCGTATAACGTCTTATGACCGTATGTTTCGTATACAGACTGCAATACTTCTTTTCCAGCCCGAATGCGTTCTGACAGTGGTGTTAACGGATTATCAAATAAAATTTCATCATCTTTTACAATGTCTACATCGCCGCTTGCTTGATCACGAAGCTGTGTTTTTAAATAACCGATATTACGACCAATCATTCCTTTAAAAATACTCATGAGAAGAGGGCGATCGTGAACATTCAAAGTGTTTCGTATCCCATCGATACCAAATTTAGGACCTGGAAAACATTTTTTTATATCATCAGAAAATGTCAAATCAATTAATTTAATTTCTCCATCCAGTGATAGCTTTCCGAAAACAGTTGTAAAAACCGCTGGTAAGTCGGTACTAAAGTTAGCAGATGGATAATGAATTTTAATAAGACCGCGTTTTACTTTTTTATCAAGGTATATATTTATTTTTTCATTATCTTCTAATTCTTCTACGCTAATGACTGAGCCTTTATGTTGTTTTAATTGTTCTTGTAGTAACTGGGGTAAGTGTGTCCACGAACCAACTGTTAAGCCGAGGGCGATTTGCTCTGCCTTTTGAATTAAATTTTGAGAATCATCATGAATTAAATATGTCGCTGTTATTCCGCTCATTTTCATAACCTCCTAGTTGAATAAAAAAAACCTCTCAGCTAAGGAGAGGTTTTTTTACAACCAGCTCCTTATCTGTCAGCTTAATGCTGCGAGAATTAGCACCGTGCCTATATAAAATAGATCGGTTGCCGGGTTTCATCGGGCTCGTCCCTCCACCTGCTCTTGATAAGAAGTATTCGGAAATGTTTTAATATTTTTGATAACTGAATTCTGACAGAGAATTTTTATGTTGTCAATGATTTTTTGAAAATTTTTAATTGATTAATTCTATGGACCGCTTCGCGAAGGCGTTCTTCTGTATGTAATAAGCCAACGCGAATGTAACCTTCCCCATGTGTACCAAAGCCGACACCTGGTGCAACGGCAACGTGAGCTTGCTCTAATAATACATCAGCAAATTGTTCTGAAGTATACCCATCTGGAACAGGCAGCCATGCAAAAAAAGATCCTTTTGGTGCAACCACATTCCAACCGATAGAATGACAGGTAGTAATCAAAGCATTTCTTCGAGATTCATAGTGTTCAACTAGTTCATCTACGCAAGTTTGCGGACTTAATAACGCTTGGCGAGCAGCTTCTTGCACGGCACCAAAAATACTGACATACATATGATCCTGTAATAAGTTGATTGCTTCAATGACACTTTCATTCCCAACAGCAAACGCAATGCGCCACCCTGCCATATTATATGTTTTTGATAATGTATAAATTTCAATGCCAACATCTTTTGCTCCATCAACTTGTAAGAAACTAATTGGCTTTTTAGCATCAAAGCCAATGGCACCATACGCGAAATCATGACAAACTAAAATGTCATGTTTGTTTGCAAACGATATAGTTTTCTCGAAGAATTTTGTTGTTGCAATGGCTCCTGTTGGATTGTTCGGATAGTTTAAAAACATTAATTTTGCTTGTTCAGCAGTTTGGGAATCAATCTTTGTATAATCAGGTAAAAAATGATTTTCTGCTAATAATGGCATTGTTGCAAGTTTTGCTTTCGCTAAGGCAACACCTGATAAATAATCTGGATAGCCAGGATCAGGAACGAGAATTGTATCGCCTGGATTTGTAAAACAAAGCGGTAATTCAACTAATCCAGCTTTTCCGCCAAATAAAACAGCTACTTCGGTTTTGGGATTTAACTGTACATCGTATTCACGCTCATAAAACGTAGCGACAGCTTCTTTTAAGCTTTCATGCCCGCGAAATGGCGGATATTTATGATGAATTGGTTGTTCTGCTGCACGCTGTAGCGCTGCTACGATATGCGCTGGCGTTGGCTGATCTGGATTTCCTTGTCCTAAGTTAATAATATCATGACCAGCTTGCACGGCTTTGTTGACTTTTGTGACGAGCGAAGCAAAAAATTGTGTTGGTAATAATGTTAATGACTCGGAAGATTGAAAATGTTTCATACTTTCCACCTCTTTTGAAAGTTGTTACAATTCTAGTGACAAATAATATAATCTTTCCAACTTTTTGTAAAGAAAAAATAAAAGGGAGTAGGGAGAAATCAATGAAAATTGCTTGTATTCAAATGGATATTACTTTTGGGAATGTAGAAAAAAATATAGAACATGCCGAAAAAAAAATAAACGAAGCGATGAAGGAAAAGCCAGACGTTATTGTATTACCAGAGTTATGGACAACAGGGTATGATTTGGAACGTCTTCCTGAAATTGCTGACCCAGATGGGAAATACACGAAACAATTATTATCAAAGTGGGGTAAGCAAAATTGTGTGAATATTGTTGGAGGATCGATTGCTAAGCAGACAGAGAAAGGTGTTACAAATACAATGTATATTAGTAATCGAAGCGGGAAAATTGTGGCTGAATATAGTAAAGTGCACTTGTTTCAACTGATGGATGAGCATAAATATTTAATTGCTGGAAATAAAACGGGTCACTTTATATTAGATGATACGTCGTGTGCAGGAACAATTTGTTATGATATTCGTTTTCCAGAGTGGGTACGCGTTCATGCTGCACAGGGGGCAACAGTATTATTCGTTGTAGCCGAGTGGCCACTTGTTCGCTTAGCGCATTGGCGGTTATTACTTCAAGCAAGGGCAATTGAAAATCAATGTTATGTTGTAGCGTGCAATCGTGCCGGACGTGATCTAAATAATGTATTTGCAGGGCATTCGCTTATTATTGATCCTTGGGGAGAAGTCGTCAATGAGGCAGATGAAACAGAAATGATTTTGCATGGAACGTTAGATGTAAAGAAGGTTGCTGAAGTGCGTAAAGGGATTCCTGTTTTTTTTGATCGCCGTTCAGAATTGTATAAGTAAAAAAGTATTGACAAGTAATTTTTATTCTTGGTATAGTCAACAACAGAAACTGAAAAATTTAGACAACTATATACTCTTATCAAGAGCAGGTGGAGGGATTTGGCCCGATGAAACCCAGCAACCGACCGTAATACCATTGTGAAATGGGGCGCACAGTTCGCGCCTAGTAAGGCACGGTGCTAATTCCAACAGAAAGAGAAACTTTCTGATAGATAAGAGGGGAGAAGTGAATCTTCAAACCTCTTTCGTCATCGAAAGGGGTTTTTTTATGATGAAAAACCCCAATACATTTAGGGGGAATCAAAATGGGATACAAACAATTAACAGAAGAAACAGCCGTTACATATGCGAAAGAAAATAGTTATTTTTCAGAAAAGGCAGTTGTCACTTGTGAAGAAATTGGTGATGGGAATTTAAATTATGTGTTTCGTTTACGTGATGGGAAGAAGGGATTGATTCTTAAGCAGGCTCTTCCATACGCAAAGGTAGTAGGAGAAAGTTGGCCGCTATCTTTACGCCGTGCAACCATTGAAAGTGATGCATTGCAAATTTTTGCAAAATACGTACCAGAGTATGTACCGAAAGTATATGGGCACGATGAAACATTAGCGATTAGTGCTATAGAAGATTTATCAGCTTTAACGATAACGAGAAAAGGATTGATAAACGGGGAAGACTATCCACTATTATCCAAACATATCGGGCGTTTTTTAGCTCATGTTCTTTTTTACACATCTGATTTCGGACTACAAGCAGAAGAAAAAAGAGTGCTAGATAGTCAGTTTGTAAACCCTGATTTATGTAAGATTACAGAGGATCTTGTATTTACTGATCCATTTGCAAACCATGAAACAAATGAGTATGAAGAAGAATTACAGGGTGTTGTTGACGAACTTTGGTGTGATAAAAACTTGAAGCTACAAGTAGCGCAGTGTAAGTATAAGTTTTTGACGCGAAAAGAATCATTAATTCACGGTGATTTACATACGGGAAGTATATTTTCATCATCTTCAGAAACGAAAGTGATTGATCCAGAATTTGCGACATTTGGTCCGTTAGGGTTTGATCTAGGTCAATTTATTGCGAATTTATTATTAAATGCACTGTCGCGTGAAGAAAACAAACGCAGCGTATTATTTTATCATATTGAGCAAACATGGAGTGTTTTCGTAGAAACATTTACAAGGTTATGGATGCTCGAAGGCGTAGAACCGTATACGAGAGAAAAGCAATGGCTACCAATTGTACTGAACAATATTTTCACTGATGCAGTTGGATTTGCAGGATGTGAGGTCATTCGCCGTACAATTGGATTAGCGCATGTTGCAGATTTAGATGAGATTTCTCATAAAGAAACAAGGTTACAAGCAAAAAGGCATGCATTACGGTTAGGAAGAAAATTACTTCTACATAAAACAGAAAATGCAGATGCTCGTTTGTTCCATATATTATTTGATTCTATTGTTTTGGGGAAGGAAGTAAAAGCGTGAGTATAAGCATAGCAGTACCTCGTTCTATTAGTTGGAAGGGAGATTCCATCGCTCTTTTGAATTAAACGAAGTTGCCGACTATTGTTGAATATAAGGCATTAACTACAATTGAAGATGTTTAGAAAAGTATTGTTTTATTAGAGGTGCAAAGGGATTATAAAGTGAAAATCGCAAAGATATTCGGAAAAACAAAAATGATTTAGCTTGTTTTTATTTACCACTTTTTTGGAGTCTCTCTTACTTATAATAAGAAGGGAGGAGAGACTATGGAGGAATGGATATCGGTTATTGGCAATGTTGGCTTTCCAATTGTTGTTACGCTATACTTACTGCATAGAATTGAAAGTAAGTTAGATAGCGTTATTGTCGCGATTGAGAAGTTACCAAAGCAGATGCAAAGATATGAAGCTCCAAAATAAAGTGAAACTTTCATCAGTGTGGGGGGACTTCATCCCCCACTGATAGTTAGTTGAATCAACCGGGCTCTTAGGGGCAGTTATCCCCCGCCTATCTTCTTCGCTTTCGTGGGGGTCTTACTGCCCAAAAGTAGCGGGATAAAATATGTGATGAAAACGGATTGTGTGGTAAAGGCACAATCCGTTTTTGTATATATTTAAATAGAAGAAAAAATTTGCTGAACTTTACTGTGCGGTATAACCACCATCAATGACAACAGCTTGTCCTGTAATGCCTTTTGCTTTCTCACTTGCTAAAAATAAGGCGTAGTCTGAAATTTCCTCCACGCTAAGCAATCTTTTTTGTGGTACAAGCGGGTAAATGACATCCTCTAATACATGTTCAAGCGGGACATCTCTGGTTATCGCTAAATCTTGAAGTTGGTTGCGAACAAGAGGCGTATCAACGTAGCCGGGACAAAGTGCATTTACTGTAATATTACACTCGGCACCTTCTAATGCTGCTACTTTTGTGAGCCCAATTACCCCGTGTTTGGCACTGTTATATGCAGATTTGCCAGCAAAACCAACAAGACCATTAATAGAAGCTATATTAATGATGCGTCCGTATTTTTGTTTTTTCATAATAGGAAAAGCATGTTTTATCGCAACAAACGGTGCAATTTGCATAATCTTAATAAGCATTTCAAATTTTTCAGTTGGAAAATCTTCAATTGGAGAAACATATTGCATACCTGCGTTATTAATTAATATATCAAGTGAACCAAAACGTGCAACTGTTTCAGAAATAGCTTGTATAATCTCTTGTTCTACTGTCACATCACATTGCATTCCAAATACTTTATATCCTTCGTTCTGTAATTGTTTCGCCGCCTCTTGTGCCTTGTCCTCTAAACGATCTGTAATCATTACAGTTGCGCCTTCTTTTGCAAAGGCTTTTCCCATTTCGTATCCAATTCCGCTTGCGGCACCTGTTAAAAATACAACGCGATTTATAAACATTTTTTATTCCATCCCTTTCATGAATATAGTTAACTCTATTGCTCTATTTAGAGAAATAAGGATGGAAATCCTGCAATCTTTTGGAAAAAATGCTCAAGCTATCTTGTGAAGCAAAATACTGTTTGTTATACTACTTGGTAAAGCAAGATACTTATACTTATCTATCTTGTAAAACAAGATAGAAGGAGGATTTGAATAATGTCGACGAGTCAAATGCTAAAAGGTATTTTAGAAGGATGCTTGCTTGCTATTATTTCTGAAGGAGAAATATACGGATACGAAATGAGTGAAAAACTGGCACAGTACGGTTTTACAATGGCAAGTGAAGGAAGTATTTATCCGTTATTAATTCGTATGCAAAAAGAAGGATTGATTACGAGTACGATGAAGGAGTCACCATCTGGTCCAAAGCGAAAATATTATACATTAACAGAAAAAGGTGAAGAGGCATTAGATGATTTCATGGAAAGGTGGGAAGCGATGCAAAGTAGTGTGCAGCGGTTGTTAGAGGGAAAGGAAAGCAGACGATAAAGTCTGTATTCCTAACGCTGAAACAATGAAAGGAAATCAAAAATAAGTAATCTAGACGAGGAGGTTACATATGAACGTTTCTAAAGAAGGTAAAAAGTTTTTGATTGATATGAAAGTATATTTATTAACAAAAGGAATAAAAGAAGATGATATAAATAACTTTTTAGAAGACGCTGAGCTTCATTTAATAGAAGGAGAAAAAGAAGGAAAGACGGTAACGGATATTTTTGGAGACTCACCGAAAGAATATGCAGAAGAATTGGCTGAAGAGATGGAAGTTGATAAAAGGGAAAATATAAAATCTCTCGTTACTTCAATTGTTAGTATTGGTGGGTATTGGATATTGAATAGCATTTTATTTAGCAATCCCAATCATCATCTAACGATTTCAAATGTAGATTTAATTGGGTATCCAATCATTTTACTTCTTTCTATTATAATAACGGTTGTTGCATTAAAAATGTCTTCTTTTAAAAGCAAATTAATAGAGTTTAGTATTATATATGTAATGGTTATGATTCCAATTCTATTACTTGTATTAATTAAGTTTGTTGATAAATGGATGGGGATACCGATTATCCAATTGTCAGGATCGCAAAGTTTTATTTTGGCCGGAATTATATTCTTAGTTTTAATTATTATTGATTTTTACCTTCTTCGTTGGATAGGGGTACTTACACATTGCTATCAAGTTAAGAAATACATTCTTCCCCAAAACAAAAAAAATGAACTAAATTTCTATGGACAACTATGAAAGGATGAAATTTTCGTTTTGGGGATACTTCAAAATCTTAGGTTGATGGGCATGTGGCGGGATCCCAAGAATACTAGGGGTCACCATATCAAAAAAAGAAAATTGTACGTTTAGACATAAAAATGACACATTTCGATTAGTTCCCTGTACGTTAAGGAATTAGTTTGTATATTTGAGGAGATGTACGAGACAGGTGTAAATGTAGGGGAATCCAATATTTTCTATTCAAATATGATAGAATGGAAATATATCCAAAACGGAGGGAAAACAAATGAACTCAAACACAAAACAGTTTATTTATGATATCCAGCAAAGAAAGAACAATTATATGGAAAATGTATTAAAGGCAATACAACACCCTAAAAAAGAGCAATCTGAACAGGTCATTCAAAATATAGTAGAGAAGATGGATATGATGATTAGTCTAGTTACTACGTACATGAGGATTGAAACAGGATCTACGGAAGAATTAAAAGAACTTCAGAAAGAAATTATTCATGCTCAAGCATATATCCAAAAACGAAAATTTGAAGAAACACAGAGATAAGACCCTGTGTTTTTATTTAGTCGTCTATGAAACCAATATGTTATAAATCAAATTAGATGTAATTTAATCATTGTTTTGGCATAATCCATACAATTTGTTGAATACGTACAATATACGGTACCGTATCTTCAATGAGCAAATGATCTGGTTTCACATCCTTTAACTTTCCTCTTACATTACCTCTTACAGTTTCAATAACCACATGTTTACCAATTGCTGATTGTAATGTCTGATATACGTAGGGATTAGGTACACTTACCATATTTTGTTCACTCAAGTCATTTCCCTCCAAATAACTCATTCTATAAGACTCCTTTCTAACTTACATTCTTTCTCTTAATATATGATATAAATCTTATAAATATGCTAGAAGGATAATTCATTATATGAACGAAAATAACATTTTGATAAGGTACGTTTTCTATTCCTAAATTACTAAAAAATTATTTATATAAGGTTACTTTTACTAGTTAATAGGTGATGATATAGGGATACTTTGAATGTACATCCAGGTTGTTCCTTTCAAGATATGTATCATTTTAAATACGCCCTTTATTAGAATACTGCTCATACTTTTTTTGAGATTCTTTAGTAATACGTGCGTTAAGTAAAATTGCTAACAACAAAAACACTCCATATTCCCCCCCTGTAGCTCCTATGATAATCACACTACTACAAACAAGTACAATTAATAGGAAAAACGAAACTACATAAATACGGTCATAGTTCTTTGTCATCTTCTCGTATTTTATACGTGCTTTCCTTGTATCCATCTAAATTCCTCCTTTACATTATCTATTTCACTATTAAATAAATTTCGTCCTAAAAAAGGAAACGATATATCGTTTCAAATAATTAATTTTTTTAAGCAACTAATTTATATAACATAAAAAGAAATCCTACCAATATTAAGCTTTCCACTATGATAATCCCGACCCTCTCCTTCCTTTTAACCCCATCACATCAGATGGAATATATGTATATCCTATTATTAGTCGTAGCAAACAAAAAGGATCTTCCCTTCTCGTAAAGGCTGATCCTTTTCTTCGTTCATTCAACTATTTTTAGCTATTCTTGATTAATTAGAATAACAGCTGGTCCATCTACACGAATTCCACCAACTTC
>NZ_NTTM01000049.1:0-672 GCF_002560985.1 Bacillus sp. AFS018417
AATAACGATTTTGCAAACTTTCTCTTCTTGAGCTAGTTTTACAATATGATGACTAGCTTTATGGAAGATGTCTTTTATTTTCAGGTAACGATTTTGATGAAGTTTTTCTATTCTTTTAGAAGTAAAAGGTCCTTCATTTGTTTGTTTACCTTTCCTTAGAACACTTGTAAAGTGACTCTTCATTTTGTTGTAATATTGATTTATGCTTTTGACATGTTTGCCCTTAACAAGTACAGGCTTCATACCTGTGTTTGTTACAATGGTTGCAAGGTTATCAATACCTAAATCAATACTCATATAACGACCATTCTCTTCAACGGATTGTTGTTCTGAAGGAACATCTATCACTAATTCCACTACATACTCATTGTATTTTGGAATGACACGAACTTGCTTCAGTTTACCTTCAGTAAACCCTAATTTCCCAATGTTTAATTGCAATTTTGTCTTTGGAAACTTTAAAAACTTATCATTTTTAATGACACAATCTTGATTTGTATACAAGATTTCCTTTTCAGAAGAACGAATATACTTTGGAATTCTAGGTTTTCCCGTATATTTGTTGGGATTCTTTTTATAATCTTTTAAACTAGCAAAAAAAGACTTCCAATTTTGGAATACATTTTTCATGATGGATTGACTAGATTGCGTAGGCAAAGCACGATAATCATT
>NZ_NTTM01000004.1:0-89083 GCF_002560985.1 Bacillus sp. AFS018417
TTTATAAAATATTTACTTTAACTAATAAAGCTACTAAAATTTGAAGAAGGATTTGAATATTTACTGCTATATCAGTATCTGTAGTAGTTACTGAAACGTTTCGAGAATTTCTAATAATAGTACGTTGTCTATTGATTTGTGTAATAGCTGATTTTTGAAAAAGTTCTTGTGCTATTCTATCAGCTTTTTCACTATCTGCAATAGATATACTTATAATAGCAGTAATTGCTGCTTGTAATGCTGCTTGAATCGATAGTGCTACTTTTGTATCTGTAGTAGTAACTTGAACGTCAGCAGAGTCAACAATCGCAATATATTCTTCAGACAATTGATACATTTTATTTTTTTGCTTAGCTTCTTCTGAAATTGTTGGATCGTTGAAGGATGGATGAGGCTTTGAAGAATCTAATGCACTCCATTTTTTATCTTGATTTGGATACCAAACTCCAGACATAAATTCTCTCCTTTTAGTCTAAAATGTTATTAATTTGATTTTGTAATTCAGAAAAGATTTTTTTAATTTGTGCTTTTTTCTCTGAGGGTAAATTTTTTAGAAATGAATCTGTTATATCATTTCTATTTAAAACATCTGAAAGTACTATATTGATTATTTCGTCCTTTTGTTTTCCGTTAAGTGTTGAAGAAATCAATTCTTTTAAATCATCCATTCCAATATCCCTCCAAATTGGGTTTAAATTATTAGTTAGTATTATCTAACTAGAATCATTATATGAAATAGAGTAGATATGGTTTGGACAAGTATCATTTTAAAAAATTTTTTATAATATTTTTTAGTAAATAATAGATTACATTGGTCTTAATAGCCGAACAAGTTTACTTCTGTTGTTATCGATTTCTAAATGACCGTCTTATTCTTTTTTGGTCCTTTAGGCAAAATGTTTTTATAAACGTCGTAACTTTATTTTAAAGCCACACAATTTGCATTTACTAATAAATGACATTTAGATGCGTATATCAACAATGAATTACTATTAAATAGTAGATTCTGTATTTAAATCTTCTATTTTAATACCACGAACATGTAGCTCCCTTAATATTTTTAAATATTGATATAAAAGCTTTTGATGCTTCTCTTTTATTTCTTTTATCTCCTGCACATTTATTTGCAAACGTGTTTGTTCTTGCTCTAATTTTCTTTTCAACTTTTCATTTTTATTTTCAACTATGGATAATTTATACGTAAGTTCATCAATTTGTAGTTGTGGCTCATTATTATCAACGCAAACTACATCATTTGATTTTAAGGAGCGTTTTTCACACTGTTTCCAATTTGAAAAATAACTTTGTCCCGAATAGTAGGAAGGCACTCAGTAATTCCTTTAATTTCATCTTCTGTATACCATTTAAGATGTACATGTTTTTTTGTATATTTAATTCTTGCGAGTATCGTTTTTTCTGTATTAAAAGACCATATTTGACCGTACAATAGCTTTTTTTTCCAATGAACGTTAAAAGAAGAATTTTGTCTTTCTACCTTTGAACGTAGAGGACTTTGAGTTAATACCTGCTCATCTTCTAGCCAACCATAGAATTGCTTTATGGGGGTAAGATTAGTTTGCATAGCTGTAAATGTTAAAGGAGCTTCAATGTTAATAATTTGTTCTCTAAATCCCATTAGATATTTGACATACTCTTCAATGGTACCTTTGTTCTGAACCCCTTTAAAATCCATGTTTTTGCTTTTTAGAAAACGAAGATACTTCAATAAAGCATATGCATAACGTTCCCCTGTCAAATAACTATTTAGGCTAACTAAATCTAGCCAGAGAGACACCTCAGGAATCGGAATTCCATTATCTGTAATTAAGTAACGTAATTCATTTTCTCCTTTCGCTATTTCTACAAGTAAGGTATCATTTTGGTTCATTATCATTCCTTCTAAGATAAAAATCTATAGCTATCAGTTTCCTTGTATAAAAAATGTCAACGATATAGAATCGTTGACATAATAGTAACAGAATAAATCTACACATAAGATGTTCCGTTTTGGTAAAAGAGAATAGTCATACAAAGAAATCACTCCTAACAACTAGAACGTTCGTTCTTATTATATACGAACTTGCGTTCTTTTAGAAGGGGGATTTCATTAATTTTCCACATGGAAATGAAGTTAAAGAAAGTAAACGTATAAGCGTAAAGTAAAACCGCCTACAAGGGCGGTTTCTTTTTTGGTGTTGATTTTAATTTTTCTCTGTACCGTAAAGCATCAGTAGTTGTAACTAAGATGTGGTCCCCTGAATAGTAGGTGATTTCTCGTTATTCAGGGGAGGGTACAAATGAGAAGGTACTTTTGTTTTTAAATTTCTAAAAGTTTAAAAATGAACCTTTACATCTTTTTACTTACTATCAGTAGATTCTCTGCCTAAAAATGCGACAGGCAAGATACTAAAAAAGAATGTGAAGAAAGAACGATACCATTAAAAATAACATAAGAATATTATGTATAGAAAAAGCCATCTAGTTGTTAGATTAGATGTTTTTTTATTTGTAAAACAACGTGTCATTATGGATGTTATAGCCGTCATTGTATTGATTGAGTGTTTATTTAAAATGGTAGAGCTTGTGTGTAGGTGGTTGTGATTACCGAACCGCACAGTAAAACATGTTGCCAAGAAATCTTTTTCAGTTTAGCCATTAGTGTTGAGATGAACCACTGGATCATGTGGGACATTCGAAACCTATAGATAAAAGTCACATGAAGACTTTAAAGGAGCAAAGATCAATGGAGGTAGTAAATAGAGAGAAAATTTTAATCCTTACCGGAAATTATGGGGATGGTCATATTCAAGTAGCCAAAGCACTACATGAAGCGATACAAATTCGATTTCCGGCATTAGAACCGGTGATTTTTGATTTTATGCAATGGGTCCATCCCTATTCTAATCATGTAAGCCGTTTTCTTTTCCTCCAAGGAGTAAAAAAATTCCCTCAGGTGTATGGGTATATTTATCAAAAAACACGGAGAGTGAACACTTTATCTAATTTGATAAAGACGATTTTCTCTACAGGTTTTGGACGATTGCTAAAATTAATTGAAGAAGTGCAGCCGACCGTTGTAGTCAGTACGTTTCCTTTGGCAGCAGCTGTGATGTCAAGGTTGAAATCCTATGGTTTAACCGATATTCCTACTGTAACCACCATTACTGATCATACAGATCATAGTTGCTGGATTTATCCTTTTACGGATCAATATATCGTCGGCTCAAGTATTGTCCGCGATTCTTTGATTAACTTAGGCGTTAAAGAGAATCGGATTGCTCATACAGGGATTCCCATTCGTCAGCAATTTTCTCAGTCCTTTGAACGAGAGGAAATTTTCGAGAAATATGGTTTAGATCCTCATATTCCTACAGTGTTAGTAATGGGGGGCGGTTATGGCATGATTGGTGATGGAAGTTCCACCTTTCAGGAGTTTGATACGTTATCGCAGCCTATTCAATTCATCATTGTTTGTGGACATAATGAAAAACTTCGTATGCAATTAAAGGAAAAGTTAAAGGATTCTAAACATCACATCCATCTCACTGGTTATATCAATTACGTTCATGAGTTAATGGCTATTTCCGATCTAATGATTACAAAACCAGGAGGAGTCTCTACTTTTGAGGCGATTGCCATGGAGTTGCCTATACTTCTTTATAAACCTATTCCGGGTCAAGAACAGGATAACGCTACATTTTTAGTTTATTCAGGCGTGGCGATTCAAGCAAAAACGGATCGGGATTTAACCGATCATTTATCCAAATTATTGAGCGATGTAGAATTACTTCAACAGATGAGGGAGAATTCGAAACGATTTCATTCTAAAGAATCTGCGTTTGCATCAGTAGAAGTAATTATGAATACAAAAGAAAACAATAACAATGGACATGACCTAATGTATTCGTTTGGTTCATGATTAGTTAATAAAGTAAAACATGGGAATTTTAATGTTTGCGTCATACAAGTTCAAGAAACCAGTAGCTCGCTCTTTATCTATTGGAAGTTTATTTGTCTTCTTACTTCTTACAGGAATATATTTGTATTTTCTTCATACATCAAGCACTTCTAAAATGAAACACTACAAGAACAGAAATGATAGAAAGGGGGTAGTGTAGGAGATGGTTAAGGTTATTTTACTGGTATTGTTCTTACTAGCATTATACTGGCTTGTTCCATATATTCTTACTACCGGTTTTGGTATCGGGGTATTAAAAAGGAAAGATTCTTCTGCAAAAATTGCTTTTACTTTTGATGACGGTCCCAATCCTATTTATACTCCACAGCTATTGGACTTGTTAAAAATAAATAATATGAAAGCGACATTTTTTGTCGTTGGTTCCAAAGCGGAACAATACCCTGAGTTAATTGAAAGAATGCAAGCAGAGGGGCATTTAATAGGAATGCATAATTACGTGCACAAGTCCAACTGGATTATGGCCCCTTGGACGATAAGGCGGCATGTAAGGAAGAGTGCTTCCATCATTGAAAATATTACTGGGAAACGTCCCATCTATTATCGTCCGCCATGGGGATTATTGAACTTATTCGATTTTTTTCTAATGAAAAAGTATAAAATCATCCTATGGTCGGTAATGGCAGAGGATTGGCGCAGTAAAGGCGGCAGTGAAAAAGTTAAAAAAAGACTATTAC
Source organism: Bacillus sp. AFS018417 (assembly GCF_002560985.1). Lineage (NCBI taxonomy): Bacteria > Bacillati > Bacillota > Bacilli > Caryophanales > Bacillaceae > Bacillus > Bacillus sp. AFS018417. The sequence goes on from NZ_NTTM01000004.1 coordinate 4,654, forward strand.
GGGATATAAAAAATGGGGATGTTATCCTCTTGCATGATTGTGGAAAAACCTTGGGAGCGGATGAACATGCCCCTATGAATACCATTCATGCATTAAAAGATGTCTTTAAAGAACTATCAAGCCGCGATATGTCTTGTGTAAGAATTGATGAATTGTGATAGTAGATTGAATAGTAGACACGGATTATAATGAAAAAAATTAAACATTAGGTGTCTACGTGAAAAGGTATGATGAAGATTTTAACAGACAAATAGTTTGGTGCATCTTGGAAGAAGGGAAAAGTGTAGCTCAAGTGGAGGGAGAGCTGAATATCACTATATCCAAGTTTAAAAGGATCTTCGCACTAGAACAATACAAATCCCCTTTANNTAAAGGGGATTTGTATTGTTGGATGATGTGTAGGGACAATAAATCTAATGAAAATGTCTTATTAAAAAATGTTTTAGACCATAGAAAAAAGTATTAGACTGTTAAAGTTGTAGACTGAAAAGGGGTTTTCACGTCTAGAAAGCACCTTTTGTTTCCTTTTCATTATCGAAAGTTGTTGTATCTTTTATAAAGTTGCATACTCGTATTCTAATTTATTACTTAGCTGTTTTATTATAATCTCTAATGTTTCTTTTTCTAATGTCTCCGCATTGTTAACTATGAAGTTTAATACACTCCATATCTTAGCTACTGTAATTTGTTGTGTTAATTCTGAGATTGAGTATGGAAAAGGTATTGAGGTAGCTTTCCAAAATTTGAGGTATGTATTAGCAATACTGACTTCTAGTAATGTCTCCGTAGTTCCTAATCCACAAGATCAATAGCAGGAGAACCATATCCTATACGTTCCCAATCGAATAGAACTAATTGATTGTTATTTCTCATTCTCCTAAATAATATTTAAAAAGCTAAATCCATATATCGAAGCAACTGTAAAGATAACCGTCCAAACTGCTAGACTAACTGTCATCCAACTTATAACGTGTGTCCGGTTAGACCCAAATGTTAAAGCTAATACGGCCGCAATATCAGTCCCTACAAGAATTGGAGCGATCAAGGCCAAACCTGGAATACCATATCGTTCCCATATTCTTCTTGATCGAGTTTCTTTTTTAGAAGGTGTTGTTATACCTTTTTTTAACCTTCTTGCTGCTTGCCATTTGGCATACTGTTTAAAGAAAAAGCCTAGTATTAGAATTAAAATAAGATTTCCTACAAATGCTGTTATTCCTACTGCAAATGGTTGTAACCCCCATGCGATACCAAGTGGTACAACGATTGATACATCCATCCATGGGGCAAAAGCTAATAGAAATAACACTACATATTGCCATAATGCACCTGCATTTTGAGCCCACTCCAGCATATCGTTCCATCCCCTTTTTTCTTTAGATTAAATACGATTTAAAATAAGAATAGTAGTTAACCAATAGACAATGTATTGACCCGCACCTAGTACACCAATGCACAGTAATGGAACAAAATTATGTTGAGAAAAGAGGAAGCAAATCCCTGCCGTTACTGGAAGTGCAATACTATAGTAAATATACACATTTCGGCAAGCCTTATAGGTTACCCACTGCTGCCCTTCATCTATTTCACGAAATTCGGATGGTATAAAGCCAAATAATCTAATCTTATCATCATGATTTTTCCTGTTATAAAACTTTGTAAGAATGACCCATAAAAAAGTAACCGTAACTAAAATCCCAAAACATAATCTAGCTAAAATGACCTGTGTATTCATAAGAGAAAATAGTAAAAACGCAATAATCAACACAAATATACTGGCCCCCATAAGCGGAGCTCTTAAAACCTGTTTCATCATAATCATTCCTTTCCCCTTAAATAAAAAACATCTTCTACGGTAACTTGAAACGCAGCAGCTATTTTTAACGCCATAGTGACAGATGGAGAATAATCACCTTTCTCTATTAATCCGATTGTCTGCCTTGTCACTCCAATTGCATCAGCTAAGTCCTGCTGAGTCCATTTAAATCGTGCCCGTAATTCTCTTACTCTATTTTCCAGCATTTTGATTTTCCTTCCTTTATTTTCTATCACCATCATTGTAAAAGATTGATTACAAAATGTAAATAATCATTTGCATTTTGCAATTAATAATTGCTAAAGAAAGTATAAATAACACCATCTATATTTTGGTAAAGAACCGAATGAATACCAATCGTTTTTTTCAGCTACTTCCGAACCGAAACTGTTAGAAAAAACACAGGAAAAGCTACCGAAAACCTTTAGATTCTATACCGTAAGAAACCCAGCTGGAAAGGAATTGAAAGGCTACTAAACCCTTACGAAACTTGTGTTTTGGCAATCACGGGCATGGAAAAGAGACCGAATCCACGCCCAGGCCCGATCTCGTATTTCTGTAGATTATTTTCCATTTTTGAAGAGAAATAAGACAACCTTTGATAAAATTGTTAATTTTAATTTAACCCTAAAAAAATCAATATAAAGCCGATTAATCAACTAAATGAACTGTTAAATAATTTTAGGAGTTCCAAGTATTTCACAAGGTGTTGTAAAATGGATATATATTACATAGGAGAAAGAGTGCTATTTGATAGGGGAGGTTTTCAAATGCATATTGATGAAGGGGTAAATCTGCGGTTAACCGGCCATGTTATTCAGTTAATGAATAACGGAATAGCCGTCACAAATTATGACGGAACCATCACATTCAGCAATCAATCATTCTGTAGTATGTTAAACAAATCAGAAAACGAAATCGCGGGCAAGCACATATCAACAATCATTCCCAACAGTAAAAAGCTATTAGTCAATCAAAATGATAATCTGTACAAGTATGAGTATAAGAGCGGCAATCAAGTGTTTATCGTGAACGAATCCCCTGTATATCAGGATGGGAAAAGACAAGGATCGATTGTAATACTGGAAAACAAGCCAAGCAAGGAAAAGAGCGTACAGTCTTTGGAAACGATCATCAGTCAGTATGAAAATGCTTTGAATTTGCTGTCTGAATGTATTCTAGGGGTGGATGGGCAAGGAATCATCAATTTCTTAAGTGGTTCTTATGCGCAATTTTTAGGAATCGATGACCCAAAGGATGCGATTGGGAAGCATTGTACGGAGGTTGTTGAGAATACGAGGATGCATATTATCGTGAAAACGGGGAATGCGGAGATTGGGCACATTCAGCGTATAAATAATCGGAATATTATTGCAATTCGTATACCTATTGCCAAGGAAGGTAAAATTATTGGTGCCATAGGCAAAATTATGTTTCATGATATACAGCAGTTTAAGGCTTTGGCGGATCAGATCAGTACGATGGAATCGAAGCTGTCATATTATGAGTCTGAATTAAAACGGCTGCAACGGGGGAAGCTTTCATTTCAAAGCATTATAGGAGAGAGCGAAAAAATGAATGAAGTGAAGGATATGGCCTTAAAGGTTTCAAAAAGCCGGTCTACCATTTTGATAAGAGGCGAGAGTGGAACAGGGAAAGAGCTCTTTGCCCATGCGGTTCATAATGCTAGTCCGCGTGCTGCAGGTTCATTTATTCGTTTGAACTGTGCCGCGATTCCGAGGGATCTTTTGGAGGCTGAACTGTTCGGGTACGAAGAGGGCGCTTTTACAGGAGCGAAAAAAGGTGGAAATCCTGGGAAGATTGAGCTGGCCCATAATGGAACGTTGTTTTTGGATGAAATCGGCGATATGCCGTTGGACATGCAGGTGAAATTGCTTCGCGTTCTTCAAGAGAAAGAGATTGAAAGAATCGGTGGCACGAACATTCGCAAGATTGATGTCCGTTTTATTGCGGCGACACATCGAAATCTCTTTGAAATGGTTCAAAACGGGAAATTCAGAGAGGATCTATATTACCGGTTGTATGTTTTTGCGATTGATATTCCTCCGTTAAGAGAAAGAAAGGGAGACATTATACATATAACGAAATTTTTAATTCAGAAATTGAATGAGGAGCTTGGAAGCAGCGTTCTTTCATTGGATGAGAGAGTGAGAGATATATTTATGGAGCATGACTGGCCAGGGAATATTAGGGAGCTAGAGAATGTGCTCGAACGATCGATGAATGTTGTTGAAGGAACTATTATTCAAGTGCATCACCTTCCTGTCTACTTGCGGAAAAAGAGTTTGCAAGAGGAGTTGTATCATGAAATGTTTGCAGTGGATCAAGATGAGATTGAGATGAATTATTCGTTGTACATGGAAGTGGAATCAGCTGAAAAACGGGTGATTGCGAGAGCTCTGGAAAAAACATCTGGAAACAGAAAAGAGGCAGCCGAGCTTTTAGGAATTCATCGGGCCAGCTTATATCGGAAAATAGACAGATATGACATACAATGAGGAAATGGAAAGGGCAAACAGGCCCTTTTTTTGTTTGGAATGTGGATGTCGATAGAGTGTACAGCAATATTCACCGTCGCATTTTTGCGACGGTGTCTCATATATGCGACGTTTATAAAAGAGTCATCGTTATAATTTGTAGCATAAATGCGACACATGCAAGTGTACATATAAGGATTTTGACAGCATGTCCCTGAAGAAATAAGGAATTTGGCAATAATTAGAGTTTTGGCATACCTCTTGCTATATAAAAATAAAAGCCTCGTAATTTTGGGGATAAAAAAGAGTTTAGTAGAAAGGGGAATAGAAGCCAATGATGGAGAATTACAGCCTGCCGCATTTTATTATGCGAAGTATCGAAAAGACACCAAATAAGGTGTATTTGCAATTTGAAGAACAAAGGGTCACTTATGAAGATCTCTATCATCGGATCACTAGGGCCGCAGCGGGATTTCGTGAGCTGGGCATCCAAAAAGGTGACAAGGTTTGTATTATGCTACATAACGCTCCTGAATATCTGGATGTGTGGTTTTCTTTATCTTTTATGGGAGCAATCGCGGTGCCTCTTAATGTGCATTTAAAAGGAGAAGGCCTGCAGTATATTTTATCCCATTCCGATTGTAAGTTGATTATCGTTGATCAGGACTTTGTTTCGCAAATTGCTTCTTGTTTGCCATTTATACAAAGGGAAATTCAAGTTGTCGTCTATGGCAATAATGAAAGCGTCATCATGATGGGGAATGGTGAAGAACGACCGGTAATCGGATTGAAAGATGTATTGAATACAAATTATCACCATTTTCCAAATGAAGCTGTTTCCTCCTCTTCTATCAACAGTATCCTTTACACCTCTGGAACGACTGGATTGCCTAAAGGGGTCATGTTAAGTCATTCTGCTTATGTAAATTCCGCACAGTCATTCGCCGATCATATGGTTGGCGCGAATTCAAAAGATATTTTATTTACAGCGCTGCCGTTATTCCATATTAATGCCCAAGCTCATACAGTCTTCGGTGCTATTCATTCCAATGCGACGGTCGCTCTTGGCAAGCGTTTTAGCGCTTCTCGTTTTTGGGATGAAATCCGCTACCATGGTGCGACGATTTTCAATTCTTTAGGATCCATGATTCCGATTCTCTGCAAGCAGCCGGAAAAGGAGAACGATCATGAAAATCCTGCAAGGGTGACGGCATGTGCCGCTACGCCTAAGGAATTCTGGAAGATGTTTGAGGAGAGATTCGGCGTTCGGATCGTGGAAGGCTACGGATTAACGGAGACGACGGGTTTTTGTGTAACGAATCCATTGAACGCCAATAAGCCGCCTTCTATCGGAAAACCGTATTCCTACGTAGAGACGAAAATCGTCAATGAGGAAGGAAATGAAGCGCCGATCGGTGAAATCGGGGAGATTTACATCCATTCCTCACAGGCAGTCATGGAAGGCTACTATAAAATGCCGGATAAAACGGAGGAGGCGTTGGAAGGTGGATGGTTCCATACTGGAGATCGCGGTTATCGGGATGAAGAGGGCTACTTATACTTTTGCGATCGTATCAAACAGTGTATCCGGAGACGTGGAGAAAACATCTCTTCTTGGGAAATCGAAAAGGTTGTGAACAATCACCCGAAAGTGCTTGAATCAGCGGCTATTGGCGTCCCGTCGGAAGTGGGAGAAGAGGATGTCAAATTATATGTGATTTTGAAGCAAGGGGAAATGATGTCCCATGAAGAGATTATAGATTGGTGTCAAGAACGCATGGCTTATTTTATGGTGCCGCGATACGTCCAGTTCAGTGAATCTTTCCCAAAAACCGCGACGGAACGGATTCAGAAGTTCAAGCTGAAGGAAGAAGGAATCGGTGCTGCTTGGGATCGTGAGCAGGCCGGATATGTAATTACAAGAACGAGCTGAAGATGATTGTTTCATAGAAAATGTGCGTCTTATTACATGTTGGAAAGAAGGGATCGCATTGGAAAAGAAGCGGGTTGTTTCATGGTCTAAAGAAAAAGGGATTGCGACCATTATCATTAATAATCCTCCTGTTAATGTATTGAGCTATGCCGTGATCGAACAACTGACGGCAGCGGTTGATGAAATTGAACGGGATGATGAAGTGATTGTTGTACTGATAACCGGTGCTGGAGAAAAAGCCTTCGTTGCCGGAGGGGATATTAAGTCATTTCCAGAATGGATTGGAAAAGGAAGTGAATATGCCGAGGGAAAATCATTGTGGCTTCAGAACCCGTTAAATAAAATGGAAAGACTGCCAAAGCCTGTAATCGCTGCTGTTAACGGATTAGCGCTTGGAGGCGGGTGTGAGTTGGCTTTATCCTGTGATTTACGGATTATGGAAGAACATGCCCGAATCGGGCTTCCGGAAGTTAAGCTGGGCTTGTTTCCAGGAGCGGGAGGAACGCAGCGTTTGCCTCGTTTAATAGGAGCAGCAAGGGCAAAAGAAATTATGTTCACCGGCGAACCGCTCACTGCTGAAGAAGCTTTGCAAGCCGGTCTAGTGAATCATGTTGTTCCCCGCGGTGAAGCGCTGAATAAGGCGAAGGAGCTGGCTGCGAAGATGGCTCGTTTTTCCCTTCCAGCTTTATCTTTGATGAAGCAATCTATCAATAAGGGACTGTCCCTTTCTCTTGAGGAAGGGCTTAAAGTGGAAGCCGAAAATTTTGGTCACGTATTTCAAACGAGTGATGTAAAAGAAGGAGTGGAAGCTTTTATAGAAAAAAGGATACCGCTTTTTCATCATAAATAAAAAGGTACGGCTGCAAATTTGCAGAAAGCAGCTTCATATCCGGATGCCTGTTAGGGGCAGGCATCCAACGATATATACAAGAATTTAAGAAAATCCATTTTTATTGAGGGGGGATTGGAGTTATGGATTTATTGATTGTGTTATTATCGCTCGGCCTGCTTATATTTCTAGCTTATCGGGGGTTCTCCGTGATTCTGTTCGCTCCTTTGTGTGCTTTGTTGGCTGTGTTTTTGACCGAGCCGGGGCATGTTCTTCCGTTCTTTTCCAATGTCTTTATGACGAAGATGGTCGGATTCATAAAATTATATTTTCCAGTGTTTTTGCTTGGAGCGATATTTGGTAAATTGGTTGAAGTCACTGGTATAGCAGAGAAAATCGCGAAAATCATCGTTCGTTTTATAGGCGCGAAAAGAGCCATTCTTTCCATCGTGCTGATGGGAGCGATTCTTACATACAGTGGTGTAAGCTTATTTGTTGCAGTATTTGCAATTTATCCATTTGCGGCGCAGTTATTCCGCGAAGCTGATATTCCGAAACGTCTCATTCCAGCGACAATCGCATTCAGTGCATTCACGTTTTCCATGGATTCGCTTCCTGGATCTCCTCAAATCCAGAATGTCATTCCGACTACGTTCTTTAAAACTAATATTTATGCGGCCCCAACATTAGGAATCATCGGCGCAGTATTTATCTTTACATGCGGCATGCTGTATTTGGAAAGGTGTAGAAAGAAAGCAGCCGCTAATGGCGAGGGTTATTTCGGGAAAAATGGTGCTACTTCTGAAATGGCTGCTACAACTAGTGTTAGTCAAGCTGCACCAACGCCGATTGTTTCAGGAGATGCCATTACAGTTGGTCACTGGATAGCATTCCTTCCGCTTGTACTGGTCGGTGTGATGAATAAAGTTTTTACAGAATTCATCCCCGTTTGGTATGCAAACGGATTTGATTTTGCTTCAATAGGTTTGAAGGATTACGGAAAGATTGATATGACGCAAGTTGTGGGTATTTGGTCAGTGGAAATGGCGCTTCTTATCGGTATACTGACCGCTGTATTATTAAACTTCCAAGCGGTAAAAGAACATTTTCAATCTATTACAAGCGTGGGTGTAAGTGGTTCTATTCTAGCTGCCATGAACACTGCAGCTGAGTTTGGATTCGGTGCCGTTATAGCAGCTTTACCGGGCTTTGTTATGATTCAAAACTATTTGACTGGAACATTTTCAAATCCTTTGGTTAGCGGGGCGGTCATGACCAATATATTATGCGGGCTGACGGGCTCGGGGTCAGGCGGAATGAGCATCACATTAGGTTTAATGGCGGAAAAATATATTGAAGCGGCAACGAATTTCGGTATTCCATTAGATGTGCTGCATCGTGTAATCGCAATGGCGGCAGGAGGCATGGATACTCTTCCTCATAACGGAGCAGTTATAACTCTGCTTGCAGTTACAGGCTTAACGCACCGAGAAGCTTATAAAGAGATTTTCGGCATTACTTTGATTAAGACGTTAGCTGTTTTCGTCGTTATTGGAGTTTATCTGGTGTTTTCTATTGTGTAGGTGGGAGATTTATTGATTGTCATAAATACCATAGCTAGCAAGTTCAGATTATATATAATTTTAAACAAAAATAGCCATCGTTTCATGGATATTCCATGAAACGATGGCTGTTTGTATGTCTTCAATGAATAAAGGAAGTGATGGTAATATATTTATTGCTGTTAATGAGCTCGACCTGCAAATCAAACAGGATGACGTAGTGCTTGTTGAAGGTATTTTTGTTTTTAAATTTCTAAAAGTTTAAGAATGAATCTTTATATTTTTTGACTTAATATCAGTAGACTCTTTGCCTAAAAATGCGACAAGCAAGATACTAAAAAAGAATGTGAAGAAAGAACGATACCATTAAAAGTAACATAAGATAATTATGTTTAGAAACAACCATCTAATTGCTAGATTAGATGGTTTTTATTTATAAAACAACATGTCATTATGGATGTTATAACCGTCATTTTATTGGTTGAATGTTTATTTAAAATGGTAGAGCTTGTGTATAGGTGGTTGTTATTACCGAACTGTACAGTAAAACATGTTGCCAAGAAATCTTTTTCAGTTTGGTTATTAGTGTTGAGATGAACGACTGGATAATGTGGGGCACTCGAACTCCATAGATAAAAGTCACATTAACACTTTAAAGGAGCAGAGATCAATGGAGGTAGTAAATAAAGAAAGAATTTTAATCCTTACCGGAAATTATGGGGATGGTCATATTCAAGTAGCCCAAGCACTACATGAAGCGATATAAATTCGATTTCCGACATTAGAACCGGTGATTTTTGATTTTATGCAATGGGTCCATCCGTATTCTAGTCATGTAAGCCGTTTCCTTTTCCTTGAAGGAGTAAAAAAATTCCCTCAGGTGTATGGGTATATTTATCAAAAAACACGGAGAGTGAACACTTTATCCAATTTGATAAAGACGATTTTCTCTACAGGTCTCGGGCGATTGCTAAAATTGATTGAAGAAGTGCAGCCGACCGTCGTAGTCAGTACGTTTCCTTTGGCGGCAGCTGTGTCAACTCCACTCGTGTTAAGCATCTCTTGAAGGTGATACACGAGAAACCCCCACTTCAAGATCCGCAGGAGATAAGTGGCGGGAGTTTTCATGGATATGAGGGTACATCGTTAGATTGGCTTTATAGGTATGGGATATGAACTATATTAAACAATTAACAATATTAGTTAATTAAGGTTATTTTTCACTATATAAATAATAAAAATACAAATATATCTATTAATGTAAATATTGTGAACAATTGGTAATAACTATATAATTCTATTTCTATTTATAGTAATTTATAACTGTAGCAAACAGCTACTAAGGCGGTTTAATCCTTACTTAATAAAAGTGGGATTTAGCTAAAACTAAATTGAGGGAGTGGTTTTTATGGAACCAATTCAACATGCTGACTATTTGGGTTGTGCGTTAAAATGTGCTGGCCCCTGTCTCGGAGTTTGTGCTATTGATACAGCTAGTCCAGTAATGGATGCAGTTGGAACAGCATCAGGTTATGCTGGAGGCCACGGTTAAACCGATATATCAGTTGAAGTTACTAAGTCGGTTTAGTTCTTACTAAAAGATTTAGCCAAAACTAAATTGAGGGAGTGGTTTTTATGGAACCAATTCAACATGCTGACTATTTGGGTTGTGCGTTAAAATGTGCTGGCCCTTGTCTCGGAGTTTGTGCTATTGATACAGCTAGTCCAGTAATGGATGCAGTTGGAACAGCATCAGGTTACGCTGGAGGCCATGGTTAAACCGATTTATCAATTTTGCTTCTAAATAAAAGGCCATCCGTAGCAGGATGGCTTTTATTCAAATCAAAAAATAAGGAAGTGTATAAAATGGAAGAGAGAGGATTTTATTTTAAAACTTCTAAAAATACCTATTTTTATAATGATGTTTCAGGTAACGTAGAATTAGCAGATGGCTCTAAATCAGAAAAATTAGTTTTTGGGAAAGAAAAAGCAACTCCCAAAACAATTAATAAAAAATCTTTGAGTGATTTCATTGATAAAAATGGTTTTAGTCAGCTTATCTTAATTGTTACAGAAAGTTGTAACCTGAGATGTAAATACTGTTTATATTCAGGAGAATACGATAACAATCGAACACATAATTACTTTAAAATGCAAACTGGTACCGCGAAGGAAGCTGTATTTAAGTATTTGGCAAGCGTGACAAAAATTAAACAAGAAAAACCTTTTATTATTCCAATGATTGGTTTCTACGGTGGAGAGCCATTACTAAACTATGAACTTATTAAAGAGATTGTTAGTTATGCGAAGGAAGTATACAACGGTAAAATCTATTTTAATATTACAACGAATGCAACTCTTTTAAATGAAGAAAAAATAAAATTTTTAATAGATAATAACTTTTTTTTATCTATAAGTTTAAATGGTTACAAAGAAGAAAATGACCGAATGAGAGTATTTGCAAATAATAAAGGTACATACGAAGTCATTATGAGTAAATTACGTTTTATTAAAGAAAATTATCCTGATTACTTTAGGACAAAACTACAAATTATTGATGTTTTTGATATTGGTACAGACCTGTATAAATTGAAAGATTTTTATCTATCAAATGAATTAGTAAAAAACAAAATATCAATTTTGTTACAAGTTTCAGATGTGGGAACTGATTGGTACGATCAGTATACTGATGAGGATAAAGAAAAATTTAATAATCAGATACATACTCTAAGAGAAGAATTTAAAGAAAAAGTAATTGCTGGCGAAAAATTAGATCCACTTTCCAGATTGTTGTTCGCTTTACCGATATATGAAATCATTAATAGAGCTGTTAATGCTCCATTAAATGAATTAAAAGCAGAATTTTTACCTTATACTGGAACTTGTGTTCCGGGGACTAAAGTTGCTGTTGATACTAAAGGAGTTTTACATAGTTGTGAAAAGGTAAATGATAAAATGCCTATCGGAACTGTCAGGGGGTGGCTTGACATTGATAGAATAGCAGAAAGTCTAGAAAAATATAATCAATACATGGGCACCCAATGTGTTAATTGTCCTATTCAACGATTATGTCCAACATGTTTTAGGAATTTCATTGACAATGAAGGTGGTTTTGATAGAAAACTAAGCAAGCCTTGCAAAGAATTTATTACTGAAAAAAGGAATGCATTTAAAACCACTTATACATTGTTAGAACAAGGCGTAAAACTGGACGGAATATTAAATATGTAAATTATAAAGGAGGCAGATGGTCATGAATAAATACTTTAATTTATACTCTCATTGCGTTCCTGTTAACGGACAATTACGTAGTACACTATATAACTTTAACGAAGAAACGGTATTTCATCTTAAAGAAAAAGAAAGTATCATTATAAATCGAATAATTAATGGTCAAGAAATTAAAGAGATTAAGAAGGACATTGATGGGGATATTGTAGATGAATTTATAAATTTATTAATAGAAAAAAGTATGGGGGAATATTCAAACAACTTCCTTCCAAGGGAAACTTATCGAAAAGGAGCAATAAAAAATTTATTAAAAGATGAAAATATCCCTATGCAAAATTGTTTCATAGAACTACCATGCGAATGCACAAAAAATTGTGTGCATTGTGATGACACCAAAATAAACGGTTGCTATAGTTGCAAAAGAGCTACGCAAACTGCTATTAAAGAATTAGGATTTTACTATAATTTAATGCGCGATATTGTAGCTTTGAAGTTTAAAAATCTTTATTTTCATGGTGGTGATCCATTACTTGAATGGGAATTTACAAAAGAGATATTACATTTTACATCTTTGTTAACTACAAATGAACAAAATATATTTATACAAACAAATGGTAGTCTTTTAGATAATGATAAAGTTAAATTTATGTTAGATTTTAATATTACACCAATTATCAATATCGATTTCACAAGTGATAATTCAGAAGATATTTTGCAAATGGTAAAATCTATAAAAACAATAGTTCACAACTTTAATGAAAATCATAAAAATGTTATAGTAAATGTGTTGTTTAGCACAGAAAGTTTAAAAGATTTCAAGTTAATATATGAGAAATTACATGGGATAGGTGTCCGACATATCATTCCTTCAGTACTCATTAATAGTCTTGATGATAAAGTAGTTTACCACCAGTATTTACCTGTATTTACAAAAGATATTAATACCTTTTCGTATCTAGGAGAATATCACCCTTGTTTAGCGGGTACTTTGGCAGTTGGAGCGGATAAAAAAGTATATCCTTGTCCAAGAATGCATGAAGAACCACTAATGGACTTGGAAAATAATGAAAGATTTTTAGATTTATTTGATGAAAAAGCTAATATAATGAAATACTGGAAATTAAGTCTAGAAAAGATAGAACCATGTAGTAAATGTGAATTTAGACGAATGTGTGGAGATTGTAGAGCTGCAGAAATGGAGTTTTCAAAAGATCTTACGAAAAAAACATTATGTTCTTACGTCTAATATGATTAAAGTAACAAAGTGGAAGAGGAGGTGAACTGTATGGAATATATCAGATTAGAAAATGTTAATAAGAGATTTAACACTGAAGAGTTCGTATTAAAAAATATCAATTTAGCTTTTACGTCGGGTGAACGAATTGGAATTGTTGGTTCAATAGGTTCTGGTAAAACAACATTATTAAGAATTATTATGGGAATTTACCGTCCAACATCTGGAGAAGTATTGCATTATATAAATAAAAATCAAATTGGATACTTACCCGCATCCAAAGGGGTTACCGATGAATTCACGGTATTGGAAAATTTAATGTTTTGGGCTAAGGCATTTAATCAATCAAGTAAAGCTGTGAAAGAAGTTGTATCAAATTTAAAAATGGAATCTATGCTTGAGAAAAAAGCATCTCAATTATCATCTGGAATGAAACAAAAGCTCGCTTTTGCATGTGCTATCATTCACAAACCTAAAGTATTAATATTAGATGAACCTACAGTTAACCTCGATGTAGAAAATAGAATATTGTTGAAAAATTTAATTAAAAATTATCTTCTCGATAGTTGTATTATAATCACTTCGCATAATTTTGATGATATTGAAAATCTTTGTGAGCGAATATTGTTAATTTCAGAAGGGAAAATAAAAGTTCAAAAACAATTAGAGACTTTAAAAACAGAGTATAAAAATTCAAAAGTACATATAAGACTATTAGAAGATATATCAGAAGTACAAATGAAAGCAATACAGCAAGCCTTTAATCAGTCTGAAGTAAAGAAAGATGAGATTATCATTGACCGAGATACGTATAATTTAAACTCAGTATTACTTTTGTTAATCAAATTACAAATTAATATTAGAGATGTAGTCGAAGAAAGTGTCATGTTAGAAGAAATATATTTAAATATTAATAAGAAAGAGGGATAGAAGAGGTATGAAATCTTTAATCTGGAAAGAGTTTCGCCTTGTAAAAAGTCGTTGGCAAAAAACAATTTTCATACTCTTTATATTAGCAGTTCTATCTTTATATGCTACATCAAGTTTGAAAACGCTCTCTATTCCTATGAAATTTAATTTCATATTAGGTGTAACATCGATTATCTTTATGTCGGAAATAATATTTGAATCTATTAAGTCTGATAAAGGTAACAAAACCTTAGAAAAACTACTACCACTATTTAGTGCAGAAAAAATTATATTGGCTAAAACTGTATTTGGTATGATAACAGCAACCCTTGTAAGTATTACATACTCTATGGCTTTTTTTATTTATTTTGTTTTACTAAAAGGCTATCCTCAATTTGAAATCTTAGGTGCTATTTCTTTATTACCAGTTATTAATTTATTGTTTGGAAATATTCTAACGGTATTGATCTTATTGATTGATAACATGTTAGTGACTAAGCTTCTTACGATGACTGGAACGATAATCTATATATTGTTATTTTCCAATACAGGAGATATTGGGTTACTATTTATATCAGTTGCTGTACTATTTATAGTTGCTTTTTTGCTAAATATGGTAATAAAAAAACGTTCAATAGAAAATATTTTATAAATGTCAAATACTGATATTGATAGAAGGTGAAGGTGTTGAAAACTTTTGTAGTATATTTCAAAAAAAGCCTGATGACGATTTTTTTATTAGGGTTTATAACATTTCTAATTGCTGGTATTACAAATGCCATTCCTATTTTGTCACAAAAAGTATTTGATGAGGGCATATTAAAAGGAAATATTAACAGTATAATTTTATTTACAGCTGTACTTATCATTATATATTTCAGTCGGGGCATATTAAATTATATTAGTGACTTTCTACTAGCAAAAACTTCTTCTAAAGTAATCGCTGATATAAAAACTGATATGATACATAAAACATTAAATATGCCAATGTCATTTTTTGATAGCAAATCTACAGCTTATATCTTATCTAGAATAAATGAAGCAAACTCTTTGTCTTCAATATTCACACCTACAGTATTTAGCTTTTTCTCGACTTCAATATCAATGATAGGAGCCTTAATTTTCATATTTAGCAAAAGCATTTTGATTTTTATTATTTGTATATTATTTATGCCACTAGTTTATATAATTTCTAATAGTTCACTAAGTGTAATAAATAAATATTCTAAAGAAATGTTTGAAACAAACGCTAAAACAAATAATAAAATTCATTCAACCTTTGAAGGAATAGTAACTTTAAAACAACTAAATCAAGAGAAAAATGTTAATAAAAGTATTTCAAAAGAGGTATTTAGTTTAGCTGAAAAAACGGTATACCAAAGTAAAACAATCAGTAAAAGTTCACAGTTACTTAATGTAACAATTCTTATCATTCAAACTTTAATTATTGGTACGATTGCTTATTTAATTACACAAGGGAGATTGCAAGTTGGAGATTATGTGTCCTTGACTCAATACGTTGGTATGGTATATGCACCAATTACAATGTTCCAAGGTTTCAAAATTACCATACAACCTGCGTTAGCTGCGATGTCACGTTTAAATAGTTTAATTGGAAAAACAGTCCCTGATAACAAAGGGATAAAGGTTAATAAAATTGAAAGCATTTCACTTGAAAATGTATCTTTTAAATATGAAACAGCACATAAAGAAATACTAAAAAATGTTAATTTAGACCTGAATACTGGGGAAAAATTAGCCCTTATCGGTAGCAATGGTTCTGGCAAAACCACAATTGTAAAACTTTTATTAGGATTCTATCAAACTTATTTAGGAAATATATTTATAAATGGAACAGAGTTAAAAAAAATAAATATAAAAGACTTAAGAGATAGAATTGGGATTATACCTCAAAATATATATTTATTTGAAGATACAATTGCTAATAATATCAAAATAGGAAACACTATGATTAAAGAGAGCGAATTTCGACAGAAAATTGATTTACTTAAAACTAATGGTATTTTAACAGATTTAGATTTAAACAAAAAAATTATTGAAAATGGGAAAAACTTATCTAAAGGTCAGATTCAACAAATTGCTTTTGCAAGGGCTTTTATGAAAGAGTTTGATGTCTTGATATTTGATGAAGCTATATCAAATATGGATCAAAAAGCGAGACAAGCTTTTAAAAAGATTTTGTCTAAGGAATTTTCAAATAAAATATGTATTTTTATTAGTCATGATAATGAATTAAGTAGTTTTATTAATAAAGAATTTGTTCTAGCGTCTAACTTAAATCAAGAAGATAAGAAGGAGGAACGATCACGATGAACACTTTTTATATATTTATGGTCATTCTCGCAAGCATCATTATTATCGTTAAAGTTCGGAGTGGGGAGTTAACTTTAAAGGTTATAGCTATTAAGTTTATTACTATTGTAATCATACTGGGTTTAGTATCATATATAATGATGCAGTTAGAATAAAAAAGTACCTTAATTTTCAAAAATAAAAAGAGAACAAATTCTGTATTAAAGTAATAAAAGTCATAACATATACCCATTAATCTAGTAAAAACAAAATGAGGCTGTTCCAAAAGGTTGTTATTGAACGACCTTTTGGAACAGCCTCATAATACTTCGAACTTTAAAATGCTCTGTCCTTAAAAAACGCCACATCCTGTAATAATTTCTTCTTCACTTAACAATGTGGCTTCTTGAATTGTGATGTTATTCTTTTTCATAAAAGATTGTACGGTGTTAACCTACGGCGTAACCTGCGCCAGATGATAAGCCTACTGGTGAATAACCTTCTTTTTTATCAATTTCATCTCCAAACATGTAACTACTAACTTCCGCAAATCTTTTTAAATTAAAACCTTCCCGAATGACATGAATCGAATATTTGAGTTCTTCTTCATCAATTGATGTGAGCCAAGGACCTAAATATTCTTCACCATACAACTCAGTAGCAAATGAATCAGTAAGTCCTTCGATGACTAAATATTCACCTAACGTTACGTCTCCATGATCCCAATCGAAATAAGAAAAACGGTGGTTATGATGAAATTCATGGGCAATGAGCGCCAGTATTCTCGGAATGTTATAATTGTTTGGATGAATGGTTATGGTAACATATCCAGGTATTCCGCTGAAACCGCAGTAACCATTATGAAAGGTGTTAATTTTGATAAACCTCACCTTTGTTATTTACTAAAAATAAAATCTTACCGTTTATGAGAGAGCCAATTAAATATCTATTTGTAGTGCTTACCATTACAATTTACAAATCCTACTGGGTAATGCGTAAAGTGTATGACTGGATCCCTTGGATTACCAATTCCTACTTTTACACGTGTTCTATCAACATACTCCTCTTGTAATTCAATTTCTTCCCCTTCTTTTAAGTCTGGAATAGGTTTTTTAAGTCTAACTTATCTCCATAGCGAATGGCACAGAAAGCTTCATCTTCTTCAACTAATTTTATTGTTGCTTTAACATGTACGATCGGACCATGGAATGAAAGTGGATTTCGATGATGTTCCATAAAATAATCTGCTAATGTATTTCCGAAATGCGGATGTCTTTGTAAATGTTCAGCCATAGTTGTTTCCTCCATAGTTTATATAAATGATAGTGTTTACAGATACACAAAATTTATTTTTATAAAAAAATTATATAAACTCTTTTATATAGATAGCGCGGCCATCATATTTAAAGTATGATACAAGCCAATGGATTGAAGCATTTCTTCTCTCAAGATTTCTTACTATCATGAAGGTTTTGAAAAAGACTGCCAGTAAAGTGATGTTTGCCACCTGACCGTAATATATCTGAAAGGTGTTTTATATTTTCCGATGCGAATGTAGGAATCGATATGTTGTTTAAACTCTCCATATAATCTGGTAGTAACGTCCGCAGGGCAATGTCCATTCGAATTTCACCTGCACGTATCAATGTTTGAATTTCACTATCATGGAAACCATCCAAATCTGTACGAAGTCCCGCTAATAATTTTTCTATATTTTCTTGATCTGAAGGAGGCGAATAAAATTGGTAGTCTGGTATGGAAACATGGTCAGTATAAAAAGGGTTGCTATTCGGATCTAATAAAGTTTGAATAGGTTTGCTAAGAATGAGCTGTAATCCTGGATAAGTATCTGGATCTAGATTACGCAGCATTTTCCTTCTCAATATTACAATTTGACTATTAGATGTATCTAAAATGCGTTTGTTTAATTCAAAATGTGTGGGTTTTTCATCTTCTTTCCACTCTTTTTCAGCCGCAGAGGCATCAAAGACGAAGTATATCTCATCGGAATTTTTGGGAATAAATTTCATAGGTTCTTTTCTATGTTTTGCAAGAGGAGGATATCTCTGTTTATTATTATCGGGTACTTCCCGATCCGATAATATCAATGGTTCAGTTCCAATATTATCGAAAACTCCTCCGTCTGAAAACCAAAGGGTGTCATATTTTTCTAATGAACTCCCTTGCATTCGATTTTCTGGGTCGCTAAAGATTCTATCTGCTACTGATAAAGAAAAAGGGGAAAATAATAATGGAAAAGCTGCTGAAGTAGCTACAGCATAAGAAACAGAAATGTCATCTATATTATTTGTTTGTCCTATATATGTTCCGTACATATGATCATTTGAAAAATAAAACATCCGCATCGTATCTAAACAAGTTGTATTACAATACCAGGTGATCGGAAGATTTTGTAATTCCTCCATTCGGACCCCTTCACAAAGGTATTCATCAAGTAATGTTGGAAGTGCATGACTACATTTCTCCCGAAGAGATTTAAAAGATAAGACTTGTTTTGTAAAAGAATTTGTAATCAATTTTGTGCGAAGATCAATTTGTCCTAATTTAACTAAGGGAGTAATAACACGATCTTCAAAATCAATCACATTTCGAAATTCGCCACCTTTATGTAAGGCAAGCATAATAGCTGCAGCGGTGATACTACCTCCAGAAACAGAGCTGATACTGGATACATGTTTGTCTAACTTACATTCAACAAGCCGTTTATATCCCCCTAGTGCATAAAATGAAGCCCGAAATCCACCACCAGAAAATGCTAATTTCAGTTTTTTATTCAAAACGAATTCCCTTCTTTCATTACTCAAATCTGTATATTTGAAATAATCTCCAACTGTCGGAACAAGTATGCAGTGCATGTACTTATAAATTAATGATATCATCGTAAATCTTTATTATTAAATAATAAGAACTCCGCATAAAGAGATCTATTAAAGCTGAAAATATATCCAGCCTCTAAAACTACGCAATGTGGTATTTATCCGTTGTCGAAGTGTTCGACGGAGATAGAAACAGGCTACAACATATAGACTGTGTGGAGGACGGGGGAATTACTATATTTAACACAGTTAAGTGCTTCGAGGAGGTACAAAAAAGAAAAAGCAATATACAATAATTGGAGATTTTTTATGAAACCCTCATTTTTTCATATGGTATAATTTTCATAGTTTATCAAGTTGTGAAGAAGTCCAAAAATTTTCAAAGAAACTCTGAAAGACTGGACAGAAAAATATAGAGAGGATTCAAGCGATGGGACAATTTCAAAGTAATTTTCAAACGGCAGAACAAATCGCGACGCAAATGGGGACCGCTGCTGATACGATTCATAGTGCCGCAAATAGATCTATAACTAAATCAGAACGTACGACGTTATCCGTTAACTCCAAAGCACAAGAAGCTAACCAACAAGCTTTTGATTTAACTAAACAATTTTATAGCGCCTTTCAACAAGCGGTTAACAATATTCATTCTGTAGCCAAAGAGTTTGAGCGTATGGATAACGAACTTCAAAAAAACTTTTCATAATTATCCTTTAATAAAAAAACCTTTAACTAATATGAAAACCTACGTGAACGTAAAAATGTAGGAGGGAAAAGATGAGTCAAGATATCGAAAAACAAATCAATCAACTGAATGAAAAATTAAGAAGTCTATCTGAAGAACAATCTCAAAATCAACACGCTATTCAAAAACAAGAACAAACGGAAGCAGATTTTTATGAATGGAAAGGTCAAAGCTATCGTCTATTTGACCGTATATTAGAAACTTGGCATAACGATAGAGAACTAGGACAATTCTTTCATAATCTGCGTCAAGATGCACAACAAATGGAGCGAAAGCTTACCCACGAATTGGAAGACCAAAAGGAAATGTTGCTAAAGGAGAAACAAAACCTAAGTAATCTAGAAAATGACCTTTACCACCAACGCCAAAAATTAGCACAGGAGGTGAAGTCATGAGTTTAAATATGTATCTAGGGGAAGTGCGAACCCAATCACAAAGTATGAATGCCTTTTGTGTTGCTACCATTCAAGGCATGGAACAAGCCATCAATTTGATTGACGCTTTTATAGGCGATGCAGTTCTGCAAGGGCAAACTTACGACAGTGCAAAAACATTCTTTGCACAAACCTTCCGTCCTTTAGCCCAAGGAATCATTTACTTGTGTGAGGAATTAATTCGTCAGAATGATGCCTTTCCGAACGATTTTCAATCACAAGTAGCTTCAACAGATGTCATTGAACAAGAAATACTAGGCCAAATTCGAGAGATCGAGCGAACAAAAACAGGCATTGAAGTAATTAGTCAGACCCTTCCAGGCATGCAAGTTATGGTGCAAATTTTTGATGCGATGAAACGAAAGCTTCAAGAAAAGTTAGAACATCTGCATGAATTCAATTATACTTCTAGTAGTAATTATGATACTGCACTCCAACTAGCTGCCAGCATTGCTCAAGGTCTTGCGGAAGTTCAAAGTGGGAAAGGTTTTAATGCCACAGCAGGAACATTTAGCATACAAGAATTGAATATGGGATGGACGGCGTCTATTCAAAAAATTGCAGAGGATAAGGCTCGTGAAGCTGATAATTTAGCTTTCATGTCATCTTCTGCGAAATTTGTGAAACCCTTTGAAGGAGGATACAAAACTTTTGTAGGTTCAGCAGAATGGAAAACAGATGGGCGTCTTGGAGGAAAAGCAGAAGGAAATTTAATCGAAGGAAAATACGCTATTTCAAAAGGCAATGAATTTTCATTTAAAGCTGGTCATGGGGAAGTTGATTTAAACGCCCCTTATAACTTTAATACAATAAAAGAAGATTTTTTTACAGGAAACATCATTGGAGGTAAGGTAGGGATTACAGGCTTAGAAAACTCCATTTCAACTAATATTATATATAATACAGAGATGCAGGTAACACAGAAATTCTTAGATGGTTCTTTAGCTTACGGAATCGAGGATTACACATTTAAAGATGATGCAGAGTTAACGATTCAGAAATACGAATTAGCTTTAAAGAAGATTGACATCCCTGATTTTATTCCTTTTATTGGTGAATATGATATTGAAATACGAGGCGAATTTGGAATAGGGACATTCGGTTACAAATTACACGCAGGTCGAGAAACTGGTCTGTATGTTGGCGGTGGAAAAGTTGGTGGTGGGATATTTGCTAAATTTACTAAACCGGGGGAAGAATAAACATGTTTAAACAAGCAAGAATTATTAAGATTGTTGGGTTTTCAGTTTTACTTATATTTAGCCTTTTTGCTCCTTATGGATGGGGGAAAAAGTTAGCTCTTATTGCTTTTGTGCTTATACTAGCCTCCTTATCTTTTGGTACTACAAACTTACTAGAATGTATAACTAGCAAATTTAAAAAGAATGGAGATAACTAGTTTGCTGAAGCAAGGAAGAATTTTAATTATTCTAGGTGTATTACCACCAATTGTTATAATACTACTTTCTACAAGTACTATTTCAAATAAATTATTAGCAATCCTAATTATCCTTTGCATAGGAGCATTCACTTTTTGTGCCTCAATGCTAGTGGAACGGTTTTATAAAAAGAGAAAGGAGAATAAATAAATGAAACTATTACCTATCGGCTCAGTTGTAAAATTAGAAGCTGTAGAACCAATTATAATGATTATCGGAAGAATGGTTGTTTCAGCAGATAAACGTGATTTTGACTATGTCGGTGTTCCTTATCCTGTTGGTTACTTAGGTGATGAAAAAGTATTGTGCTTTAATTGTGATAAAATTGTAGAGGAATTACATAGAGGTTATATGACTGAAAGTGAATTAGTTTTACGTGAAAAATTGTTAGAGATGTAAATAAAGTTTTGTTTATAATATATCCTTTTAGTAAAAAACGCATTGAACACCTTGGATGAATTCTAAGGTGTTTTTGCATTATGTTATATAGGTATTTTTGCACAAACTTTCCGTCCTCTAGAGCAAGGGATTATTTACTTGTGTGAAGAATTAATTCGTTAGAAGATGGATCAGGCGTCGGAAAAGAGTATTCATACGATGGAAGGTGCAGAAAGTGCATACATCGGAGTAACTTCAAATGGAATGAAAATTAGGATGTTTCTTACTCCAGATAGAAAAACCATATAGGCATTCCAAATTTATAGAAGGTAGGAGAAAGTAAAATGAAATATAATTATGAATTTATTATTGGCCCATATGATACATTACTAATGAAATTACCCTCGGAAATATCTATAGTTGCAGATTTTTTAGCTTCTGATATCCAAGGCGGGAGCGCTGAGCCCTGGATTACAGAAATTGATCAAGTTTTAAATGGTAAAGAAAAATCCTCAAACTTTGGTGGAAACGCCTGTGAATTAGAAATAAATCCAGATTTTACAAAAATTTCAAATCGTTATGTTGAAGATGAAAAATATTCATGCACAATTGAAACTTCTGAGTTAAGAGAATTAATTTTAATATGGGAAGCAGAAAATTTAAAGTATGACAAATAAACCAATTCTTATGGATTCATACTATACATAGAGTTCATTAGCCGTTATATAATATGTTTTAACCTTGCTATTATGAACTTTATACTTTGGCTATCCATCAATAGTTATTTAGTTCTGGAAAAATAAAGTGATGACAGTAGGACAAAGTACTGAAATACATTAAAGGATTGGCAAATACAGTCTTACACTCAGTTGAAAAGCCTGACTACTATATTCAATAGATATCAAGCTATATTTTTATAGGGAGGTGCATTAAAATAAACAATGTTACATGGATTGGAACAAGTAAAAAAACAATTACAGATGAACATATTCAACAAGTAGAACAATATTTTGGTGTAAAACTTCCTCATGATTTTATTGAATGTGTGAAGCAAAATGATGGAGGGCATCCACAACCTAATACGTTTGATATAGAAGGACAAGATGATGACGTAATAAATAACCTTCTAACTTTCGATTTAGAAAGTGAATACTATATTCTCCAAAGATATGAGAATATAAAAGATCGATTAGTAGATAAAGTATACCCGTTTGCTCGTGATCCATTTGGGAATTTTTTATGTTTTGATTATCGAAACAATCCCCAATCACCAACGGTTATATTTTGGGATCATGAGGAAGAGATGGAAGAAGCGATTTATCCAGTTTGTTCGTCTTTTACAGAATTACTCGATAGCTTATATGAGTTTGAAGATGAGGACGATTAATTAATAGTACAAAATATTTTTTAGAAAGGCATGGATATTGCTATCTGTGCTTTTTTATTTTACTCTAATGAAAAAACTGAATATTCACGGAAAGGTCAAAGCTATCGTTTATTTGACCGTATATTAGAAACTTGGCATAACGATAGAGAACTAGGACAATTCTTTCATAATCTGCGTCAAGATGCACAACAAATCGGGAGAAAGCTTACTCACGAACTGGAAGACCAAAAAGAAACGTTGCTAAAGGAGAAACAAAACCTCAGTAATCTAGAAAATGACCTTCACTATCAACGCCAAAAATTAGCACTGGAGGTGAAGTCATGAGTTTAAACATGTATCTAGGAGAAGTGCGAGCTCAAACACAAAGTATGAATGCTTTGTGCGTAGCAACCATTCAAGGTATGGAACAAGCCATCAATTCGATTGATGCTTTTGTATTCGATGCTGTTTTGCAAGGGCAAACTTACGACAGTGCAAAAACATTCTTTGCACAAACCTTTCGTCCTTTAGCCCAAGGAATTATCTACTTGTGTGAAGAATTAATTCGCCAAAATGATAAAATTATAACCGCTTATCCAATATATTGAAGAATATGAGGTGCAAAAATATGAAATATAAATATCATATAACAAAAAATAAAGGCCTAGATTCTTTAAAAATAGAATTACCAAAAGAACTAGAAATTGTAGCAACATTTTTAGAAAATGATATACAAGGCATTCCAATTAATTGGTGGTTACAACAAATTGATGAAGTATTAAACAACTTAAAAGAATATAATGAATTTAAAGGTACATTATGCTCAGTTCAAGTAAAAAAGGATGAGACCATAATTGCCGATTTATATTCTATCCATGATCCTAATATATGTAAAATTGAAACAATCGAATTAAGAAAATTAACTGAAGCTTGGGGAAAAGCACAAAGATTTTATAAAGATAACAACTAAAAGAAAATCAGTTTCTATGAAGTGATCTACATAAAGTTAGACAGATTAACCTTGTCACTACCCCTGGTACTACGAAATTATAACAAAATAACCCGCCGACGGCGGGTTGTAATAAATGGAGGCCTAATTCACATTTATTCATAAAGTTATATTATGTATTTTTATAATTAATGTGTCTATTGAAGATAATTTGGTTCACTACTACATAAATTCCTATATTTCATACTTATCCTTACTCACATTTAACATCGCTCAGAATAATATGTACCTAGAGGGTGTGACAATATTGGAAAAAAACATTGAAATTACAAAAAATATACAAGTCATACGGTCTATCCAACGCGATCTCAATATTGTGACAGTCGCACTATTGTTAACTGGACAAATCACCATTATAGGAGTTTTTGTGACACCAGGAGGGTTTCGCGTTTCATTAGGAGGACCATTAACAGGGGAAAATCGAATCGAAGGTAAATTTGAAAAACAAACTACGAATGTGATTATTGATGTAATAGACGTTATCCTCGCCGTTTTATTACTCAATGATGAGATTGGTGTTACGGGTAGCTTTATTGCACCTGGCAGATTTACCATCAATGTTAGTGGACCCATTTTTGGTGTTCCTAAACTTGAACCTACTCTTCCTTACTTGAAAAGAGATTATACTTTCTTTCAAAAGGTTGTGTCCAAACATTTTGATGTTAATCCTAATTTATTAAAAACACTTACAAAGGAATGATGACATGGCTTTAACCGATATTCCTTCTATTAATCCATCTAAAAGTGGAGTCTTTCTTCTAGCTCTTCCTTTAATTATTTTTATCTTCTTTTTTACTCAACCTAAAGAAGAGATAATACAATAACCCCCAATAGTCCATATTGGGGTACTGCCCCATGGCTATCAACCTAACAATAGAAACTACCCCAGAACGAAAATTTTTTACATTTTTCTCGTTTTGGGATAAATCGTTATTTTTAGCTTAATGGGCATGGGGCGGTACCCCTAATAGTATTCGCGTTCTTCTAAATCACATTGTATGTGCACAATTAAAAGACGAAGTCTATCAAAATTATGCTCTAGTTAAAAACGATATATCCAACTTTATTGATTATAAATACTTATAAACTCAACTAAAAACAAAAAATAGCATACACATAAAAAGGGAATGCTTGTATACTGATCTATACTGCATTCCCTTATTGTAATTGTATGTCCACTATATTTTTATTCTTCCTTTTCAAAAATTAAAATCCAAACTTCTTAGTTTTCACCTCTTTCTGGATCCACTCCCATTGTAATGTAAACTCCTCATTAAATGTCCAATTTATTAGCTGTCACCCCCATAAATCATAATAACTTTTAAAATAGTGATCCCAACTCTGTTATAAAAACAACAAATTAAATTTTTACAAAAGAAAACAACTTGGATAAAAACAGGTTGTTTTCTTTTATAGGGTCGAACAAAGAAAGAGTGGAAAAGCAATACACAAACATGTAAATCACATGGAGTAAACTGACTTATAAAACTAAAAATTCTGATAATTTAATCACTAAGGGTTTTCGTTTACTCTTTCTTTGTTATTATGAGTTTAACATTAAAAATAACATAAATCAACAAAAAATCACAAAATTATTATAATTTCGACATTTTATTTATCTTGCACTAATTTCTACTTAAAAACATAGAGTTACTATATATCCCGCCAGAATTGAAAAAACCAAAATAAAAAACACATAATAATCATCCTATACTTTTTATTTTGGTTATCATTATGTTGTAAAAATAACATAATGATAGCAAGGGAATGCTTGTATGCTGATCTGTTGTTACTTTAAAATAAAGTTTGATCAAAAACACCTCACAAACCCGTATTTTACGGTAAATGAGAAGAATCCATTTTGAAAAAAAGATTGATCAAAATGGATTCTTCTTTAGCATATTTAAGTTTCGGTTTTATAAAAAAGTTTGATCATTTTTCACCTTAGATTTTCCGCAATAGTGCCCTTTAATGGAATAACTAAAATATGGGCTTATTCCTAAAATCGCTTATAGCTTGTTGAACTAACGCACCCGTTAGTTGAAGATGTAATAGTAATGGCTATCACAAAAAAATCAACACTTTATAACCGCAATAGACCGTATTAAACACACAAAGGCGATGACACTCAGTCATCGCCTTTCCGTTGTATGGATAATCGAACTTATTAACACAAGTGGTGGTTTAGCTAAGGATTATTTTACAATAATCTGAAATGATTACACTGAATCCTCAGCGTTTATTTATTATTGTTAGTGGTTTCCCAAGTAATATTAGGTTCAGAAGGCTGAGGATCATTTTTCATTAAGAAAAGCTGCAACCCAGCTAAATCATCAGTATTGATAAAATCAACACCAGCATTTAACAGTTCCTTCCATATAGCATCTCTAGCTGGGGATGCGATGTCAGGAGTCGCCCAAAAACGAACTTTTTGGCCATTAGCATGAGCGGTTGAAACGATATGATTTAGTTTCTCCCTTTCACTTTTTGGCATTTCACCTTCACCCATCCATGTAAAATATTTGGTCCAGTTATCACTAATAATTGGCATAAACTCATTGGAGTCACCTGATTCAAGGTCGCTCATTCGTCCATCATAAGCTGCATAGCGAACGGGCTGGCTCTCCATTAGTTCTTTTGGACGGTTCCCTGAAATATAGACAGTAATCGCCCCCGGTTTCACCCCTGAAGGCAAAAACTTTGTAAGCATATTTTGATATTTTGTAAGCTGTTCATGGATCACTTGATAGGTCGCGGCATCCTCCGATTTCACGTCGATCCATAAGGTAAACTCTTTATCGTATCCTGGATAAACGGCTCCATTATTGTCTTTCACTCTTTTCTTCAATGGGTCAAGATAGAGTGATTTCAATGTTCGATCTGGTCGAATATCTTCTTTATCATGGGCAACAAGGAGTTCTCCATCAACAAGCCAAACATCAGCTTCTACACTGGTAAATCCATGTTCCAGAGCATCTGTTAATGGACGAGTATGCTCGTAATCATTATGTGCGTGAGCTTTTGCAAGAGGAACCACAGTCTCTTGGTTAGATAAAGATGAATTGCCTTCCTCGGCAGCTGCAAAAACATTTGTAAAAGATAGCATGAAAACAGAAGCAATAAGGGTTAAAACAGCCAAGCATTTTTTCATAGTCTTTAGTCCTCCTAGTAATAATAGATTACCTTTTCCATCTTAGAGAAAAACCATTAAAGTTCAATGAAATTACATGATTCTTAACAAACTCTTTAATTACTTTACATGTTTTATGTAAATCGCAGAATATTTTTACAAAAAAATAAGCAAAATAAATAAAGAAGCTTATATCGGAACTAGAAAAAGTTAAAGACAGAACTGACAAACTACTAGAATTCTAGTAGTTTTATGTTGTTGAAAAAGCGTTTGTCACAAAAGGGGTTCGGAATGGTCTCATTCCGAACCCCTTTTGCGACTTCATAAGAATTTTGAGTCATATTAACGAGAATTGTACTATATGAACTTTATAATTTAGGTCATTTTTGGACTTCGCTAAGTCCAATTAAGATTTTAGGATATTATGATAGAAAAACAAATAGCCAAAGATAACAGGGAAAAGATACGAAGCATTTATTCGGTATGAAGCATGATTACAAGAAGTAGAAAAAACAAAACACCCCTCTAAAAAACAGAGGAGTGTTCCATTTAATCTCACGAAGCATCCGCACTTTCAAACTGACTATTATAAAGCGAAGCATAGAAACCATCAGCCTTCAATAACTCTTCATGATTACCTTGTTCTACAATATCCCCGTCTTTCATAACGAGGATTAAATCTGCATCACGTATTGTTGATAATCTGTGAGCGATAATGAAGCTTGTTCTGCCTTCCATAAGGTTTTCCATGGCTTTTTGAATGAGTACTTCTGTACGAGTGTCAATCGAGCTTGTTGCTTCGTCGAGTATTAATATTTTCGGATCCGCTAGAAGGGCACGAGCAATTGTTAATAGCTGCTTTTGTCCTTGGGATACGTTACTTGCTTCTTCGTTTAATTCCATATTGTATCTATTTGGTAAGGTCTTTACGAAGCTGTGAACATGAGCTGCTTTAGCTGCTTCAATCACTTCTTCGTCAGTAGCATCGAGTCTACCGTAACGTATATTTTCCATGATTGAACCGTTAAATAGCCAAGTGTCTTGAAGTACCATACCGAACATATTGCGTAAATCTTCTCGCGTAAAGTCTTTTATATCGTGACCGTCTATACATATAGCACCGCTATTTAAATCATAGAAACGCATTAACAGTTTCACGATTGTTGTTTTACCTGCTCCGGTGGGTCCTACGATGGCTACCTTTTGTCCAGGCTGAATATGAGCTGAGAAATTATTGATGATGATCTTATCTGGATTATATCCAAATTGAACATCTTTGAAAGTAACTTCTCCATTAACCTCTTGCAGCTTCACTGGATTTTCTGCTTCTGGAATTTCCTCTTCTTCTTCTAAAAATTCGAAAACTCTTTCTGCAGCTGCAGCTGTGGATTGAAGTACGTTCGCGATTTGAGCTACTTGAGCGATTGGTTGTGTAAAACTTCTAACATATTGAACGAAGGCTAAAATATCTCCAACTGCGATCGTTTTCTTGACCGCAAGCCATCCGCCTAAAATAGATACAGCTACGTAACCGATATTACCGATAAACATCATAATCGGCATCATCATTCCAGATAAAAATTGAGACTTCCATGCAGAAGTGTAAAGAGTATCATTAACCTCTTCGAATTTTTTAACTTCGTCTTCTTCGGTGTTAAAGGCTTTTACGATATTGTGACCACTATAAATTTCTTCTACTTGACCGTTAACGTGTCCTAAATACTCTTGCTGGGATTTAAAGTATTTTTGTGATCTTTTTACGACTCCCATTATGAGCATCATTGATACTGGCAATATTAAAAGTGCTACTAATGTCATTTGCCAGCTTATTGATAACATCATGATGAGTACACCAATGATTGTAACAACGGATGTGATGATTTGCGACATACTTTGATTTAAAGTCTGGCTCACAGTATCTACGTCATTCGTAACTCTAGATAATACTTCTCCATGTGTCGTTTTATCAAAGTACTTAAGCGGCATACGGTTAATCTTTTCATCAATTTCTTTTCTGAAATTATAAGATACCTTTTGTGCTACTCCAGAAATGATATAGCCTTGGATAATGCCAAACACAGCGCTCGCTATATATAATCCAAGGAGTATAACGACAATGTTTCCGATATAAGTAAAGTCAATTGTAGCACCTGGCGCTCCCGTCACCTTGCTTACTAGTCCTTCGAAAAGTTTTGTTGTCGCTTTACCTAAAATCTTTGGACCTGCGATTGCAAAGGCAGCACTACCAATTGCAAAAATAATGACGATCATGATAGAGAACTTATATGGCTTTAGGTATTGAAGTAACTTATTCATCGTTCCCTTAAAGTTTTTTGCCTTCTCAATCTTTCTCATGCCGCCGCCCATATGACCGCCGCCACCAGGACCAGGGCCACCTTGTCTTTTATTTTCTATTTTTCTATCACTCATGACGAAAGTTCCTCCCTTGAAAGTTGTGATAAAGCAATTTGCTTATAAACCTCACAGTTTTCCATAAGCTCTTCATGAGTACCAGTTCCTACTATTTTTCCTTCGTCAAGTACAATGATCTTATCTGCATTCATGATTGTACTGATTCTTTGTGCAACAAGTAGCATAGTACTTCCTGAAATCTCATTGTTCAAAGCTTTACGCAATGCTGCGTCTGTCTTGAAGTCAAGAGCTGAGAAACTATCATCAAATATAAATATTTCGGATTCCTTAGTAAGAGCACGCGCAATAGAAAGTCTTTGTTTTTGACCGCCTGAAACGTTCGTACCGCCTTGTGATATCTCTGTACGGAAGCTTTCAGGTTTCGCGTTAATAAACTCCATAGCTTGAGCGATTTCTGATGCTTTTGCTAGTTCTTCCTCAGTTGCTTCTTTTTTACCGTATTTCAGATTACTTTCGATCGTACCTGAGAATAGAACTCCTTTTTGTGGTACATAACCAATTTTCTCTCTTAATTCCTTCTGTGATACATCTCTAATATCAGTGCCATCTATTAATATTTGGCCGCTTGTTACATCGTAAAAACGTGGAATTAAGTTTATAAGTGTTGATTTACCACTACCTGTACTTCCAATAAAAGCTGTCGTTTCTCCAGGTTTTGCGGTAAAGGTGATATTGGAAAGCACATCTTCTTCCGCACCTGGATATCTAAAGCTAACATCTTTAAATTCAACGTAACCTTTCTTGTCTGAAGAGAATGTTTTTAGTTCTTCTGCATCACGAATGGTAACATCAGTATTTAAAACTTCTGCGATACGTTGTGCGGATACAGAAGCACGTGGAACCATAATGGATACCATAGAAATCATTAAGAAGGCCATGATGATTTGCATTGTATACTGCATAAATGCCATCATATCACCAACCTGCATATGCCCCATATCCACTTGGTGTGCTCCAACCCAAATAATAAGTACAGTAACGGCATTCATGATAAACATCATCATTGGCATCATAAATGACATTAAACGGCTTACAAATAAATTCGTTCTTGTTAAATCTTGATTTCCTTTTTCAAATTTCTTTTCTTCATGCTTTTGGTTATTAAAAGCACGAATAACGAGCATACCTGTTAAAGATTCACGAGTGATTAAGTTAATTTTATCAACTAACTTTTGGATACTCTTAAACTTAGGGATTGCGACGCTAAATAAACCAATTACTAAGCTTAAAATCGCGATAACTGCAACTGCGATAATCCATCCCATGGAAACGTCTGTGGTAAGTACCTTGATTACGCCGCCTATGCCTAAAATCGGTGCATAGAATACGATTCTAAGCATCATAACCATAAGTGTTTGCACTTGTTGAATATCATTTGTACTTCTTGTGATTAAAGATGCAGTAGAAAATTTATCGAACTCCGCATTCGAAAAGCTTGTAACCTTCCGAAATACTTTCTTTCTAAGATCTCTACCTAATCCAGCAGCTACTTTTGCAGCAAGTAAACTAACGATAACAGTAGCGGCCATACTAACTAAAGATAAAAGCAGCATTTTCCCACCAGAAGTAAGAATGTAATTTGATTGAAGCTTACCTGTATCTATACCGATCGTTTTATACTCATTCTCAATGAATGGAACGGCTGACTGCGTTACCATGCTGCCTGGCATATTTTTAAACTTTTCATCTGCCTTTTCTTTCATTGCATCGATTTGACTTTGAGGCAGTTTAGCAATTACTGCGAAAGGATCTGTATTTGGCGGAAGATTCGTCGGTGTTTTGTTACCATTTGGCGCAGCGGATGTACCACCTTTTTCAATTCCCTCTGTAATTAAAATTGGTTTCCCAAATATGTCGTTAAGCTCATTAATTGTATCTTTATCCTTTGTCTGTAGCTTATAAAGAGGTTCTTTATCAAGCTGCGGATAATCTTTTAAGTAATTTTGCAACTCACTTTGAGAAAGATCTTTCTTATCTAAAAGCACATAGTTGTCATCTACTTTTTTCTTCTCATCTTCATTCATAAAGAGCTTAAGTTTGTCAAACTCACTTTTACGAATGACTTGAGGTACTGCGTTTTCGACACCTTTTTGTTGAATACCTACATTGACAATGTTAGACATGTAGTCTGGTAGTGATAGGTCACATACCGCTTGTACAGTTAAAAGACATATAACTGCAATGATTGAGGCAGTAAAAGGTTTTAAATGTTTTATTATCTTTAACATTTAATTCATCTCTCCATTTTCCTTTTCTAATTTTTTTAGCTTTTACTTCGTTCCTTTGCTGCATTCTTCATATTCTTATTACTTCATTCTAGCAGCTCTTTACGTCCTTTCGGCCAGAGGATAATTATAATTCTATGACTATATTGAGCTGTAATGCAACATTTAGAGTATGGAATTCATGATAAATAAATTTGTTAAATAATTTTAAAATTTAACAAAAGTTGTAAAGTTTCTGTTACTGTTGGCGATGCTACACGAAGTAAAGAGAAGCATCCCATTTCGTCGCAAGCAAGAAGCAGCGTATGCGGGAATATGATGAAGAAATGGGAAGGCAGTTTAAAAGGGGGATTATCATTTGATGAAACTTCTTTTCCTTATGGATGACGAATGTAAAACAGTTCCTACCAAGCCTCTACTAAGCCCCTACTAAGCCCCTTGCAAGTAATAAATCATTACAAAAATAAAAAACAAAAACAAAAAAACTACTACTATAAGAATCACTTCGAAGGAAATAAAACCGTAGTAGTAATTTTTTATAAAATTAAAATGCCAAATTTCCTCACTCATCCTTATATATATGAAAGAAACTGCAATTTCATATTTGTCATCAAAGATGGGAGGGATACATATGGCAGTATACCGGAACGTACAGGTGAATTTTTGGCAGGATGATTTTGTATTGGACTTAACGCCGGAGGAGCGATACTTTTACATATACTTGCTGACATGTTCTAAAACGACGCAGTGCGGTATTTATCCGTTGCCGAAGCGTTTGGCGGAAATGGAAACAGGCTACAACAGAGAGACTGTCGAGAAGTTGCTGCAGCGGTTTATCGATTACGGAAAGATATTATATGATGCAAAAACGAAGGAGTTATATATCCTGAATTGGGTGCGTTATAACCCAGTTACGAACACGAACGTTGAGAAATGTGTATTGCGTGAGTTAAAGACTGTGAAAAGTAAAAAGTTTGTCCATATGTTCCTTCAAAAATGCTTGGAGGAAGAGCTGAGCATTCCGCTATTACTGGAGCATTTCGGCATGCCGGTTGAAGAGTCTCAGGCTGCTTCTCAAGACGACCCTGAAAGCTGTGAAACAGATGAAAAAATAGATTCTGACAGCAATGTATTCACGTTTTATGAACAAAACTTCGGCAGTTTGTCGCCGTATACCGCAGAGGAACTGAGCGGATGGATTGATGATTTATCAGAGGAGTTCGTATTGAAAGCACTCCAAATTGCTCATGAAAACAACAAGCGGACGCTTGCTTACGTAAAAGGCATTTTACGAGATTGGCATGGAAAGGGATATACGAAACTTAGTGAAGTAGAGGAAGCGGCAGTGAAGTTCCGGAAGAAGGAACCGTCTGCTATTCATGAGACTGAGCAGTTTTTGGAGGAGTGTGAAGAGTGGGAGAAAAACGTACCGTCTGAAGAAGAGCTGCAGAAGTTCTTGCAGGAAAAGGGGTGGCGTCCGTGAGCATTCAAAATGTCGAAGCTGAACAGACCGTATTAGGCTCTTTGCTGCTTGATGGAGAGCTGATTAAGGAGTGCAGGCTAACCGAGCAGCATTTCTCTATGCCTGTGCATCAAGCGATATTCAAGTTAATACGGAAAATAGAGGAAGATGGACAGCCGCTTGATCTTGTTACGCTTGTTTCTAAAATGGACCCTTCCTTTTTGGAACAGATTGGCGGAATTGAGTACTTTGTCAATATCATCGAGAGTGTTCCGAATACTGCTAATTTCTCCTATTACGAGGGGCTTGTTCGGAGCGCATGGAAAATGCATCATGCGGGAATCATGGCGCAAAGTATGAGTGAACGTCTTCTGGCGGAGAAGAATGAGAAAGTAATCGGCGAGACGATTACAGCACTTTGTGAACTGGAAGAAGTGGATTGTACACTAGATTTTGATTTGAAGGATTCTTTAGTTGGATTGTATGAAGAGTTTCATCAGGACGCAGAAGAACTCATAGGCATTGAGACCGGCTTTTCCGCTTTAAATAAGATGACGTGCGGCTTGCAGGAGGGTGACTTTGTTGTGATTGGTGCACGGCCTTCCATAGGAAAAACGGCGTTCGCTTTAAATATTGCTCTTCATGCCGCAAAATCGGGTGCGGCAGTTGGATTGTTTTCTTTGGAGATGAGCGACAAGCAACTGCTGAAACGGATGGTTTCCTGCACCGGAGAGGTATCGGGAAAAAGGCTGAAAAATCCGAAGCATCGTTTTACGATCGAAGACTGGGAGAAAACAAGCCGAGCATTTGCGGAAATTGGCGACCTGCCGCTAGAAATTTATGATAAAGCAGGCGTCACAACGCAGGAAATTTGGATGCAAGTGCGAAAGCTGAAACGAAAGTATCCAAATAAAAAACTGCTCGTTATCATTGATTATTTGCAGCTCATTACAGGTGATTCAAAACACAGGGGAAACAGGTTTCAGGAAATGAGTGAAATCTCCCGCAAGCTGAAGCTGATGGCCCGTGATTTGAATGTGTGCGTAGTAGCGCTGTCGCAGCTGTCACGTGCCGTAGAGTCGCGACAAGATAAGCGACCGCTTTTGTCTGACTTACGGGAAACAGGGCAGATTGAGCAGGATGCGGATGTGATTATGCTCATGTACCGGGAGGATTATTATGATCAGGAGACAGAGGATAAAGATGTTACAGAAATTCATGTGGCAAAGCATCGGAACGGGCCTGTTGGGGTTGTGAAGTTAATGTTTTTGAAGGAGTATGGGAGGTTTGTGGAAGGGAATAGGTGAGGAGGCAATTGTATTTGAATAAGGTATTATTTTTCTAGTCTTTACCTCATAAACATCTCTACGGTTGTATGTATTCTTATCATAAAATAGGCCGTGTATAGTTAGCTTTTGAATAAAGTTCGATTATTTCCGTAGTCTTTTCAGAATAAATTAGTTAAAAATAAAAGACTACATACTATATGCGAAAGAGTATAAAACAAGGGAATTATATAAGGGATTAATTGGGTTTGGAGGAGGACATAGCCTATAGCGGGAGGCGTATCCGCAGATGTAAAGCATCGAGGTTCTTAAAAATAAGAATAATCAACTAAACAAAGGATTATAAATTGGGGTACCACCACATTGCCATCAACTTAAGAAAACAAGTCACCCCAAAAACGATAAATAAGCTTCTTCGTTACAAGAAAGCCTAAAAATTTCGTTCTAGGGGTGCAATAAAACTTTAGCTTGATGGCTATGTGTCTCTACCTCAAATTTTTCAATGTAATTAAAATAAACTTTTCTTTTGTCACAATTATTGAATTCAAGGAGAGTGGATGCAGATGCATGCTGAAATCAAATTCATTCATCACGTCGGCCATGTAGTTTCCGATATGGAAGCTGCACTCGAGCTGTACAGAAAACTGGGATTTGTCTGTTCGCCGCCGTCCTATCCGGCGATGGCCGAGAATGAAGGAGAACCTCCGAAGCCATTCGGAGCAGCCAATTCACATGCCGAGTTTTTAGGCAGCTTCATCGAAATCGTAACGGTTGCCGAGAAAGGCGCGAGGATTCCGATCAATGCAAAACTCGTTCCGTTGCAGGCATCGCCGGATGTGCTCCAAGTAATAATCGGAAAAATCAAACGCACTGTCGATACTGTCTCCAGATGTCTGTCCCGTTATGAAGGAGCGCATATTCTTTGTTTCGGTACCGAGGATGCCGACCAGACAGCGGACCGTTTCCAACGGAGTGGAATCAGTCATGGCGGTGTTAACACCGTACAGCGACCTCTTGAGATGTCCGGGGGAATTCAACTTATTCCCGTACGTTATTTGGAAATTGACGGGGACAACGTGCACGAAGGTCGTCTGGCCGCAGCGGAAAACCCACCCTCAGCCATAATGGGGGAGCAAATACCTCCGAACCATCCGAATGGGGCGACGGATCTAGTCGAATCAATCTTATGCGTAGACGATTCCGAGCTGGATGAATTTACTAGGCGATACGGCCAATACTTGGATTGTGAGGTCCAGACGGATGGAGTGACACACATCTTCAACTTGGAAGGGGCTCGCATCACAATCGTTCCCGGATCGCGGTTGTCAGAGCTGCTACCAGGAGAGGTGGCACCCCCGGTGCCGGGATTCGCCGGGTACGCGGTAGCAGTGAGCGACATCTCCCACACCCGAAGTTATCTCGAAGAGAACGGTTTACCGATAGCGGAGACGAACTCGGGCGACCTCTTCGTACCGGCGGCCTCGGCGCTTGGTGCTGCCATCGTGTTCAGGAAAGCGTAGCCGCAAAAAGCAAACAATCCGCGTTAAATTGAAACAGGGGTAGATTAAGACTTAAAAAATACTAATTTCCTGTAAATGTTTTAAAAGGCACAAAACAACTGTTTACGGTATAAAAATAGTGCTATTACCAAGAGGGATTTTTTACTTCCCCTTAGGATAGCACTACACTACATTTATAAAAAGATTAATCAAAATGCTATTCAATCACACTTTGATCAGTGTTTTTAAATATGGCAGTTTTGTTTCTTAGTTAATTTCTGCATTTTATATCATTTACAAATCATATAAAGTAAAGGAAACTAGCGATTTATGGGTATAACCATTCTTAGGATCTATTAAAAAGTAATAATTATTATGATGGATAAGAAGAGAGGAGAGGGATTGTAAATGACTGTAGCGAAGAATGGAATATTGCAAGTACATGAAGCGAGTATCTACTATGAAGTACGTGGAAAGGGACCTGTACTTCTTTTCATTCATGGGGGAGGTGGTGATGCTGATAAGTTTCTGAAGGTTGCAAACCACCTTGCTGACCGGTATACAGTTGTTACCTACGACCGCCGCGGCCATTCTCGTAGCAATCCCACCAATCAAATTGAGGATTATTGCGTAGAAACACACAGCAACGACGCTCACCGCCTAATAGCCAAACTGACTGATGAACCGGCGTACGTATTCGGAAGCAGCTCCGGTGCTGTCATCGGAATTGATCTGTGCATACATCATCCAGAACAGATTAAGCTACTGATACCACACGAACCAATCTTACTGCAATTTTTATTTGGAAATGAGTTAAAACAAGCCGAGCAATTCATGGAAGATCTTAAGAAAAATCATCGAAGTGAGGTCATTAAGTTATTGTCAAATATGGGAATGGACGCTATGGATCCTGGACAATCGAAGGATATACTAACAGAGCGTCTTCTTGGGAATTCAATGTATTTCGTTAAATATGAGATCCCAGGAATTCTTAACTATTCGCTAGACATCGATAGATTGAAGAACGCATTAAACTCCTCATCGATGCAGGTACTTCCAGCCGCAGGAAGTGCATCACGAGATTTTTTTGCTTACCGCTGCGCAGTCGCATTAACGGAACAACTGGGAACAGAAATTGTGGAGTTTCCTGGACATCATGTGGGCTATAACACAATGCATCATAAAGAATTTGCGGAGAAGTTACACAACATTTTAGTAAATCATTAGAAGTGGGTGTAGTTAAGAACAGAAAAATTATGTATTAAGTATTGCTTCACATTAAAGATGTTTCATTACAAATAAATTCGCTATATTTACAGTACTGTTGTTTAAAATCGTTAACTACTTTGTTCCTTTAGCGTATAAAAACGTTAAAATGTGAGTGCTACCCCATGCTCATCAACCTAACAAAAATAAACTACCTCAAAATGATAAAACTGAGCAACTCAGGCAAAAACCTTGCTTTGGGGTAATAGGCCCAGATCGTAAAAGGCTATTCCATCACCTCTTCAAAGCGTAACTACAACAAGGACAATCCAGTTTTGGCTTGTCCTTGTCCCATGCTGCCCCGCGAATTCAAACGGCAATCACACAAAGCCGCTATTCGCCCTAGATCTATCACCCCTGCCACAACGCAGGCTTTGTCACCATGAACCATAACATCACCATCAAAAGAACGATGTAAGTCCAAACAGAACGCCACAACAATTGAATCAAGGCGTTCTTGTCTTGGCTCGTTTCGTTGAATTTCCGAATGGTCGGCGAAAAGGCGCGGGCTAGGAAAAATAATGAACTCGCCATGAGAATAAGAGTCATCACTATCCAAGGGGTCTTCCAAGTCCAAGGGCCTGCCAGTACAAGCAGGGCCCCGGATGCAACCAGCACATGCCCAGCATGCTTGGCCAGCCTGACCGAAAATCGGAACACATCCAGATAAGCCTGCTGTGTTCGAGCCTCTGAAGCCCGCAGTTTTTTGATGAGCGGAAGCAATACAAAAAACGGGCCGATGGATAAAATTACACTGAAAATATGTACATACAGAAGCAGTCGATACAACATGTCCATCCTTATATCACATTAACCTTCGATGGGACGGAACTCATGAACCCAAACTCTCATCTTTGGCAGCCACGGCATGCCAGGGTGAAGAGACAGGATAGATTGCTTATATTCCTCCACATTCGCAAAGCCTTCTTGACGGGCATGTTCATCAGTCAATTCGCCAAGTGACTGCGAATAGACCTTCTCCACAACATACCGGTGACCTTGAAGCTCCATCACTTCCCCGACATCCGCATATCTCCCGTTGCGGCGAGTAGCCGTTTTCTGTCCTGCAAGCACTTTTTCAATGTCCTCCTGAATCGTGATGAGACGTTCAATCGTACATGTTTTTGGCGGTAAAGCGTTCATTTCATTTTGGTTTGTCATCTGGGTCACTCCCCTTTTTTTATTTAAGCATAAGCCCACTTTATCATATAAAAAAATTATTCTATATAGCAAGTTTCTACTTAAATAGGGATAACAAACTTTCATACAATGTTCATTACAGAGTAGAGTGTTTGTTGTTATTTTTCACCATATCTAATATATCCCTTATTACATTAACAACAACTTGAGGCTGATCAATATGTATTGCGTGTCCAGCATCTTCAACAATAATATGTTTTTTATTAGTCGACAAGTTAGCAAGCTCTCTCTGGAATTTCATCCAAGCAGCCATAGACTCTACTGTATGAAAAGGCTGCAAACCACCTGTTACGACAATAAGTGGAATACTTCCAAAAGATTTAGAAGTACGAACTTGTTCTAAACTTTCTTCTACCTCATTAAGGGAACCTTCCAAAGTAAATTGGTTATAATAAGCCTCCTGAACTTCTTTTGTAAATAGAGCAGGTAATATTCTGTTTTGATCCTCGTGAGTTGAGTCTAAGAGAACTACTCCTACTACTTCCTCTGGATATGTGCTTGCAAATAATCTTGTATTCAAACCTCCCAATGAGTGCCCGACTAATACATATGGAGGTTTTATACCTGCTTTATGAAGTAAGATACGCAGATTTTCGACACTTTGTTGACTATGGCGAGGTCTTTCATCCATTCCACTTTTGCCGATACCGGCTCTATCATAAATAAACATTTTTGAGAATTTTGAAATGTCATCTCTAATAGGATTCCAGCTTTCTAAAGTGGCTCCATATCCAGAATCAAAAACTAGAGTTGGACCTTCATTATTTTCCCCTAACAATTCATAGTATAATTCAATACCACCTATATCTAGTCTTTTTCCTGTTTCATTCCCAATTAATTCACTCATATTCAATCCCCCATTTTTCATTTTGATATAAAAAGGAAAGACTATTTCCATTTATTCTCCAAAAATTTTTTTGCTCGATTAAATCTTTTATGTGCGGTATAAGTTGTTGGTGATGACGGGGAATAAATCCAAATTAAATCCCCTTTTTGTAATTTGCTAAGTTTCATAGTGTGCTCTCTCTTGAAAGGTATTTGTATTTGGGGAATAATGTAAATAGTCCTACAATTCATTATACCTTAAATTAATACCATTATATTTCAAACAAATTTGTGAGAAGAATACAAAAAGGATGAAACAAGGGGGAGGTGGGTTTTTTGAAGGGGTTCTTTAGAAACAATTCTAGTTCATCAGAAATCGATAAATTTATACCAAAAACGCCATCCTTTCTGCATATTTCTTCAAAAAGAATAGCGTATTTTTCGTTTTGGGGATACTTCAAAATCTTAACTTGATGGGAATAAGTTCAATTTCTTCACAGCCTCTTTTCAGCCGATTTGTTTGCCTTTTGCATATTCTGTCTGCTTTCTTTTGTGGAATCCTTTTCCATAGTAAAAGCCGATTAAGATAGCGAACCAAACCGGTCCGACGGCCAGTGCGATTCTTGTGTCCGGATTATAAGCCATAATGCCGATTACCGCTGCTAAAAATGCCAATGAAACATAAGAAGCATATGGGAAGAAAGGCATTTTATACTTTAGTTGCTTTTGTATCTCCGGCTGTAAGCTCTTGCGGTAACGGATTTGAGATAACAAAATAACAGCCCACGTCCAGATCGCTCCGAATGTGGCGATGCTCGTCACCCATGTAAATACTTTTGCCGGCACCACATAGTTCAGCACAACACCTATTAATAAAGCGGCTGCAGAAGCTAAAACAGCCGTGCCCGGAACACCGCCTTTTGTAAGAGAGCTGTATTGCTTCGGTGCTTCACCGTGTTCCGCTAAGTTGAACAGCATACGTCCCGTACTGAAGATACCGCTGTTGCAGGAAGAAAGAGCCGCTGTCAGCACGACAAAGTTAATAATACCTGCCGCCGACTTAATTCCAAACTTCTCAAATGTCAAAACGAACGGGCTTCCTTGTGTGCCAATTTCATTCCAAGGATAAATGGCCATAATAACGAAGAGTG
The DNA here is from genome assembly GCF_002560985.1 of Bacillus sp. AFS018417. Lineage (NCBI taxonomy): Bacteria > Bacillati > Bacillota > Bacilli > Caryophanales > Bacillaceae > Bacillus > Bacillus sp. AFS018417. The sequence continues at coordinate 45,664 of NZ_NTTM01000004.1, forward strand.
CCCCTACATAAAAGATTAAAATACGCCAGAATACAGAATCGATTGCTTTCGCTAGCGTTTTCTCCGGATTTTTAACTTCTCCGGCTGTAACACCGATCATTTCAATGCCCAGGTAAGCGAACATAACCATCTGCAACGACATGAGAACGCCGCTGATTCCGTTCGGGAAAAAACCGCCATGCTCCCATAAATTATGAATGCCTGTAGCGATGCCGCCGTTTCCGATACCAAAAACGATCATTCCCGCACTAATCGCGATCATCGCGACAATCGTCACAATCTTAATAAGCGCGAACCAAAACTCCAACTCCCCATATGCTTTTACAGCCAAGAAATTGACTGTTGTCATAATGACAAGCGCAGCCAATGCCCAAATCCAAGTCGGAATATCCGGGAACCAGTATTTCATATAAACACCGACAGCCGTAATTTCAGCCATACAAGTCACAACCCATAAAAACCAGTAATTCCACCCTGTCAGATAGCCCGCAAGAGGACCTAAGTAGTCACGCGCGTATCTGCTGAACGAACCTGCCACAGGCTTTTGAATCGCCATCTCCCCAAGAGCTCTCATGATGAAAAACATGATGAGACCAGCAAATCCGTACGCCAGCAAAATCCCGGGACCCGCCAACTTAATAGCAGATGCGGAACCGAGGAACAGTCCGACCCCGATAGCCGCCCCTAACGACATAAGAGTGATATGCCTTTCTTCCAATCCGCGATGAAGTTCTTTTTCATGCTTCTTCTGCATCATTTCTCCCCCTTTGTAGAAATCTCCTAATCTTTGAAATGTATTCCCCATGTTCTTCTTGCCTCAAAATTCAAACCTCCTCTAATCAATAGTTAACATGCCTTTTTATTTATTGCTTTACTAAGAAACATATAACGTTTTTGTTACATATTAATTTTTATGAATAAAGCAAGAATATCGCGTCTTTCGGAATGTAGATGTATATAAACCCATTGACATTTCTACAGAATTTGTTGATCCGCCCTCCCGATGTTGACGCTTACAATAAACAGGCCCGTTGATCAGAATATTACAAAAATTATATTACAGCATTTTGACACTTGTGTGAAATTTATTTTTTGTATAAGATTTATAAAAATTATGAGATCATTTTGTTGATTTACACAAAGGAAATTGTCGCCTGCAGTAAATATGCAAATACATTTCAAATGGGAGGGATGAATCTTGACATATATGAAAAACGATCCTTTTAGAGCCGCCTTCGATAGTTTGGAAGAATTTGCTGATGTGATCAGTGAGGTTCTGCAATGCTCGATTACGATTGAGGATGCGAATCATCGCCTTCTTGCGTACAGCACCCATGATGAAAGAACAGACCCCGCGAGAATCGCGACTATTATGGGACGCCGCGTACCTGAAAAAGTAATCAATAGCTTATGGAAAGAAGGAATTATTCCCGCCCTTTTAAAAGATTGTGAGCCTATTCGCATAAAAAGGATAGATGATATTGGTCTCGGTGACAGGGTCGCGATTTCCATCTGGAACAAAGAGGACGTCCTGGGGTTCATTTGGGCTTTGGAAATCGAGAAATCTTTGACTGAGCAGGATTGCACCTTGCTGAAAAGAGCTGCGGAAGCTGTGAAAAGCAAGCTGCTGCAGCTGCAAACCCGCAAAAACAAACAGGAAGAACGATCGCAAGAATTTTTTTGGAAGCTGCTCACCGGTCATATGCAGATAAACGAGGAAATTATTAGAAACTTTCACCTGCTTCACATTACTCCCGCTTCCTTATTTGCCGTTGCCGTATTCCATTTTGAACAAGAAATTACGAGTGAGGAAGAAAAACAAATTTCTTATTTGTTAAAAACAAGTCAGCATTTGAAAGTTTTGCTTTATACGATTGATTGTAACCAGCTGATCCTTCTCACTTCATTGGATGATGTCGATCAGCCTTTCCATGAAATCAACCGCTTCGTCGAGACATTTGTGCACAAGATGGAAAAGCGATTCGGAATCAAATTTATCAGACCGGCATTCAGCAGTATATACTGTGACTATCAAAAAATCGGCAAAGCGTACAAAGAAACATTGACTGTTTTATCCATAAAGGAAAAATTCCCTTCCGAAACAGCGAGTATTCACAGTTATCAAAACATGGGGATTTATCAGCTGATTGATCTTCTGCTTGAGCAGAGAAAGCATGAAGAGTATGAAAATCAGACGCTGCAAAAGCTGCATGAGTATGACCAAAAGTATAATTGCAATCTTGTTGAAACGCTGGAGGTCTTTTTGAATAAAGACAGCAATGTCAGTGCCGTGGCCAAGGCTTTGAATATTCACGCCAATACGCTGAGCTACAGGCTTAAACGCATTTGTGAAATCAGTGAAATCAATTTAAAAGACCCCAACCAAAAAATGATTTTGTACTTGGATCTCAAGCTGCAAAAATTTATGTAGATGTAACATCATCCTTTTGTGGAATTCCACAAAAGGATGATGCGTTTTTCTCCTTTTTTAACGATGAAAAAATATTTTGAACATTCTATACTCGGATTAGAACAAGGTAAATTAAAGGTTATTAAGGGGGAGAAAATCTAATGATTATCGGAGTACCGAAGGAAATAAAAAATAACGAAAATCGTGTTGCGCTTACGCCTGCAGGAGTTATCTCATTCGTGAAGTCTGGTCATAAAGTATTGGTTGAAGCAAACGCTGGTATTGGAAGCGGATTCAGAAATGAAGATTACGCAAACGCTGGTGCCGAAATTATTGAAAGTGCCGCTGACGTATGGGCGCAATCGGAAATGATCATGAAGGTAAAAGAACCTCTCTCCAGCGAATACACATACTTCCGTCCAGGCTTAATTCTATTCACATACTTGCATTTGGCTGCAGAGCCTGCTTTAGCTCAAGCTCTTAAAGATAATGGCGTTACTGCAATCGCATACGAAACAGTAGAAGTGAACCGTACGCTTCCTCTTCTTACACCGATGAGCGAAGTAGCTGGACGCATGGCTGTACAAATCGGCGCGCAATTCCTGCAAAAGCCGAACGGCGGCCAAGGCATCCTTCTTGCGGGCGTTCCTGGCGTGAGCCGCGGTAAAGTTACTATCATCGGCGGTGGCATCGTAGGAACTAACGCTGCGAAAATGGCAATCGGCATCGGAGCTGAAGTAACAATCATCGACTTGAACGCAGATCGTCTGCGCCAATTGGATGACATTTTCGGCACTCAAATCAAAACATTGATGTCCAATCCGTTCAACATCGCGGAAGCGGTGAAAGAAGCAGACCTTTTAATCAGTGCCGTATTGATTCCTGGCGCAAAAGCTCCTAAGCTTGTCACGGAAGAAATGGTAAAAACAATGAAGCCTGGCTCTGTAATCGTAGATGTAGCGATCGACCAAGGCGGCGTTGTGGAAACATGCGACCATGTAACGACGCATGACAATCCGACATTCGAAAAGCACGGCGTTCTTCACTACTCTGTTGCGAACATGCCGGGCGCAGTTCCAAGAACATCCACTATCGCTTTGACGAACGTAACAGTTCCCTACGCATTGCAAATCGCCAACAAGGGCGTGCAAAAAGCAATCTCTGAAAACGGCGCATTGAAACTTGGCGTAAACACGGCGAACGGCGAAATCACATACGATGTGGTCGCAAAAGACCTCGGCTACACTTACGTATCTGTAGAAAACGCTTTCGCAAAAGAAGTTGCGGCTATCTAATTAAGATTTCAATCTCCCCTTAAGAGCAGCTCTTGAGGGGGTTTTTCATACAAAGGGGATGGGTACATGAAACGGAACAGTTATCGTGACACATGGGCAGAAATTTTATTGGACAACATTCACCACAATTTTTTGCAATTCAGGGGATATGTAAAGGAACAAACAAAAATTATGGCTGTTGTCAAAGCGGACGGCTACGGGCATGGCGCAGTTGAAATTGCGAAGACCCTTATGCAAGCAGAGGCGGATTATTTGGCTGTCGCTCTTTTAGATGAGGCTCTGCAGCTGCGGAATGCAGGTATCTCTCATCCGATTCTTGTTTTAGGGTATACGCCAGTACGCTCGGTTCAAAAGGCCGTTTCGGAAGACATTACGCTGACCGTATTCTCTCACGAAGTATTGGATGAAATCATCATCCAATCTTCTCTATTACAAAAAACAGCTTCCGTTCATTTAAAAGTTGATACAGGCATGTCCAGAATCGGCATCACTTCTGCGGAAGAAGCTTTGGAACTTGCACAAAAGGCGGCTACCTCTCCCTCTGTATATCTCGAAGGCATATTCACGCATTTCGCCAATGCGGACAGTAAAGACCCTGCCTATACACTCATGCAGTTTCAGCACTTTTTGGATGTGATTGAATCTTTGGAAACACACGATATTCATGTACCGATCAGGCATTGTTGCAACAGTGCCGGCACGATGAATTTCCCTGACATGCATCTGGATATGGTACGCATCGGCATCGCTTTATATGGCTTATACCCTAATGAGACATTTAAAGGGCATTCTATCAAACTCAAGCAAGCCATGAATTTCAAAACGAAAATCGCGGCTCTGAAAACTATTCCTGCCTCCCAGCGAATCAGCTACGGCTGGACATATAAACTCGAAAAAGAAAGCCTTATCGCAACACTTCCGCTCGGCTATGCGGATGGCCTTTCACGCCTGCTTTCAAACCAAGGGATGGTTTTGATGCACGAGCAGTTATCCCCTATCGTCGGGCGTGTGTGCATGGATCAGACAATGATTGATGTGACGGATATTGATGGCTGCAGTACCGATGATGAAGTAACTATTTTTGGACATAATGGTTCTTCGTTTCAATCTGTGGACGAGATTGCAAAGTTGATGGGGACTATTAATTACGAAGTGGTTTGTTTGATTGGGAAGCGGGTGCCGAGAATTTATGTAAAGTCACAACAGCACAAACTATTTGTAACTAAAAGAGTATTATGTTAGATTTTTTCTTCAAAATCATTTGATGAATAATAGACAATGTTGTCTCCACGTTGTACTAAATCATGCACTAATCCTAACGTTGGATTTAAGTGTCCTTCTCCACCTATATTGATGTAAAGTGCCTTTTTCATTTTTATCCCCTCCAGTAAATTTGGCATCGTCAAGTATGGAAAATAGACATTTATTTATTTTGTTTGAATTATAACAAATGAAATAAATGTCTATTTTAAGTTTTGGGTATTCTTAATTTTTAGAGGGTATTTTATGTAGATAATTTGATGGACATGGGGTGGTATCCCTATAGGCATATGTTAAGGCAAATCTAATATAAAAAACCCAATTTCTCAGTATTAAAATTCGAGAAATTGGGTTTTTATATTGGTAGGACCCAAAGTTGTTTAAACCTATTACTTTGTATTAAAAGAAATTTTGATTTTTCATCGTAAAATAATAAACAAGAGTTAAAAGAGCTAAAATCGAAAAGTTATAAAAGCTAAACCTTATAAGGTACATTTTACTTTTTTGTGGATCTCTCTTAATAAAAAGTTTAAATGAAATTACACTTGCGAGGGAAGCGACAATCGTACCAAGTCCACCTAAATTCACACCTACTAATAAAGGCTGCCAATCCACGGAGAATTTTGATAAAAAAATCGCAGCTGGTACATTGCTTATCAGTTGGCTTAAAATTATGGAACTGAAAAAGATAGATGTGGGACTTTTGAGATTTTCGCTTGCAAATGTGTGAACTACCTTTAATTCCGATATGTTTCCTATAAATATAAAAAAACATATAAAAGTAATAAGCAATAAATAATCAATTTTCTTCAATAATTTTATATCAAGTATACATGCGGTTCCCAATGCGATGATGAACGCAAGTTTGTAGTCTAAAACCCCTAGTATGGATGCAGATATGATGCCAAATAGTATTCCCCATACCGTTGCCTTTTTTTTACTTTTTATAGGAATATACGGAAGTTCCATTTCCAATGTTTTACTATTCAATCTTTGATTAAGAAAGAATAACAGAATAATTCCAAGAACCACTAATAGAAGGATTGTTGTAAAAAATTGTATAGGCTTTATTCCATAGTTAGTAAATATGAAAAGATTTTGAGGATTTCCCATAGGAGTTAGGCTGCTTCCGATGTTAGCCGCAATTGTCTCTAGTATAATAGTATCTAACATAGAAGTTTGTATAAACTTACTAATTATAAGTGTTAATGGTACAAATGTTATTAATGCCACATCATTCGTTACAAGCATGGAACTAAAAAAGCATAATAAAATTAGGATTGCTGAAACGCTTTTACTAGTATGACATTTACTTAGTAGAGCAATGGCGAACTTATCCAATAGTTTAAGATCTTCCAGAGCCTTAACTACGAGCATAAGATTAAATAAACTGACTAATACTTTAAAATTAATATATTCTATTTTTGGTGCATGGAATAAACAGCTTACGATTGCTAATAAGAGTGATATGGTCAATACAATGTCTTTTTTTAAAATTCCAAATTTCAAGTTCACTTTTTTTTCGTTTTTCGTATAAATATATTCTTTCATCAATCCCCCTCCAGTACTATTTATTCTACTACATACCCCTGTTTCTTGCATTTGAAACCTCAATACACTTAAAAAATACCATTATTTACATTAAATTACAGAAAAGATGGCATTTTTTCGTTATGGGGGTAATGAATTGTCTTGGTTTGATAGGCATGGGGTACAGCCAGTATTTCGGCTATCTTCTATAATAAACAAATTTGATATGAAAAAGGCTGATTCATCCATGTTTCGGTTAATTAGCCTTTTTATATTTAATAGATTTAACGTATCCACTCTTCAAGAATATGTAGTGTTTTATTTGTTGCATCCATCTCTACTTTTATACCAATTGGAACGGTTAACATAGGGTGAGTGTGGCAGCAATCAAATTCCGCAATAAAGGGTATGTTCATACCATCTAAAACTTCTAATAGAATCTCATATGGTTTCTTATTTGTACCGCAATCATTAAACTGCTCATGTTTCCCAAGGATTAAGCCGGAAATTTTATTGAATATTCCATTGACTTTTAGTAAGGAAAAACTTCTTTCAATCGTAGCAGCATCTTTTGCTGCATCTTCGATAAAAAGGATATCTCCTTCTTTTATTTCTGGCATGTATTCGCTACCCCAAATACCACTTAATGTGTTTAAATTTCCTCCAATTAACTTTCCTGTTGCTTTTCCGCTATTTACACAGACCCAATCATTTTTTCTGCGTTGTTTTTCCTTCGTTTTTTCTTCCCAATTGATACATTCATCCGTCCAATAAGGCGGTTTTTTAATCTTGTAGGGTAATGTTTGTTGCTCTTCTAACATGTCGCTAAAATATTCGTATGTAAAGTTAACAAATGGCTCAAATTCACCAAATGAAGGGACTAATGCAGGTCCGTAAAATGTATGTATTCCAGTTTTTGCGTATATCCCAAGTAATATTGCAGTAACATCAGAATAACCAATCATTATTTTTGGGTTCTTCATAAATGCCTCATAGTCAATATAAGGCAATATGGAATTAGAATTCATTCCACCAATGGTTGACATGATACATTTGATGTTCGGATTTCGTATTAATTCATTAAGTTCTTCTGCCCGTTCTTTCATACCTCCAGACCGGTAATGATCATGTTTTCCAGTTAAATTTCCTTCTATTATATGAAATCCTTTGTTCTCCAAAAATCTTTTTGCTCGATCAAATCTTTTAGGTGCGGTATAAGTTGCTGGTGACGAAGGGGAATAAATCCCGATTAAATCCCCTTTTTGTAATTTGCTAAGTTTCATCGTTTTCTCTCTCCCTTGAAAGACATTTGCATGTATATTTAAATGGAAAAATAATGTGAATAGTCTTACAATTTATTATACCTTAAATTAATTTGACTATATCTCAAACAAATCTGTAGGAAGAATACAAAAAGGATTAAACAAGGGTAAATTTGTAATTTTTATTTTTGTTATAATAGGATTTAAGAATATCATTATTAATTTTGTTGTAAAAAATCTTTTCGGCTTTATAAAGTTATGAAAATCGTATTCTATTTTTGTAGGGGGATATAGATGAATAAGAAGCTTCTTTATAGAATAAGTGAACTTTTAGTAGAGTGTGCGAAAAGCGGGAAAGTAATGGAATATGGACAATTAAGTAAAGAAATTGGAGGATATATTTCTCCGATTCAGCTGAACAAGCCGCTGGGAGCTATATCTGAGATGTGTATTGAACGAAACGCGCCTCCTTTATCTGCGATTGTCATTAGTCGGAACAGCCAGATGCCTGGAGAAGGCTTTTTTACATATATCGCACCGCTGATGGGATATGGGAATTTAAAAGGAGACGAGTGGGATCATTTTTACTACGAGCAGCGAGAAGCGGTTTTCCAGTACAGACATTGGGATGATTTTCTTTCTTCTTTCCACGAAACGGTGCGTCCGAAGCGTTTGAATCATACGTGGATTTTCCAAGGCAATCCTATACGTTTCCGTATTGATGATTATATAGAAGAAAATGAAGCTTGGCTGTGGTCTTTAAACCAGGAACATTATAGAGATGTGATAAGAGAAGGGGACACGGTTTATATTTGGAGATCTGATGGAAAGCAGAAGGGAACAGGTGGAGTCATTGCGAAAGGGAAGATTACGGGGCCAGAAACTCAAACCGCTGATGCAAGTACATATTGGATTAATGAGGGCGGAACGGATGAGAAAGAAGGAATCCCAATCAATCGCGAACAAGTTTTAACAAAGTCTCCGATAACTAGAGAAGATTTAGCTGAACATGACATTTTACACGATTTACTTATTTTACGTATGGCCAACCAAACGAATTATCTCTTATCATCGGAACATGCGAAAGCCCTTGATAAGATCTGGGAGGAAAAGGTTGAAAGAGAACAACTACCGTCCAATGAAAAACCGTTTGCTCAAAGTTTGCGTCAAAAAGAATATGAAGGAAGTTTTAAAACGAAATACTATATCCTTATTGTAAAGTGTTCTAAAGATGAAAAAGCACCTGAATATCGAGTGATGCTACTAGAAGATGGGAATGTAGTTCACAAAAAACGTTTGCGAAGTTCCTCTAAAAAACAATTGCTTACACGAGTAAAGCGGAGAGGATTGGAACTTTTGTTTGAGTACAACTCGTTTGTTTCTATAAAGGACGTTTCTATGGTTCATTACAAAGGAAATAGCCAAAAAGTAAATCCGTGGGTACGGGAAAATGAGGAGACATTTCAGATGATGTTCCCTGAAGTACAGAAACAATACAGGGAGAAAATTGTAGAAGAGGATATTACATCGGAACTGGCACAAGAGGATATTTTCTATACAGAAGGGACTGCAAAAACATACTACGGAACACGCTATGAACGTGATGCACGCAATAGATCAGCGGCTATTGAAATCCACGGATGTTCATGTGCTGTGTGCGGATTTGATTTTGAAAAAGTGTACGGAGAAAGAGGAAAAGGTTTTATAGAAGTGCATCATGTAAAACCATTAAGTACACTTGAGGAAGCAACGGAAATTAATCTGGAAGAGGACCTTGTTCCTGTTTGTTCCAATTGTCATCGGATGATCCATCGGAAGAAGGACGAAGTGCTGACGGTGGAGGAATTGAGAGATATTTTGAAAGTAACAAGTTAAATTTGGAGATTGGAACGATAAAAAAGTAAATTTTCGTTTAGGGAGGTACTTCAAGAGTTTAGCTTGATGGCTATGGGGTCCCGCCAACATTTCGGAAATTTTGTACGCTAAGCCAATCTAAAAAAAGTCGAATTCCTGTACGCTAAGGAACCGACTTTTTTAGATTGGCTTATTCAACTAAAGCACCTGTTAGTTCAAGAAAAGTGTATCTTTCAGCAAAAAGCTAAAGGGTACACTTTTGTGTACAGTATTTTTCTTTTCTTAACTAATAATGCGTAAGCCTGTTATACGGTAGTTTGTTTATACTCTGCGAATAAATTATTTGATTGAATGTTACCTGCGATCTAAAAAGATTTCGAATGAACGCAAAGTGAGACAATATCTTAAAGTTTGATTATTATTTTTTCTTATCCAATGACTTGTGTGAGCCGTCACAGTTGGGCTGTTTTTGAGATAGCCCACAAGTACAATCATTTAATCCCTTTCCATCGAGAATTTTCTGGATATATTTTCCGATCCTTGACTCTCGAGTTTTGGATTGTTTGGCTTGAGAAAAATAAAGAATGTATGCTCTTTGCCGTCCCGGTGTCAATGATTCAAAAGCAGTTTTAAAAGTAGGCATTTCATCGAATTTATTTTGAAGTTCTTCAGGAATTATGAATTCTTTATGCTCTTTCTTTTTCACTTTTAAACCGGCTTTTTCAACTTCAATGGCTTCATAAATATAGGCTTTCAAGATGGCTTCCATTTCAACTATTTCTTGAACATTGGTGAATCGAATCTGGCGCCCCGCCTGTACATTCTCCGTTGGTTGGATTAGAATCCCATGAGTATCCTGTAACAAGGCACCTTTGTGAAACGAAAGCGCACAATATTCTTTAAATCCATGTATTAAAACTATGTTTTTTTTCTCAAACGTGTAACAAGGATGCATCCATTTAAATTCTTCGGTTAGCTCACAGTCAAGAACGATATTTCTCAACTTCTCGTATTCTTCCTTCCACTTTTTGGCCGCATTTAAAAATTCATCGACCTTAGGATTCATTCTACTATTTGTCATCAAGGAACACTCCTTTGCAATTTTACAATTAGCTGACAGTCAAGAATGATTATTCTCAATTTCTCCGATTCTTTCTGTCATTTTTTGGCTGCCTTTAAAAATTTATCAAACTTGTATGGCTTTTTTTGGTGTTTATCCAGCATTAGTGGGCAGTAAGATTCTACCTTAAGACTTAGAGAGAGTCAAAGAAGATAAGAGTGGGATGAAAATCTCCCACTGATGGAAGTTTTACTTTATCCGAAGAGTGGATTGTTATGATGACGAAATAAGCAGGTTGGAGCGAACGGACGAGCTAAGGTCTCTCAGACACAGCTTCCAATTTAATTTCTTAAATGATTACCATCTATTTGATGTTTTTCTGAATTCTTGATATAGTTAAATAGGGAACAGATGTTCCGCTTGGCTATCAAAGTGAGCAAAGCATTTTATAGCTTGTACCACATACAAAAAAACAATTCTATCAATGAGTTGTTCTAATTCAAGCAGGGAAATTAAGATATAGAAACGAATGTTTTGCACTGTATTTCAAAAAATTTTGATTGAGGAGGAATTATTCATGTATGTAACAATTTCAGATTTTATTAATGAATGGAATAGGGAAGCATTACTAACCCAAAAAGTTTTGGATGGTTTGACAGATGAATCATTACAACAACAAGTTTATACAGAAGGTCGTACTTTGGGAAGGATTGCGTGGCATTTTACAACAAGTATTCCAGAGTATTTAGCTCATTTCGGGTTGAAGATTGATGGAGTAGAAAATGCAGAAAGTGTACCAACTTCAGCGAAGGAAATTGCTGAAACCTTTAAAAAGATAAGTCTCGATGCAGCCAAAGTTATTGAAGAACAATGGACAGATGAATCTCTAAAGCAAATACAAGAAGCATTTGGAAGACAGGAATCAAACGCTACGATCCTAATGGGGCTAATTAAGCACATTGTTCATCATCGTGGACAAGTTACAGTTCTTATGCGTCAAGCAGGAATAAAACCATTTGGAGTTTATGGTCCACCAAAGGAAGATTGGATTCATTTAGGAGTGGAAAATCCGCCGCTTTAAAAGTTATAGTGCTACGGATTCATACTTTAACAAAGAATGGGAAACCTTTATAGTTTAGGTTTCCCTTAATTTTTGATGAAAGCATACAAGTTAGTAAAAGTGGCCATTAAATCGGCCACTTTTTTATGTATCAGCATGAAATTCAAAACCATTTTATAAATGAGCCGAAATCTCGGAATCTCCGTTGCCCGAACTATTTTTCTGATAGAACATACAATATACGGGTACCTTGTCGATTTGTGTTTCTTTGCTTAGAGCAAATCCGAATCCCCGGTACAAACTTACATTTTCTGCATTTACTCTAAAACTTGAGCTACACTACAAGTGAGGTGGAGAATATGAACGGATTCGAACGACGGAAACAGAACAAAATTGAGCAGATATACAGCTCCTCATTTGAATTGTTCTCCAAACATGGTTTTCGAAAGGTGAGCGTGAATGAAATCGCTCAAAATGCGAAGGTTTCTCCCTCTACCATTTATAACTACTTTGGAACAAAAGAACAGCTCTATACTGACATGCTTATGAATTGGATGGACAAACAGTTGGAGCAGTATGAGAAGATTCTGGATTCAGCGTGTTCCTTTCCTGAAAAGACGAAGGAAATCATGCTGCTGGAAGCTAAAAATTTACAAATTATATCGGATAATTTTCAGAAATCCCCATTCTCTGAGGGGAGTGGGTTGATGCAAAGGCTGAAGAGTTATAATGAGCGGAAAGTCATGCAATTATTTATGAAGTTTGTCGCGATTGGAAAGCAACAGGGCTACATTCATAGAGATCAAACAGAAGAGATAATTATGCTGTACTTCACGATGTACAAAAATGAGCTGGGGCGGCATTGGGAAGCGTCGAATCAAGAACGCATAACGAGGAGTATAGATCAATTGATAGATTTGTTTTTCTTTGGGTTGGTCGTAGGGAAGCCGAAGTAGTACGAAATCGGGAAGTTGATCGTCTGTCCCGTTACACAAAAACCGTATCACAAATAAGTGATACGGTTTTTGCTATTCGTTAAAAATCATAACAGTATAAAAATACATGAAGTTTGTCTTTCATTGAATCAAAATAAATTTCTTTTTCATTTATACGTTCAAAGTTTTGACTGTCATAAAATCCATAGTTGCATCTATTATCTGTATATAGATATAAGGATTTTACATCCATACTTTTCATATAATTATATAAATGGTTCATTAGAGCTTTTCCAACTCCAAGACCTCTAGATTCCCCTGATACAATAAATAACTGTATACAACCTTGAAAATCCTCTTCTTTTTCTTTTATAAGTTCTTTATATGCATCTTGAACCTTTGCGAATTCTTTTATGAATTTTTTATTTTCTTTATTGGCCATGAATACTTTAAGCATGCTATAGGCAAGACTTACAGTATTATGGGCTTTCTTTAAACGATTTTTGTCTTTTTTTGAATCGCCCAAAATAACACCAATAATCTTATTGTTTTTTTCTGCTACTTTGCTAAATGAACTTTCTAAAATACAACCTTGTAGATAGATGTTTAATATTGAATCTAAAAATTTCTTATCCTTAATAAATTCATTGAAGCCAAATGCTTCACCAATCAATGTTTTAACTGCTTCATAATCTTCTTTAACTAGGCTTCTATATATTACTTGATCCATGTCTATAAACTCCCTTTTACATAAGTAAATTTTCATTTCGTATTTTGTTGTAAATGCCTTATTATGATCATAAGGTCTCCCCTAAGAGGAGAGTCAACAAGGATGTAAGAAAATATATAAAGGAAGTGATTCGGGTGAAAAACTTATTTTCTATTGGGGAAGTTGCAAAAATGAAAGACATTACAATAAAAGCGTTAAGATATTATCACAAAATGGGAATTCTTATTCCAAGATATATTGATGAAACAACAGGTTATAGATATTATTCTATAGATCAATTTATTCACATAGATATTATAAAAAGCTGTAGAGAGTTAAGAACGAGTATAGTAGAACTTCAAGAGATTTTTAAGGATTGTGATACGGAGAAATTACTGCAATTTTTACAATTAAAAAGAGATGAAGCAGAAGAAAACATAAATAAAATGCAAGAAGTAATCAAAACCATTGATAGCTTACATATGAAGGTAGAGACTTCTAAAGCGATATTAAATAATGATGAAATATCTATTAAATCTTTGGAAGAGCGTTATGTAATTGTAGCACCATGTAAAGAAGTGGGGAGTTTACAGGAGTTACTTTATTATTCAGATTTAGAGAAAATCATTCAAGATAAAGAAGTAAAAATGTCGCTGGAAAGAGGAATCATATATAACTTTGATTCAGAGGGGGATGCAGAACCAAAATATGTTTTTAGTGGATTTCAAGGGAATTCTAATATAGAAGTGGAACAAAATATAAAAATATTACCAAAGGGAAAGTATTTAACTTTAGCCTATAGTAAAGAGAATGAGGAGGAACGTAGAAATAAAATAATTAAATATATAAAAGAATATAATTTAAAAGTTAAAAGTTTTATTGAGGTGGAGTTATTTAATGATTTCTTTAATACAGAATCGTATAGCTGTCAAATTCAAATGCTTATCGAAAATAATGAGTCAGTTGATGGTTAGGATATATGCAAGTTAAAAAAACAAAATTACCAAGATTCGTTTATCAACCGGCCTAATTTTTCATAAATAAGGAAATAATAGAAGCAAATAACTGTAAATATAGGAGGCCTTATTTATGAAACCCGATTTTTTACAAACCGTACACAAAGCCATTGGTAATATTGAACATATCCACATTGAAGAAAGTGGATCAGACAGTTTACTCATTCATCATAATGATGTACAAAAATTAGAACAAGTTGCTGAGACATTAGAAAATCAAAAATTCCATTCTACAATTAGGAACAATGGGGATACATCTTTTATTGAAGTGATAAACAGATGAAAAAAGTTCGGTTATATGCCGAACTTTTTCCTATTTTTAAATCGAAACTTGGAATTCTTCTGCATATATAGCCGTTCCAGAGATTTCAAGTACGGCGAACCGAAACCTGGTCCGGTAAAAGAACGGAAGATTTTTATCGCCGATGTCAAGATCGGAAGCGAACAGGCGACTTACCAGGATATGGTGACCAGAGATGATTCCTCCAAAAAGTAAAATGGGTCATTTTCGGAATCATTTTTATAAAAATTAGCGCTCATCTGTGCATGATGGAGTGCTTTTTTATTTTCTTTTCTTTTCATTACTATATCAATTCCGGTTACGTTAACTTTCATTCGTATGTAATTAAGTAATATGATGAACAAAGGATTATACAAATATTTGGTAAAACAAAGTATACTTTATGTAGATGCATTATATTTAATAAATTTGATTAGGAGTGATTTACATATTTAGGAGAAATGCAAAAAGGATACTTATATCATTATTAACAAACCCAATATTAATAATTGGATACTGGATTTTTTGTTATGAGTTAGCTTCATTCTGTAAGTATGGAAGAATGAATTATAATATTTATATTTTATTATTATGTTTAGTATTTTTTATATCTGTAATTACATTTACTACAATGAGAATTATAAAAGATAGAGAATATGAATCTAAAAAATTAACTAATTTAACTGCATGGAAATACATTTCTATTATCATTCTTGTTGTAATCACATCATTTTATGGGGTGCAGATTTATAAAAGTGCAGTAAATTATAATGGCAAACTTGCATGGTTTATAGAAAAATTAAAACATGAAAGATCAGTTAAATTTGAACATAACAACATATATCAATATGGAGTAGAAGGTATTTTTGAAGATATAAATAAAAAATATCCTTTGCCAAAGAAATTATATATGGCAAGTGATTTCGACCTTACATTTAATTCAGATGGAACAATTACAGCATTTGATACATTTGTTTATGGGAAAAATGCTCACGGGAAAGAGGAAACTTATTTAATAGCCTATGATAAGAAGAAGTCACAAGATATTACTGTAATACGAAATGGATATGCAAATCCTGATTATGATGATGATAAACTAGTAGAACCTCTAATTAAAACGGTTAAGGCTATTCCAGTTAAGCAAACAGTTAGTAAGTGGAATGAAAGTAAGTATGGATTAATTTATTATGGAAAAAGAAATTGGGGATACAATACAGAGGGAATTATTAATATTAATGAGGATGGTAAGGAGCATAAGCTTGAAGAAGCAACTTCTGAAATAATTGGATATACAGTATCCATATTTGTCCCTGGAAAAGAGAAGGAGATAATACCTGCTAGATATAACTTAATAGGTGATCCGAATTGGAGTAAACCAAATACGAATCCAAAGCAAAAGAGTTCTAAAGAGAAGCAACAAGATGTAACGAATAACAAGGAACAGTTTTACCTATCAAAAGAAGTTGGTTATAAACTAAATATGACAGATAAAGCACTAGGAAGTACGTTTTATTCACTAAGCAAGACTATTGATGGAGGTAAAACATGGGAGGTTATAAATACAGACCCATTCATTGGAGGAATTGGTAGTGTATCAGGAATAACTTTTATAAATGATAAACTTGGATTTTTAGGAGCAGTTAGACCTTCTGGTACTGAGGGAGAGTTATACCGTACAGATGATGGGGGCATATCTTTTAAAAAGGTAAATTATCCACCTCATGAAGTGAAATTAGATACTACACAGTCTATAATAAGTCCTTTTGATTCTCCAGGTATGCTTTATGAGAAAGATGGAGTTTTTAATATGTTAGTTGGACAAGGAGCAGATGGGGACTATAATGGCGATAGCAGTGCACTTTATCAATCAAAAGATAAAGGAGAAACATGGGAATTTGTAAAAGAAGTAAAAAAATAGTTAGAGTTAGTACTAGAATTAAATAATGATATATTATTGATGAAATGAATAGTAAGATAAGAAAAGCATTTGAAGTAAATGTTGACATATGTTTTTGAGTAGGAAAAAAGAGATAAATAGAATGATCTCCGTTGTAGGTGTAACACTGAACCGTATCACAAATAAAGGAAAAGTAGAAATAGCCCATGAAGAAAATCTTCATGGGCTATTTATCTACTTCTGTAGCAAGAATGATGTTAATAGGGATAGAAGCTGTATCTATACTTGAAAGCGCAAAGTAGATTCCAACATTTTGGCAATTGTTTTACTTTGATATACATCTCGTATATTCTCCATGAATCATTTGTACGTTTTGGATGGCTTGTCTAATTCAGAACTATACTGATGATCCCACCACATAATGGTCGTATGAGCCATTGATAACCCTCGTTATTCCATCATTTCCACAAGATTACGAAAATTTTACATTGGATTTACGCTCTATTAAATTTTGTCGCTTACGATTAAGTGGAAAAGCAAATTTGATTCTGAAGGGGGAATTTAAAATAAAGCTCGACCGTTTGTGATAAAGTTGCACCGTTTATAAAAAAGATTGATTTAAATACAGTACATATCTTATAAGAACGTTGATAAAACAAGACTTATGAACATTTTTTCTCGAACTTTATTCTAAATTATATGGTCTGAAACATCAGAGGGGTTTTGATCAACCTTTTTTCAAAAAATAAAGTGAAACTTCCATCAGTGGGGGTCTTCTTCATCCCACACTGATGGAAAGCTCTCACCAATCGGGCATTAACGGGCAGTTATTCCCTCCTTTCTTCTTTGCTTTTCTCTCAATCTTGAGGTGGGGGTCTTACTGCCCGTTAATGCGGGGTAAAACGAAGTCTTGTTGATAAATCAACGTTCATAGCGTATTTTTAATCAAAATTTTTTACAAGGCAACAAAGGAAGAGCGAATAAAAAATGAAAAGAGCGGAACGGAAAAGGTAGCAGACGATATTCTACATGCTAAAGAAGGAGATAAAAAACGATGGAACGATTGATAGAAGCAGTAACGAAACGTTCTGTGCTGGTTATAATGTCGATCCTTCTGATTATGCTGTGGGGCGGGATTTCAGCTTATCAAATGCAGCGTGATTACATGCCTGCCATTAACAATTCGACCTTGATGATTACGGTAAGGGCGGAGAACTTTGATGCCAATCAGGTGAAAAGCGATGTTGCAAGTACGGTGGAAAAAGCTGTGAGAGGAATAGATGGGCTTCAATATCTAGAAACCAACTCCTATGATGGAGGGTTGTTTGCCAGTCTTTATTTTCCGCTCAATTTTGACGTGCAAAAGGCGGAACAGGAGATTATTCAAGCCTTGAACAGTTATCAGTTTCCAGCAGGAGTCGAAAAACCGGTGGTCACGAGAGTCAGTACTCACTCTTTTCCTATGATGAGAATCGGATTAGTAAGTAAAGGGACAGCGACCGACGAGAAACAGCTTCGCACAGAAATCCAAACAAAGGTAGCAAAGGAGCTGGAGTATGTTCCGGGGGTAAAAGAAGTACGCCTTACGGGGACAGGACAGAAAGGTTATGTCGTAACGGTCCGCATGAATGAATTGAAAAAAAACGGGCTGACGTTGAAAGACGTCGAGAAAGCGTTGTCTTCCGCCAATACGGTATGGCCGAAAGGAAAGATTCAGAGTCAGCAGGCTCTAATTCCGATTCAAGTAACAGGCGAGACTATCAATCCTGAGCTGCTGAAGCAGATAAAGATAAGCAATGCTGAGGGCAAATCGGTAGATCTCTCCTCTGTGGCCGATGTATCCGAAGGCATGGTAGATCTAAAGACGATTTCGCGAACGGACGGTAAACCGAGCGTCCTTATCGATGTGCTGAAAACGCCCTCCTCCGATGTGACAGATGTATCGAATCGAATTAAACAACGGGTGAATGAAGTCCAGGCGAAACTGCCCGAAGACGTGCAGATGAACATCCTTTATGATTACGGGGCTCAAGTTCAAAAGTCTCTTTTTGGTCTGCTAAAGGAAGGGGTATTGGGCAGTTTGTTTGCCATGATTTGTGTTTTTGCTTTTCTTCGCCATGTTCGGGCTACATTGCTGATCGCCTTGACGCTGCCAATTTGTTTCTTGGTGACAACCGGCTTTCTAAAGGCAATGGACATTACCCTGAATATGCTCACTGTATCCGGTTTGGTGGTGGCGATGGGCCGAGTCGTCGATGATTCAATTGTTATTTTGGACAATATCTATCGTCGGGTGAAGGAGACTGGAAGAAAGGCTACGATTCCTGTCATTGCAGGAGCTGTAAAGGAAATGATTCCAGCGATTGTTTCCTCAACGGCAACAACAGTGGCTGTGTTTATCCCTATCGCTTTAGTTGGAGGGATGATTAGTGCCGCATTCTCAACATTCGCCTGGTCGGTGGTGATTGCGCTAGTAACCTCCTTGGTAGTGTCACTAGTAGTGATACCGGGTCTGTCGCTATTTTGGTTGAATAAAGGTTCCCTCAAGGGGGACAGCAAACGGATGGAAAACATTCTTCACCGTATGCTTAGTTGGGCACTGCCACGCAAGAAGACAGTGACAGCGGTTTGTGCAGGGGTGTTTTCTGTTACAGTGGTTGCAGCGCTGCTCCTGCCCGCTAATGTTTTGCCAATGGGACGTTCGGGGGAAATCAATATTGAGGTGGAGCTCCCGGAAAATAGTTCCCTATCCCAGGTTAATGCTGAGGTGAAAAAGATTGAAGATGTGCTAGGCAAGGAGCCTGCTATTGATACCTTTTCGGCTACGATTGGCTCCAATTTTCTGCCTCAATTTGACGATGTGTTTGATGAAGGTGGAGGCTGGATTCCACGCAATAATGTAGCTAACATCACTGTCGCGGTGAAAAAGGGAACAGATGTGGAAGCCTACTCGGAGATACTGACCAAAAAAGTCAAAGCTATCCCGAGCAAAGCGTTGTTTACGGTCACGAATATGAATATCTCCGGGGACGACTCGAGGTTGAAGGTGGTTCTTACAGGAGCGGATACCGCTACGCTGGAACAACAGGCGCGAGTTATCCAAAGCAAGATGAAGTTAGTACAGGGCTTAAGTGTGGAAGGGGCAGCGGATAACGATGACAGCAACTCTATTTACCTATTAAACATTAATCGAGATGAGCTTCAGCGTACTGGAATTAAAGTGGAGGATGTCCTAGAGCGGATCAAGCCTTATCTTTCTCAAGGGGAAAAGCTCTCGGTCCAAATCAATTCTGGAGAAGTTCCGATTATCCTGGAAAATGATGCGGTCACTTCAGTGGAAGCCGTACCTGTGGCAGCAGATGCTACCGTCCTGCCGGGACAAAACATCATTGACGCATTAGCCAATGAAACTTTTACCGCAACGGATGGAAGCGTTGTCGCTCTTAACAAGTTGGCAACCCTTCAGCACAATTTTCGCAATCCGGTTATCCGTGAACGGGATGGGCATCCTTTTGCAGTCGTATCGGCTGATGTTATCTCAAGGAATGTGGGAGAGGTCACTGACCAAGTGGAGCACATTTTGAAGGATGTGCAAATGCCGCCGGGAGTTACGTATACCTTTGGCGGAATTTCGGAACAGGTGAAGCAAATGGTGGTCGAAACGGCTATCGCGTTGGGGATATCGACGCTGTTGGTTCTCCTTATCGTCAGTACTTTTTTCCGAGGCTGGAAGGTTCCGATGTCTGTTCTCGTCTGCATCCCTTTAGCCTTGATCGGTTCCGTCTGGGGGCTGATTCTATTCGGTAAAGAGTGGAATTTGAGCGCTTTTGTCGGGCTGTTGATGCTCACCGGAATTGTTGTGACTAACGGAATCGTACTTGTGGACAAAATCGAACGGAACTTCAGGGAAGGAATGACTCCGCGAGATGCTGTACTGCGAGGTACACTGACACGGATTCGTCCCGTTTTAATGACAGCGGGTACAACCATCTTAACGGTCCTTCCCCTATGTTTTACGTCCGGAGGCGACACGATTGTGACGCAGACTCTCGGAATTGTGGTTGTAGGGGGTATGCTCACATCAACATGCATTAGCTTGTTTATCATCCCTATCATGTATGAATGGATGAATCGGAAATCAGCACTTGATTCAGGAAAAATCGTGGAAGTTGAACAAGTTATATAGTTTTGCACATACAAAATCTTGGTAAGGAGTGAGAATATGAAAACGAAATGGAAGAAGTGGATGGGGGTAACTTTGGCTGTAAGTTTGACATTCGGTGGAGGAACAGCGGCTTTGGCTGCTTATAACCAATTCCCTTGGGGAGCGCAAATTGAAAAACCAGCAAACGGCTGGACCATCACGCCCGCCGGAAAACAAGTGAAGTTGGGTGATAAGCCTTTCGCTTCAGTCATGAGCCCGGATGGAAAAACCATTTTGTACGCCAACAGTGGAACATCCATCCATTCCATGATGGTCGTTGATGTGAAGAGCGGGGAGGTCATTCAAACTCTGGAGTACAAATATCCAGAATCCCTGACTTGGGGTGTCACCTATAGTCCTGATGGCAAACATGTGTATGCTACTACCGGAGGCAATCAAAAGATTCGCGTCTATGATGTCGAGGGACAGCGTCTAACGGAAAAGCAGCCGATTGTACTACCGAAAAATGTGGATTTCTTCCCGGCGGGACTGGACATTTCAAAGGACGGTAAGTTCTTGTACGTGGCCAATAACCTGAATGATTCCATGTCGATCATTGATGTCCAAACCGGACAGGTCACCAAAACGATTCCGGTTGGGCATAATCCTTACACTGTTAAGCTTTCCAATGACGGTGGGTTTGCGTATGTAAGCAACTGGGGCGGGAATACGGTTTCGGTCATAGATACGGTAACAGGAGAAGCGGTGGATCAGATCAAAGTCGGTTCCCATCCGAGCGCCCTGAAGTTAAGTGCAAATGGAAAACTTATGTATGTTACCAACAGTGATAGCGATAGCATTTCTGTTATTGACACCGAGACACGCAAGGTGCAGCAAACGATTGATCTCTCTCCTTACAAAGGTGCACAAGAAGGAAGCAGTCCCAACGCAATGGCCGTGTCTGAGGATGGAGAGAAACTTTATGTGGCCAACGCTGGTAATAACGATGTAGTCGTCATCGATACTAAACACGGAAAGATCGAGGGGATGATTCCAACCGGCTGGTATCCGTCTGCAGTGGAGGTTTCCAAGGATGGAGAGCAGCTGTTTGTAGCCAATGCTAAAGGATTCGGAGCCGGTCCTAACCCGAATGGTCCAGATCCTACCATTAAAAAGACTGTTCCGGATGATCAAAAAACCTCCTCGATGACGAAAGGAACACTTTCCATCATCGATGTGCCGGACAAAGGGCAGCTTAACAAGTATACAAAGCAGGTAGTTGAGAACAACGGGTTTAATGAACGGGATAAGGTTCGCGTCAGTTCAAATGAGGCGAAGCAAGTTATTCCTCGCCATGTCGGGGATCCTTCCGAGATTAAGCATGTGATTTATATTTTGAAGGAAAACCGGACTTATGACCAAGTATTTGGTTCCTTGGAAAAAGGAAATGGGGATCCAAGCTTGAATCTGTTCGGGGATGAGTCGGCGCCGAATCACCGGGAGTTGGCCCGCCAATTCAGCACGATCGACAATTTTTATGCGGATGCTGATGTTTCTGCGGATGGCTGGAATTGGTCCACGGCAGCTATGGCCAATTCGTATACGCAAAAGACTTGGCCTCATTGGTACGGCGGACGGGCACGTGATTATGATTGGGAAGGCGAAAACAAGTTATCTACGGCACCAAGCGATAATGTTGATAATGCCTATTTATGGGACAGTCTGGACCAAGCTGGCATCGATTATCGCAATTACGGATTTTATGCTCGAAACGGCATAGCACCTTCTACGATGCCGAAGCTGGCAGCAAAAACAGATGCCGCTTACCCAGGCGATGGGTTGCATATCAAAGATCAGAAGAGAGCGGATGAGTGGTTAAGAGAGTTTAAGACTTTTGAAGAGGCAGGCAAGATGCCAACTGTCCAGTTTCTCCGATTGCCTAATGACCATACCGTCGGGACATCAGTAGGTAGACCAACTGCGAGAGCAATGATGGCGGATAACGATCTGGCGTTAGGTCGCATCGTAGAAGCTGTTTCGAACTCCGAATTTTGGAAGGATACAGCGATTTTCGTTACCGAGGACGATGCGCAAAATGGCTCCGATCACGTTGACTCTCACCGTACGCCAGCTCTTGTAATCAGCCCGTATACGCAAACGGGCAAGGTGGATTCTACGTTCTATACGACCACTTCCATGCTGCGCACGATGGAATTGATTGTTGGAGTACCGCCGATGACACAATTTGACGCAGCGGCAACTCCAATGGTAAATAGCTTTACGGATAAGCCGAATTATAAACCTTATAAGGCGATCGTTCCAAAGCAGTCACTTGACGAGCTAAATCCAAAGAATGCTCCAATGGCCGCCGAATCAGCCCAAATGAATCTTGAGGTCTCAGACAGCGCGTCTGAACCGCTGCTTAACGAAGCTATCTGGAAAAGCATCAAAGGCGCGGACAGCCAAATGCCTGAACCAAAATCAAACTTCCGTAAGCCAATACAGATCAATGGTGCAGAAGAAGCGGAAGATAAGGGCACAGTTAATTTTAAATGGTAGATTAGTATAGCCAAACGGCCGCTACTTTAGTAATACCGAACCATCGCCTGATTTTGAGACTAATCATCCAGTAAAGAGAAAAATGACTTGAGGCTACATATGTAGCAACTCAAGTCATTTTTCGTTTATCCCGCTATTCGTGGGCAGTAAGACCCCTACCTCAAGATTCAAAGATAAGCAAAGAAGCTAGGTGATGGATAACTGCTGGCATGTGCCCGATTGGGCGGGCTTTCCGTCAGTGGGGGATGAAGAAAACCCCCCGGAAGTTTCACTTTACGGTTAATTACGGAGAACTGTACCACAAATAAAAGAAAAAGAGAAATAGCCCATGAAGAAAATCTTCACGGGCTATTTATTTGCTTATGTAGTTAGAATAATAGCATTAGTTCGTTTTAAACTTAGGGTATGGGCCATATTCGTTATCGTATTCTTCACTATCCTGGCAAAAGAATACAATGAGAACGATACCACCGACGAAAGGAATAAGGCTCAGCAGTTGCCACCATCCGCTTCTTCCGGTATCGTGCAGTCTGCGAGCACCAACAGCTAAAGATGGTAATATGATCGCGATAGCATAAAGTAAGAAAGGTATTAAAAATACAATTGACATTGCCGAAAGGATTTCTAATACAATCGTGATAATGAAGTTAAAAAGGAAAAACATCCAGTATTCTTTACGACGAGCTCTTCCTTGAAATCCTGCATAGTTTTTAAATGCTTGTAAATACCATTGCATGCAAGGTTCCTCCTTGTTTAGCTTAATAATAATTATAAAATGGTAATATAACATTTCTTGGTAATACTGTCTAGACAATAAAAGGAAAACCTCAATTCTATAGAAAAAAACCTTAATTTCTTAAGGTTTCTCTTGGTTTTATATGAGTGCCCTCTAATCTCTACGCCGCCGACGTAGAGGTCTTATTTATCTTCTTTTTCTCTTTCCTCCTGTTCTTTCAACAACAAGTTCCGCAAAACATGCGCCCGGTAACTCTCCAATTTTCGTCCTTCATAATAATTAATCCCAAGCTTTTTCAACTCATACACGTACCAGCCTTTAGTTCCGTAATACATGTGAACATGCTCCTTTTGAATTTTTAACAGTATATGCTTGAGTATGAAAAGGAAAGCTTGTTTTACTTGCGAAAAATGTGGATTTTTCTGCAGATGTCACTTGTTTACTTTAAGGGAAATGGAAAATTTTGTGTGATAAAATAATAGAATCAAAGTATTGGAGGAATTAAGATGCCAGTTTACAACAAGTTAGTAAGAGATCGCATTCCAGAAATTATTGAAAGTAACGGAAAAACATGCACAATAAGAATTTTAGATGAACGAGAATACATAGAAGAAATACGTAAAAAAACACAAGAAGAGTTAGTAGAGTATGTAGAAGCAGAAACTCTGGAGCATAAAATAGAAGAACTAGCTGATTTATTAGAACTTGTAAACGCACTAGCACAGCATGAAGGCGTAATGATGGAAGACGTGGAGAAAGTTCGTAAAGAAAAGGCAGAAAAACGCGGTGGATTTGAAGAAAGGAATTTTTTGATTGAGGTAAGTGATAATTAAGTAGGATAGTTTATTAGTTACATATATATTTTCAATGAAAAAGCTCCTTCCACCTAAGAAGGAGCTTCTTTAAATTAAGCCGACTGCCTCTTAACTTTCTCTAACAACCCAGCCAAAATATGCGTACGATATGACTCTAGTTTTCTACCTTCATAGTAACGGATACCTAATTTTTTAAGTTCGTTTACATACCAACCTTTGCTACCGAAATGCATATAATCGCTTCCTTTCTTGTTTTGGGTTATTCTGATTGTATTTTTTGGCGGAATGATGAATTTCCATATGAAAGTAGTTAACTTCTCCGTCGAAGACATATATACTAGAAGTAGTATATGTTGAGGTGGCTTGAACAGCGTGATTATTGAAAAGCACGAAATTCAAATTGATCAGATTACGAGTGGGAAGGTCAATATTTTTACGTTTTATCGTAATAAAAAGCAAATTGACCACCAGTTTTTACAATTGCAGGAGCCTTCTCTTACTGCGAATTATTTTTTTCATTTTCATCTAGATGCGGAAAGTTTGCGTCTCTTGCATGAAGAGTTCCCAAGTATTTATCCGTACGATAAGAGAGAGAGTATTCTTGATTGGACGGATAAAATGAAGGATGAGTTAAAGCGCCTTATTCAAGCAGGAATGTGGAATAAGCGCGTTCGATTAGGTAATCGAATCGTAGAAGTTGTGTTTCTGTGGTGTGAAGAAGATATAGTGTGAAAAAGAAGCGGTCAGACGCTTCTTTTTTTAGCGTTGGAATAAGACAAGCTTTCCGCTTGAAGATGTGCAGCGGTGTGTGTGGTCATACAATTGTTTTTCTCGTAAAAGGGTTTCGCCTTTTGATTTTGCTTCTGTTTCAGTCGAAGCCTCAAATGATTCGTCTAGTACTTTGGAACCGTCTTTTTCGAAAACTGTTAGTGTGTATACGCCCATGAAATTCCCTCCAAAATAAATAATCAGAATGTTATAACTATTGTGTCATAAAATGAGCGATTATGCAAAAGAAATATGCGACATGATTGGTATTAAGTAAGATGAATTTTGTATCTATTTTATTTTTGAAGAAAAAGGTAGATAACCCTTTTTTTATCTTTTTTTCGACGAAATATGACAAAGTGAAAGTGTTTTATTTGTTATGATATTTTTGCAGAATTAGGGAAATATGCAATTACGAAAGCTTAATCCATTTAAAGGAATAATATTTAAAGCGTAATCGTTACAATGAAAGCATTTGTTTGTGCACAAATAGAAAAGAGGATGAATGAAGTGGAGAAAAATCATGACAAGTCTAAGCCAATCTCTCTTAATAAAGAACAAAATAGAATGGTGGAAATAGAGGAAAGTAAAACGAGTTTTTCAGATGTTGGCGGGAAGGAAGATAGGAAAAAGGAAAGTAAATCTCGGCGATATAACAAATGGTATATTTATTTGTTAATTACACTGTCTCTTACTCTCGTTTTCCGTGCCGGGAAATTATATAACCTTTATCATAAAACAGATGGAAATACGACGCCGAATATAAGTGAAGAAGAGAGAAAGGCTATTGCTGAATTTGACGAAAAAGAAGCTGAAAAATGGAAAAAGAAACTAGATGAATCATGGATGAGTATAACGCTATTACAGTTTCAAACATTTAAAGTGAGTGATGTTAGTGAAAATTCACTTCGGAGGATTGTAGCGGATCATTATGTGCCGATTGTACTAGAGAAGGCAGGGCAACCAAGTATGGAGAAATTAAAAAATTCACATCCCGTTAAAGCATATAAAGAAGGGGAAAATACTTACTTATCAGTACGAAGTGATGATAATAGCACTTTTATTTTAGAAATGTCAGGGCACACAGTGAATCATATTTACGGAGAAAACTGGGATAGTAGTGAGCAAGAAATGCAAAGATATCATGAATTACTTAATAAGTTGGAAACACAAGGTGAGGAAGCAAAAGTAAAATAAGGCTAAAGTATAAGCAGGAAAACGTAACGAGCGAGGTAATGAAAAAAGCTGGATGTTTTTTACATTTGGCTTATTTTCATTGTCTTATAGAAGACTAAAATTTTTTTTATATAAACTTTTAATCTGAAGACTATGACGTTCAGTTGCTTCTTTTTTTAGCCTTGGAATAAGACAAGCATGTGACATTCCGTGTTAAAATAGAGCCAAGTATGACGGAGAAAGGACGTTACAGTGTGAAAGAAGTAAAGTTTATTCATGCGGCAGATTTGCATTTGGATAGTCCGTTTAAAGGGATGGAATTGAATGTGCCAGCTTTTATATGGGAAAGAATGAAGGAAAGTACGTTTCGTTCGTTTGCGCGCATTGTTGATAAAGCGATTCAAGAACAGGTTGATTTTGTTTTGCTTGCGGGTGATTTGTATGATGCGGAGACGAGAAGTTTACGGGCGCAGGTGTTTGTTCGTGAGCAAATGAAGCGTTTGGCGCAGTATGACATTCCCGTATATGTGATTCACGGCAATCATGATCATTTAGGCGGAAGTTGGGCGGCAATTGAGTTTCCGAGTAATGTACATATTTTTACAGAGCCTTATATAGAAGAAAAATCATTTTATAAAAACGGTGAGCTGCTGGCATCCCTTTATGGATTTAGTTATCAGCAGCAAGCTGTGACGGATAATATGACAGAGCAATATAAAAAGATGACGGGTGCGCCTTTTCATATTGGGATGCTTCATGGAAGCGTTGAAGGAGATGCCGAGCATAATCGGTACGCGCCGTTTCAAATTCGTGAATTGAAGGAAAAGCAGTTTGATTACTGGGCGCTTGGTCATATACATAAGCGTGAAGTGTTAACAGAAGAACCGAGCATCGTGTATCCTGGCAATATTCAAGGGCGGCACCGAAAGGAAACAGGAGAGAAAGGTGCGTATGTTGTTTCCTTGTCTAAGCAAGGGACGGAATTGACATTTTTCAGTACGGCAGATGTTGTGTGGGATGAGATTTCTATCAACATTGATGAGCTAGAGACAGTTGACGATCTTATCCATGCATGTACAGAGAATATGAACGGTGTTCGAAAAGAAGAGGAAGGTTTGCTTGTGACGATGATGTTTACAGGGCAAGGCCCGCTTGCTTCTTATTTACGTGATGAGAAGCGCGTCGAGGAAATCCTTCATATTGTAGCGTCAGGTGAGGAGCGCAGTAATTTTGTACACGTCGTGAAATGGAAGAATGAAACGATTTCGTTTGCGGAAATTGAGAAGCTGAAGAAAGAGAATCATTTTATTGGGAATGTGCTGCAGGAGCTTGAGTCATTTTCTAGTATGGATGAGGTGCTGCGGATGATTTGGACTTCACCGGTTGCAAGGAAGGTACTTCATTCATTTTCTGAGGAAGAAAAGAAAGAGATTCAAAAGGGCGCCGAGAATATTATTTTAGAGCAATTACTAGAGCAAGAGAGGAGCAAAGCATGAGAATTGAAAAGCTTCATATTTACGGATATGGAAAATTAGAAAATGTCGAGCTCAACCTTTCCATGCTTACAGTATTGTACGGAGAAAATGAAGCAGGTAAGTCAACGATTCGTTCGTTCATGAAGAGCGTATTGTTTGGTTTTCCAACAAGAGGGCAGCGCCGCTATGAGCCGAAAGAAGGCGGGAAATACGGCGGAGCAATTACGGTTTTTACTGAGGAGTATGGACGCTTAAAAATTGAACGTCTTCCGAAAACAGCGGCCGGGGAAGTGACAATTTATTTTGCGGATGGAAAAACAGGCGGCGAAGATGTTTTAAAGCAGCTGTTAAACGGAATGAATGAGCAGTTGTTTGATTCTGTTTTTTCATTTGATATGCATGGTTTGCAAAATATTCACCATATCGGTGAAAACGATATTGGCAACTATTTATTTTCGGCAAGTGCAGTTGGCAGCGACGGGTTATTACGACTCGAAAAAATGCTTGAGAAAGAAATGGAGCAGCGCTTTAAGCCAAATGGCCGTAAGCCCGAAATTAATGTAGCATTGCAGGAGCTAAAAAAGCTGCAAGATCAGCTGGCTGATTGGCAAGGAAAGATTGCGGCGTATGAAGAGCTTGTGAAAAAGAAAAAGAGTATAGAAGAGCGTCTTACATTCATTCGCACAGAGCAGCAAGAAGCAGGAAAACGAAAACAAGATTATGAAGTGCTAGAAGCGTTGCAGCCACTGTTTCTAGAAAAACGTGCGTGTGAACGCTTTTTAGAACAACATGCGGGACATGCGTTTCCAGTTGATGGTCTAAAGCGTTATGAAGCGGTAAAAGCACGGCTTGAACCACTTCAGCTGCAAGGAGATGCACTGCAAAAGAAATTGAATGCAGCCCAAATTGAAATAGAAGCACTGCAAGTAAACGAAGAATTGCTTCAGCAAGAGGTGTATGTGGAAGAGCTTCGTTTGCAGCATATGTCTTATGAAGCAGCGCTGCAAGAAGTGCGGGATTTGACGGGGCGTATTTCACATATAGAGGAAGAAATACAAGATTTGCAGCAGCAAATCGGGATAGCGTTTGCGCGTGAGGATGTTCTTTCTTTTCAGACGAGTTTGGCTATGAAGGAAACAATTACGCAGATGATGCAGCAAGCAAAAGAGTTAGAGAAGCGTAAGCAACAGTTAGATGAAAGATTTAAAACAGATCAGGAACAGTTAGAGGAACAAGAGGAAGCAGTTAACAGGCTCAAAGCGCAAACGATGTCTGAAGAAGAGCGGGAGAGACATTTGCCAAAAGCGCAAAGTGCAGCGTCCCAGCAAAGAGGACAAGGACAGAAACGAAGTAACACCGCACCGCAGATGAATAAAGCTACGATGGTACTGTTCGTTATGAATGCTTTGCTGCTGCTTGCGGGCGTTTTAATGGACAATCGCAAGTTATTGTTTGTTGGTGTTTTTCTTTTAATTGGCCTTGTCGTTTTGTATGTGATGTATATGGGCTCTGCTTCTAAAGGGTCTGCGTCAGAGGGACATGAAAGTAATGAAGCGCTTGAAATAAGGTATCGTCTGGAGAAGGATGATGAAGTGCGGAAGCTATTAGAGCGCGAGGAATTTAAGTTAAAGCAAATTGAGCGAGGATATGAACGCGTTCTTTCTGAATATGATGAGTGGGAGCGTGATTTGTTTCAGGTGAATGAGCAGGTGAAATCGTATAAAGAGATGTACGCACTGCCAGATAGTTTTACGTATGCTCATATATTGCCGGCGTTTGAACGGCTTGAAAAGATGCAGCAATTGTACCGTGAGTTAGCGAAGCAGCAAGAACGAAAAGAACTGCAGGAAGACATGATTTCGCAGTTTGAACATAAACTAATGAAGCTAACTGTTTCTACAGAAGGAAACATGGACACACCGTCGTTATTTTTACATGGTATGAGTAAAGATGTGCAGAAAGAAAAGGAAAAGCAATTGCAGAAAAAGCAGTTGGAAGAAAAGGATGCTGCGTGGAAAGAAGAGTATGCGGCAGTGGAGCAGCAGATTTATCATCTATTAGAAGAACGTCAGCAGCTTTGGGACATTGCCGCGGCAACTGATGAAGAGGCCTTTTTAACGGCGGCAAAGCAAGCGGAGCAGATTGAAGAAAAGCAGCAGCAGCTTGATCGGTTAATTCCGCAAATGGATTTGTTGGAAGAACGATTAATGACTGCGGCGCTGGAGACCGGTTACCGTTTAGAAGGCTACGAAGAGGAGCGCCAAAAAGAGCAGGAGCAGCTAGAACAATTGATGCGCGAGGAAAAAGAATTGACGAATACACTGGCAGCTCTGCGTCTTGATATCTCCCAGTTAGAAGATGGTCGTACGTACGGTGATGTGCTTCATGAATGGGAACTAAAAAAATCACAAGTGCGTGAGCAAGTGAAAAAGTGGGCTGCATATGCTGCGGCAAAGGCTGTATTAAGTAAAACGAAGAAGTATTATCATGAAGTGCAGCTGCCGCGCATTTTGCAAAAGGCAGAAGAATACTTTGTGTATTTAACAGGCGGAAAATATGTAAAAGTCTTTTCGCCAGATGCAGAAGAGCCGTTTATTGTAGAAAGAGAAGATGGACTTCGTTTTTACAGTCATGAATTAAGCCAAGCGACAGCAGAGCAGCTGTATTTATCGCTGCGGTTTGCGTTAGCGCATACGTTTGAAGGGCAGTATCCGTTTATTATTGATGATAGCTTTGTACATTTTGATGTACTGCGGACAGAGCGGACTGTGCATCTTATGAAGGAATTAGCGAAAGAACGGCAGGTTATTTTCTTTACTTGTCATAAACATCTTCTATCTTTCTTTGAAGAAGATGAAATGCAAAGGTTAAACCAGTGAGGTTATGCTATACTAACAATATCGATGACGGTGGAGGAAAGAATATGAAAAAGAAAATTGCACAGTATGAAGTTGGTGAGCAAGTCGAGTTATTTTTAATGATTAAGTCGGCAACAAAAGGAATCGCAAGTAACGGAAAACCATTTTTAACAGTCATTTTGCAAGATCAAAGCGGAGATATTGAAGCGAAGCTATGGGATGTGTCACCTGAAGTAGAGCAGCAATATGTAGCGGAAACAATCGTAAAAGTAGCGGGAGATATTCAAAATTATAAAGGACGCATTCAACTTCGCGTAAAACAAATTCGAGTGGCAAATTCGAATGAAGTAACGGATATTTCGGACTTTGTGGAAAAGGCGCCACTCAAAAAAGAAGATATGGTTGAGAAAATTACACAGTACATATTTGAAATGAGCAACTCTAATATTCAGCGCATTACGAGACATTTGCTGAATAAGTATCAAAGTCAATTTTTAGATTATCCAGCAGCGACGAAAAATCATCATGAATTTGTATCGGGACTAGCGTATCATGTTGTATCAATGCTTGACTTAGCAAAAGCAATTGCAGCGTTATATCCGTCCCTTGATAAAGATTTATTGTATGCAGGCGTTATTTTACATGACCTTGGTAAAGTTATTGAATTATCAGGTCCAATTTCAACAACATATACGTTAGAAGGGAACTTGCTTGGCCACATTTCGATTATGGTAAATGAGATTGGCAAAGCAGCAGACGAGCTGCAAATTGAAGCAGAAGAAATATTGATTCTTCAGCACATCGTCTTATCCCATCACGGTAAAGCGGAATGGGGCAGTCCGAAGCCGCCGCTTGTAAAAGAAGCAGAAATTCTCCATTATATCGATAACTTAGATGCGAAGATGAACATGATGGATCGTGCGTTAAGCCGTACAAAACCAGGTGAATATACAGAGCGTGTCTTTGCGCTTGATAATCGTTCGTTTTATAAACCTACTTTCCATAACTAAAAAAGATTGCAAAAAAGATTCTACTATCGTGGTAGAATCTTTTTTTTATGATTATTGAAGTGAAGTAGAACAAAAAAATGATCAGCTCTACTGCAGAAAAATTATTGTAATAAAATAAATTATATCAAATAGTCTGTATATTACAAAAATATTGAAAATTACATCAATCGATAATAATATGTACATATCGACAAAAAAAGTCGACAACTTATACACAATAGGGGGGATTGCATTGAAAAAGAACAGAAAATTAAAAACTTTTTCAGTGTTGGCAACAGG
Organism: Bacillus sp. AFS018417; assembly: GCF_002560985.1. Lineage (NCBI taxonomy): Bacteria > Bacillati > Bacillota > Bacilli > Caryophanales > Bacillaceae > Bacillus > Bacillus sp. AFS018417. The sequence continues at coordinate 78,052 of NZ_NTTM01000004.1, forward strand.
GGCTGTGCTAAGTTCTATGTTTGCCTTCGGTGGTCATGCTGCTTATGCTGAATCATCATCAGAGCCATCTAGTTTCATAGATGAGAATTTAATACCGGAGGAACGTTTGGCGAATGCGTTAAAACAACGCGGGATTATTGATCCTTCTGCATCACAAGCAGAAACGTCGAAGGCTGTAGAAAAATATGTAGAGAAGAAAAAAGGCGAAAATCCTGGAAAGGAAACAACGCCAGAAGACAGTCTTACTCAGGAAGCTACTGATTTTATGAAAAAAGTAAAAGATGCAAAAATGGAAGAGAATGAGAACCAGCATCAGTCTAAGAATGGTCCATTAGCTGGACAAGTATCTGGATTAAATGGAAAGATACATGGAAATGGTAAAGTTCCGACATCTTCAGCGAAGCAAGCGGAATATAATGGGTCTGTTCGTAAAGATAAAGTTCTTGTGTTACTTGTAGAGTATAGCGATTTTAAACATAACAATATCAATCAAGAACCAGGATATATGTTTGCGAATGATTTTAATCGTGAGCATTATCAAAATATGCTGTTTGGAGATGAACAGTTTACACTATTCAATGGTTCGAAAATTAAAACGTTTAAACAATATTATGAAGAGCAATCTGGCGGCAGCTATACAGTTGATGGAACTGTAACAGAATGGTTGACTGTTCCAGGGAAAGCTGCAGATTACGGTGATGATGCTGGAACTGGTCATGATAATAAATTACCATTAGGACCACGTGATTTAGTAAAAGACGCGTTAAAAGCAGCAGTAGCAAAAGGAATTAATTTAGCTGATTTTGATCAATACGATCAGTACGATTACAACGGTAACGGTAATAAAAATGAGCCAGATGGAATTATTGATCATTTAATGGTTGTTCACGCTGGAGTTGGACAAGAAGCTGGCGGCGGTAAACTAGGTGACAATGCAATTTGGTCTCATCGTTCAAAACTTGGTGCACAACCTTATGCAATTGATGGCACAACAGCATCTGTTCCAAACTTTGGCGGAAAGATGGCTGCATATGATTACACAATTGAGCCTGAAGACGGTGCAGTTGGTGTATTTGCACATGAATTTGGTCACGATTTAGGTTTACCAGATGAGTATGATACAAAGTATTCAGGACAAGGTGAGCCAATTCAGGCTTGGTCTATTATGAGCGGCGGCAGCTGGGCTGGAAAAATTGCAGGAACAGAGCCAACAAGTTTCTCTCCGCAAAACAAAGAGTTCTTCCAAAAGAATATGAAAGGGAACTGGGCGAATATTGTAGAGGTAAACTATGATAAACTTGGCACTGGTATCGGATTTTCGACGTATTTAGATCAAAGTGTTACAAAATCAAAACGTCCAGGAATTATTCGTGTAAATTTACCGGATAAAAATTTGAAAAATATTGAACCTGGCTTTGGAAAGAAATTTTATTATAGTACAAAAGGAAATGATATACATACAACATTAGAGACACCAGTGTTTGATTTAACAAATGCAACGAATGCGAAATTTGATTACAAAGCATTCTATGAACTGGAAGCAAAATATGATTTCCTTGACGTATACGCTATTACGGAAGATGGAACGAAAACAAAGATTGATAGAATGGGTGACAAAGATATAAAGAATGGCGTAGATACAACGAATGATCAGTGGATTGGCAAGTCTTATGATTTAAGTCAATTCAAAGGGAAGAAAGTAAAACTACAATTTGAATATTTAACAGATGTTGCTGTAGCTTATAGAGGCTTTGCGCTTGATAATGCTACTTTAACGGTAGATAATAAAGTTGTTTTCTCTGATGATGCAGAAGGACAACCAAGCTTTACTTTAAAAGGATTTACTGTTTCTGATGGATTTGAGCAGAAGAAAAATAATTATTATTTAGAGTGGAGAAACTATGCAGGTTCTGACGAGGCATTACAATATGGACGCGGTCCAGCTTACAATACAGGACTTGTTGTATGGTATGCAGATCAAAGCTTTACAGATAACTGGGTTGGCATACATCCAGGTGAAGGATTCCTTGGAGTAGTGGATTCTCATCCAGAAGCGATTATTGGAACATTAAATGGCAAACCATCTGTGGAACAGAGTACTCGTTATCAAATTGCAGATGCTGCGTTCTCGTTTGATCAAACGCCAGCATGGAAAGTAAATTCACCGACGCGCGGAATCTTTGATTATAAAGGATTACCAGGTGTGTCTAAATTTGATGATTCTAAATCATATATCAATAGCGTAATTCCAGATGCAGGACGAAAACTTCCAAAGCTTGGAATTAAAATTGAAGTAGTAGGTCAAGCTGATGATAAGTCAGCAGGGGCAGTTTGGGTTCATCGATAAGTTGAAGGTCCTTTCAAAATAAAAGAGTCATAAAACCTTCCTTTCATTCATACAGTGAAACTAACAAAGCTTGTCTTATGAAAGGAAGGAATTTGAATGGAAACTTTACCATGGTGGATTTATCTCATTATTATTGGGATTATTGTGAGCGGTTATATGGTCTTATACACGTCGAAAAAAGAGCAAGAAATTGATAATGAGTTTATTGAAAAAGAAGGCGAAATATATATGAGACGCCTAGCAGAAGAACGGGAAAGACGTCATCAGGATAAGGATGAGGATTCCGTTTTGCTTTAATAGTTGTATGTTAGAGGATGAGTAGCCGAATGAACGGTTGCCATCCTTTTTTTATGGTATATCCGCGATTTTTACAATTCTGATGCCTGTTAATGCGGGATAAAATTCTGAAGGAGGAACTATGGTTATGAAAAGCTCTAAATCAATATCATTGGAAGCCACATTTGATGAATCCTCTCCAGCGCTACAGCTTCTTAATCTGTATAAACGATAAGTAATAAAACAGCAGTAGCTGGAAATCCCCAAAGAACACCAAGAGCAAATTTACTCAAACTTTCGCTTGCTTCACCTTGAACATATAACCAAATAATGCTTAATAAACTTACGAGTGGAAGGGCTGCTATAGCTCCTCCATATATAAGAAAACTGTTCTCGCATGAGAACGGTCTTCTTATTGTGTACCCATCATAAGTCCAATTCTACAAAGATCTTCTCGCGGATGGCCTCTAAATTTGTTTTAGTTCTTCATATTCAATCCCTCAAGGATTGTTTTAATCAGCGGTATTGATAATGACTCTAGACTTTGGTCAGAGTCGTGTATACCCCAGTGATAGATGATTCCCATTAGACTTTGTGTGACCATTGTAGAAATGACTTCCACACATTGGTCAGTGCCAATGGATCCTTGGTCCTTAGCTTCTTCAAGTAGTGTAAAGATGATTTGAAAGAGTGAACGGTTTGAATTTAAAAAGTAAGTGTGTTCTTTTGAATTTAGAGCGGAACTATAAATGACTTTCATAAGATCTTTACCCATTTCTTCTTCTAGAAAGCGCAATAATTTCTGAGTGAAAATAAATAGTTTTTCAAATGGGTCCATATCTTTCGGGAAAGAATGGAAAACTTCTAAATAATAATTGTCGACTTCTGTGAATCTCTCTAAAAATATGTCCGATTTAGCCGAAAAGTGTTGGTAAAATGAACCTTTTGAAGTGCCGGTTTTTTTCACGATTTCGTCGACTGTTACTTTGTCATAACCCTTTTGGCTAAAAAGTTTTAAAGCTGTTTTTAAAATTTTATCGCGTGTTACTTCTCCTCTGCGCTGCTTTTTTTTTGATTCTAGCATGAAAAATCCTCCGGAAATAAATTGACAGAATATTTATATTTTTATAAAATCAGACTACGGTCTAATTATAAACAGACTGCAGTCTAGTTAACAAGTTGATGTTTTATTCAAGTCTACCTCATAGATTTCGACTATCACAACGATTTCTAATTTTATTTTATTCTAACCAAAAAAGAAAGCGCTTTATAAAGAAATGGAGGGGAAATAATGGATAAAGTCATTGAGTCTAGTGAAATAAGAAAGTATTTCAAGAGTGGTGATGTAATTTTAACAGGAGGCTTTGGCTTATCAGGTACACCTTTAACGATCATTGATGAACTATTAGAAACAGATATTCGTGATTTAACGATTGTTAGTAATAATTTAGGGGATCTTGGACAAGGATTACATAAAGTATTCATGCAGGGAAAAATCAAAAAAGCAATTGGCTCCTTTTTTTCCATTAATAAAGAAGCGGTAATAGCCTGGTCTAAAGGCGAGCTTGAAATCGATTTGCTGCCTCAAGGTACATTAGCTGAAGCAATTCGCTGCGGTGGTGCCGGAATAGGTGGTTTTTACACAAGAACCGCCGTTGGTACTGAATTAAGCAAGGGCAAAGAGGAAAGAGAAATTGATGGAGAGAGATACATTTTTGAAAAGGCTATTAAAGGTGATGTCGCTATTATAAAGGCGGATAAAGCAGATCGAATTGGAAATTTAGTGTACCATACGACAGCTAGAAACTTTAACCCTATGATGGCTACAGCTGGAAAAATAGTCATTGCCGAAGTGAATGAAATTGTTGAAGTTGGTGAGCTGGACCCAGAATTTGTTGTGACGCCTCATGCGTATGTGGATTATGTCATCCAAAGCAAATATTCAAAGATAGGGAGTGATTATGTTGAGTCAAGATAAAAGACAAATTATTGCTAAGAGAATTGCCGAAGAATTAGAAGATGGACAGATTGTTAACTTAGGAGTTGGAATTCCTACTTTGGTTGCTTCCTATTTAGGTGATAAAGAGGTTTATTTACAATCTGAGAATGGATTGTTAGGTATGGGACCTTCTCCTGCAGAGGAAAATTTAGATATTGATTTAATTAATGCAGGAAAAGAACCGGTTACCTATTTGAAAGGTGCATCATTTTTTAATAGTGCTGATTCTTTTGCTTTGATTAGAGGTGGTCATATTGACGTAGCGGTTTTAGGCACACTTCAGGTGGATGTTCATGGTGAAATTGCCAACTGGGCCGTTCCGAATCAGCCGATTTTAGGCGTTGGTGGAGCGATGGATTTGGTGACAGGAGCAAAAAAGGTTATTGTCGCAGCTACCTTGTTTGCAAAGGATGGAACGTCTAAATTAGTCAAGGAATTATCATATAAAACTAGCGGAATTCGAAAAGTAGATTTATTTGTTTCCGATTACGCTGTTTTTAAATTTACGGATAAAGGCGTAAAAGTTGTAGAAATGATGGAAGAGATTTCAATACAAGAATTAAGTGAAAAGGTTGGTTTTGATTTAGAGTATGTGAATGATTTAACACTCGTAAGTAATAAGTGAAGAATGAAGGGCAACACATGGACAAGCAAAGAACAGTTATTGTGACAGGTGCAGCAGGCGGTATTACAGGAGAACATATTAAAGTCGCAGGCGGCATGTAATAAAAAAAGAGGAGGAAAAAGAATGGCAACTTATATTGTTGACGGAGCAAGAACAGCTTTTGGTACTTTTGGCGGGGCATTAAAAGATGTGACCGATATCGATTTGGGTGTAGCAGCAACGGAAGAGGCATTGAAAAGAAGCGGAATTCAAGCTTCTAATGTAGATGAAATCATATTTGGAAATATTATTCATACAAGCAGCGGCTCTGCTTATTTAGCCAGACATATCGGTTTAAAAAGCGGCATGGCAGAGTCATCATCTGCGCTTACACTTAATAGATTATGCGGTTCGGGCATGCAGTCTATCGTATCTGCCGCACAGTCCATTGCTTCTGGAGATGCAAAAGTAGTTGTCGCTGGAGGAACCGAAAATATGAGCTTATCACCGCATGTATTAAGAGGCACGCGCTTCGGCTCACCAAATAAAGCACCAAAAGTTGATGATATGTTATGGGAAACATTAACAGATAACTACGTTGGCTGTGGAATGGGGATGACAGCTGAAAACTTAGCTGAAAAATATTCAATTTCCCGAGAAGAGCAGGATCAGTTTTCTGTGGAATCACAAGAAAAGGCCATTGCAGCAAGAGATAGCGGTCGTTTTGCAGAGGAAATTGTTCCGATTAAGTTAAAAGGCAGAAAAGGCAAGGAAGTCGTTTTTGATACGGATGAGCATATTCGTGAAGGTGCATCTGTAGAAGGTTTAGCAAAATTGAAGCCCGCTTTTAAAAAGGATGGGACTGTTACACCAGGGAACGCGAGCGGCATTAATGATGGTGCAGCTGCTGTGTTAGTCGCATCTGAGGAGTATGTGAGTGAACATAACTTAAAGCCACTTGCGAAAATAGTAACATGGGGCGTTGCAGGAGTTGACCCGAGCATTATGGGTATTGGCCCCGTACCAGCAAGCAAAAAAGCATTAGAAAAGGCTGGTTTAAGCTTAGAGGATATTGGTTTGTTCGAATTTAATGAGGCATTTGCTTCACAATCTATTGCTGTAATTAAAGAGTTAGGTGTCGATAAGGAAAAGGTGAATGTGAACGGAGGGGCTGTTGCATTAGGCCATCCTGTAGGCGCAAGTGGTGCTAGAATCACCTATTCTTTAGCACTTGAAATGAGGAAAAGAAACGTTAAATATGGATTAGCTTCGCTTTGTATTGGCGGCGGACAAGGCATTGCCATTATTTTAGAAAATGTACAAAGCTGATGAAACAGATAGGGGGGATTTGATGAATCAGAATATTAAGGCTATAGAAGAAAGTACAATCCGTAAAACGATGAAACGCATTCTTCCAACTATATTAATTCTATATGTTGTTGCTTACTTAGACCGGGTAAACTTAGGCTATGCTGCTTTAGAAATGAATGCAGAATTAGCTTTATCTGCTGAAGTTTTTGGTCTTCTTTCCGGTATTTTCTTTATTGGCTATTTCTTTTTTGAGGTCCCAAGTAACATGATTATGCATAAAGTTGGGGCGCGCATTTGGATTGCACGGATTATGCTTTCATGGGGAATTATAGTAATCTTAACTGGTTTCGCGCAAACGACGACACATTTATACACTCTGCGTTTTCTATTAGGTATTGCTGAAGCCGGATTTTTTCCTGGAATTGTTTTGTATTTAACTTATTGGTTTAGAGCCCGTGAAAGAGGACGAGCAACAGCTGCATTACTGCTGGCTTTACCGATAGGCGGCCTAATCGGCGCACCAGTGTCAACGTGGATTATTGATAACATATTTTGGCTCAATATGTCAGGATGGAGATGGATGTTTATCCTTGAGGGCATCCCGGCCATTATCTTAGGTGTTCTTACTATTTTCTTCTTAACAAATAGACCTGCAAATGCAAAATGGTTATCGAAGGAAGAAAGAGATTGGCTGGAGGGCGAATTGAGTGCTGAACGGCAAGCAAGTTCAAAAGTAAATAAAGTCTCAAAACTAGACATGCTGAAGGATTCAAAGGTTTGGAAGTTATCTATGCTATATTTTGCTGTTTATACAGGTATCTATGGCTTGTCATTCTGGATGCCAACCATCATTAAATCCTTATCAGAAATTGCCACGACCAACTTAGAAATAGGCTGGTTAGCCATGATTCCTTCATTAGTAGGTATTCCGGCTATTATATTTGTCGGATGGTATTCGGATCGAACGAATGCGTACAAACAACATTTAATTGTTTGCTTTATTATCTCAGTATTGGGCTTTATCGGATGTGGCTTTTCAGAAAGCGTCTTTATGATGGTACTTATGTTAACAATTACATCTGCCGGATTATATGGATTTACTGGATGTTTCTTTGCCTACATGACATTTTTCTTCACCGAGTCTACTGCACCTGTTGGTATCGCTTTAGTCAATTCATTTGCGGCATTAGGCGGATTTGTAGGACCGATGATTCTTGGATCTGTAGCATTTACCCTTGGGATGTTTATTTTATCAGGATTACTAATAATCGGCCTTTTCACATTAATTACATTAAAATTGACAAGTAATAATAGTGTGGACACTGTCAAAGAAACACAGCCAATTGTTACTCAATCATAACGGATAATATTTAAAGGGACGCTAATCTTTAGTAAAACGGAGCTGTGTACCATAAACAAGATGTCACCAAGCACCCCCCGTGAGAATTATTAAGATGTTAAATATAGAAAAAAGTTAACCTATTTTGCTAAAGATAATTATTTAGTTAACAAGTGTATTGATGAGACGTTTAGTAGAAGAACGGGAGCGACGTCATCAAGACAAGGATGAGGATTCTGTTTTGCTTTAATAGTTGTATGTTAGAGGATGAGCAGCCGAGAGGTTGCCATCCTTTTTCGTTGTGGGGCTTTGAAAGAAAGTCGTTATATTTAAGTTGTTTAAAATTTTGACAATGCTTTACATTTTTTTAATAGTCTCTTAAATGGAAATTCATATCTGGGTGTTATTTTAGAGGGGTAATTTTGTATGAAGGAAATGGGGCTGTATAAAAATAAACATAGGAGAGGGAGAGTATTATGAAAAAATTTAAGTTACCTAAGTATTTTAACGTTTTAAGTGTTGCTGCATTAAGTGCTTGTCTAGCTTTATCACCTATTACTATTCATGCTGCTGAGCAAAAGGTATTACAGGAAAATGATGACCATTCTAGCGAGAAAAAGGATGGTGCAAACAACGTAAACGAAAAACGTTCCGTTAAGAGTCTAAGGTTTATTGGAGAGAAAAAAATTCCGTTCAATGAGAATTTTGAAGGAACTACTGTGGGTGGTCTTTCAGGACTTAGGTACGATTCTAAAAGTAACACGTGGGTTATGATAAGCGACGACAGATCAAGTTATAATCCTGCGCGTTTTTATAATGCGAGGCTCGACTATAATATTCAAGGTTTTCAGTCTATTCAATTGACCGGAGTGAATTTTTTAAAGCAAGCCGATGGAAGCGTTTATCCCAATCAAACACAATACACCACTCATGGTGGAGAAGTTCCCGATTTTGAATCCATAAACATTGATCCTCTAGATGGGAGTATTTGGTATGCGAGTGAGGGTGATCGTTCTCTTGGCTTAAATCCGTTCGTGAAACATGCCACTCGTGATGGACAATACTTATCTACATTGCCTTTGCCAGAAATATTTAAAGTATCACCAACACAAGAGACTGGAGCACGTAATAACCTGAGTTTTGAAGGTTCTACATTTGCACCCGACGGTAAGTCGCTATGGGTTGCAATGGAAGGTCCATTATATCAGGACGGGCCTATACCTACTCCAAACTCCGGGGCACTTTCACGGATCACTCAATACGATCGTAAAGGGAATGTACTAGGACAGTACGCATACCCTGTTGATTCAATTCCAACAACGCCAGCGCCTGGCAAATATGCAGATAATGGCGTGTCAGAGATTCTCGCGGTAAACAACCACGAGTTATTAACAGTTGAACGTTCTGGTGTACAAGGTGCAGATGGAACTTTTAAAAACTATATTCGTATTTATGAGATTGATCTTAACGGAGCTAGTAATATTAGTCATATAGATTCGTTACAAGAAGGCAAATTTAAGCCTGTTAAAAAGCGTCTGATTCTTGATTTGAACACATTAGGTTTATCTAAGCTTGACAATATCGAAGGCATTTCTTGGGGTCCTAAACTTGCAAACGGGAACGACAGTCTTGTACTAGTTTCAGATAATAATTTCAACTCTAGCCAGGTAACACAATTCTTAGCATTTGAAGTATTGTCAAAAAAGGCACCTATCAAAAAATGACGGTTTACATAAACAGATGTCGATTTTTTTCATCCCCCACTGATGGTTAGTTGAACCAATCGAGCTCTTACTGCCCGTTAATGCGGGATAAAAATCCAGTATAAAAATCACCTTTTAGTTAAACTAAAAGGTGATTTTTTGTGAAACTATATTAAAATTTTCTAGGTTATAATTAATGAATGTCATGTTTTCTGAAATTACCGCCCTTTACTTCTGCTACGTCATATACCGTAACGAAGGCATTTTCATCAATTTCATGTATGATTTCTTTCATTTTACTTTCTTCTAAACGGTTAATGACACAAGTGATTTCTTTAAATTTTTCATGTGAATAACCGCCGTAAACTTCATTATAAGTTGCACTTCGACCTAAGCGTTCTCGAATTGTCTCTACCATTAATTTAGGTTCCTTTGTGATAATTTTAAATGTTTTAGAACCACTTAAACCTACTTCAACGATGTGAATTACTTTAGAAGCAATAAAGTAAGCAATTGCTGAAAGAATAGCCCCTTCAAGACCAAATACTGTTGAGACAACAATAAAGATAAACATGTTTAAAAATAAGATGAGGTCACTTGTCCCAAAAGGTAATTTTCGAGAAAGTAATACGGCTAACATATCAATTCCATCTAATGCTCCGCCATTACGCAATGCTAACCCCATACCAAAACCGATGATAATCCCACCAACAACAGTAACTAACAATGTATCACCGTGAATAATAGTTCGTACGTTGTGCATAAGAACAGTACCGATTGCTAGTGAAGCAATACCGATAATCGAATAAATAGCAAAATTTTTACCAATTTGCTTATACCCCAACCAAACAAAAGGGATGTTAATGACTGCAATTAGAAGTCCTAATGGTAATCCAAGTAGTTGTGAGCTAACAATACTTAAACCCGTCACACCACCGTCTGAAACGTTGTTTGGGATTAATACCGATTCTAGTCCATATGCTGTTATAAATGCCCCAATAATAATCATTAATACTCGAAAAACGATTTTTAGTTTATTGGGCTTGCGTTTTTTGCTTATACTCATATAATTCCTCCATTTCAAACTATGTTCTCTTTTCGTTCCTACACATTTTTTTATGAGTTAGACTCATTCCTAATAACTATTCTAACATATTATCGTCAAAATACTTCTTGACACGGACCCTTTATATAGAAATTTTAACAATCCCTTCTAAAATGTAAAAAGATATCCAATTTTCTTTTAAGCTTTTATTCAATAAAACATTTTTTTCAAAACATGCTTTTTCTATTTAATCTTTCATCACGGGGATTATATCGACGAGTTTATCCTGCGGGCAGTAAGACCCTCACCTCAAGATGCAGAGAAAGCGAAGAAGATAGGTGGGGGATGAAGAAAACTTCCACTGATGGAAGTTTCACTGTTTATAAAAAAGAAAAGCTGAAATATCTT
>NZ_NTTM01000004.1:89097-259944 GCF_002560985.1 Bacillus sp. AFS018417
AAGATATTTCAGCTTTTCTTCTTGAATGTCCAGCTTGAAGGACTTTTATTACTGCCCTTATTACATATATCTTAATATATTTTGGGGCGTACTCTATCTATATGATAAATAATTTTGAAAAATAAGTCTATATTTTTCTGAATTTCCTTATTATATTTAGACTACTGAGCTCAGTGAAAATGATGTAAGTACTATATGAAAGGGGCATATACATGAGATCTAATCACGTTCCAGTTTTAATTATTGGAGGAGGTTTGACAGGTCTAACTTCTGCATTATTTCTTGCGCGTCATAAAGTCGATTATTTACTTATTGAAAGGCATGCTACGACTGCTATTCATCCGAAGGCAGGGGGCATTACTTTTCGTACGATGGAATTATTCCGAGAATTAGGATTAGAAAAAAACATTCGCGCTGCAGGAGAGTCACTAGAGAATTGCCGTGGAAGGATTGCTGTAAATACAATGGCTGAAGCAGACCCTGAAGAGTTAAAAAGGGCTAGAATAGCTCAGGCCGAAAATGATGAAAGTATGTCCGAAATAATTAGAAAGATTAGTCCGTCAAAGGTAACAGCTTGTTATCAAATTGATTTAGAACCGATGTTGCTGCAAGAGGCCCAAAAATTAGGCGGGAGGTTGTGGTTTAATCATGAACTTGTTTCTTACAAGCAGGATGCTATAGGAGTAACCGCTATTGTACGAGATCGTGAAACTAAGGAAGAACAGATGATTCATAGTGATTATTTAATTGCAGCAGATGGTGCCAAAAGTTCTATACGTAAACATGCAGACATTCCAACTACTGGTCGTGGTAATATCGGAGGCCATTATATAAACATTTACTTTCAAGCGGATTTGAGCGATCTCATAAAAGGAGATGCCTTTGGTTTCTCTATGATTTTACACCCTGAAGTTTTAGGTGCACTTATTCCAGTCAATAATAACGATCGGTGGATTTATCATGTTGCCTATAATCCTTTAAAAGGAGAAACACCTGAAGATTTTTCTGCAGAGCGTTGTCAAAAAATTGTTCAAAAAGCCATTGGGATACCAAATCTTAATGTGAAAATACTAAGCATTTCACCTTGGGAAGCGACAGAAAGTACAGCGGTACGTTTTCAGGATAATCGAGTTTTTTTAGCTGGTGATGCTGCTCATCTTATGCCGCCTACGGGAGGATTTGGTTCAAATACAGGTATTCAGGATGCTCACAATTTAGCTTGGAAATTAGCTGCTGTTATACATCATCAAGCTAATCCGAAATTACTGGAAACTTACCATGAGGAAAGGCATCCCGTTGTACAATTAACTACGGATTACGCAAGCAGTATATTGCTCCGTGCTGCGAATAAAGAAGATGATAATCTGAATAACATGGATAGCCTAGCTGTTACTGTAGGTTACAAATACCGTTCGGCAGCAATTATCGATCAAGATACAACTCCACATAGGATGGATCTTTTAGAGCTTGGCGGAAGGCCAGGAACACGCGCTCCGCATATGTGGGGTACTTATGAAGGAAAGCGTATTTCCATACTTGATTTACTGGGGAGAGACTTTGTACTATTTACTGGTTCAGAACATAACTCTTGGTCAACGGCGGCACATACTGTTGCTTCCCATTTAGGAACGAGCATTAATGTGTACCGTGTTTGTCCAAAAGGAGATTTTGTTGATCAGGACAACATTTTTGGAATGTTATATGGAATAAATCCTAAAGGGGCTGTACTCGTAAGACCAGATGGATGTATTGGCTGGCGTACAGAAGAAGGAGTATTAACCCCTGACTTAGTACTTGAAGAGGTGATGAATTGCCTATTATGCAATTCATCTTTAAATGAAAAATAATTTTGAGGGCTGTATTTAAAGTCTTTAGGTACTGAACTACTATTACGATAAAGAAATAATAATTAACTAGTAAAGGCTCTTCAAATTTAGAGAGCCTTTTTTCATATAAAGCATCCGGTAGTTCATTAACGTTTAGAATCTTTAGTAACATTAGGTTTTGAGATTCTTTTACCGTCTTTATAATCAAGACAAGAAACCTCAATCAACAATCCATTGAATACTGTAAAGTAGAAGCCATAACTACTACCTCTCATCTTATAAGGTTCTTTATCTATTTCAATACCGCCCTCTATTAAGCGATTATATACTTGATCAACTTCATTTGGTTCTTCTACTAAAAAACCAATGTGAAAAGCTTCTGGGTATGTCGCATCTTTTCCGCCTTTAAACGCTTTTGGATCACTTAATACAAGAATAAATCCATCATTATCACTCATGACTACAAGAGCTTTTCCTTTCTCTTCTAAACATTGAAAATCAAAAAATGTTTCAAAAAAAGCTTTCGCTGCCGATAAATCATCAACACATAAATTCAAATGATTCAGCTTCATTTACTCATCTCCTTTTAAACGGGGGAGTGTTAGGAAATGCAGATTTACAACTACCCTGATTTTAACGAATCTACTGAGACCTATTTCGAATTACAGATTATTTCATATAGATTACTATAAGCATCCATAGAGCCAAAGCACCAAGGATAGCAAGTGTTATACGCGTAGATAGTATCCGTACTTCGAAGTCGGTTTTCTTGGATGGTTCAGGATATGCAATTACGTAAATTCCTTTTAATAGCGCGAGCCATCCAATGAGTGTGATGAATCCCTGCCAGTTGAATGCCCATACATTATGCAGGATAATAGTGCCTAACCCTAAAAAAATCGATAGAAAGCCATACATAATCCCAAACCCTCTGTCTTCGACTACTAATTTTTTCAGCTCACGTAGTACTGATGGACGTATGAAAAGTATTCCTGATACGATAACCGTCACCCATCCCCAAAACAGTCCTAAAAAGGTGCTTGCTTCCATTAGCATCTCACTCCTTTTCATTATATTTATATTTCATGCATTTCCCCCTTTAGAACACTTTCGTGTGTAATCGAAAGGATGCCATACTTCAAGAATCATTTTGCGAATTTTGTGCGTTAAGGCTAAATCCCTCATAGGAAGTGTCGATTTTTTTTATTGCACAAATGAAGTAAAAGAGTTCCATAAACAAGTAATATATGATAAAATAAAACAGAAACATATGTTCTGTTTTTGTTCTGTGGTTACATATGTTTATGACTACTAAATATTTTAGAAAGAGGTGCTTGTGATGATTTTAGGTATTAACCCGTATTTAGTGACGAATGGTAATGGACAAGAAGCGGTTAAGTTTTACGAAAAGGCATTGGATGCAAAGGTTGAAATGCTTCAAACGTTTGGAGAAATGCCAGAAAATCCGGAATACCCACTTCCTGCTGAGGCAAAAGATCGTGTGTTACATGCACATTTAAAAATTGGGAATACGGATCTGATGATTTCTGATACGTTCCCAGGTCAGCCGGACGAAGTTGTTGGATCGCAAGTGACTATAGCAATTCATATACAAGGTGAAGAAAAAGCAAAAGAAGTATTTGCAAAATTACAAGACGGCGGTCAAGTCGTAATGCCGCTTCAAGAAACTTTCTGGAGCCCATTATACGGCCAATTGAAAGATAAATTCGGTGTACAATGGCAAGTTTCAACGGTTGCTTGCCAACAATAATTTATATAAGAAAGAGCTGACTATAAATGGTCAGCTCTTTCTATTTTTTGATATTATCCAGTTTTAGTGGCCCGACTACTCGCATATCGAACATCGTCGGAAGGTCTTTATCCCGCATTAACGGGCAGTATAGGCTGGAGAAGAGCGGGGAAGAAAACTGCCCGTAAAAGCCCGATTGGTTCAACTAACCATCAGTGAGAAAAGCGTCACTGATGGAAGTTTCACTTTATATTGTGTCGAAGCGCCGATAAATGCACCACTTCCGCCGATATATCGCAAATAACGCCGATATTTTTGCGGACACGTAAAAAGACAGTGGACTATCTTTTCTTTTTCCTTAATTTGTGTACTATAAGAGATAGAAAGATATACAGAAGGGGATTTTTGAATGGAATTTCATGAACAAAAAATATTACCAGCTGTTCGGCAAATTAAGGATTTAGAAAAGTTGTTACATAGTTCGTATGAATATATTGTAATTTTAGATATTCATGTCGGTCAGTTGAAAAGTGTCGTGGCGTTAGCGAAGCAGCATGGTAAGAAAGTCTTTTTACATGTTGATTTAATTCATGGCTTGCAAAGTGATGCGTATGCAACAGAATATGTATGCCAGGAGTTTCGTCCATATGGTGTGCTATCTACAAAATCTAGCGTAATTATGAAAGCGAAGCAAAAAGGTGTCGTTGCGATTCAACGCGTTTTCTTAATTGACTCTAGTGCAATGGAAAAAAGTTGTGCTCTTTTAGAAAAGACAAAGCCGGATTACATTGAAGTGCTGCCGGGAGCTTTAACGGACGTGATTGCAGAAATGAAAGAACGGACCGGATTATCTATTTTAGCAGGTGGATTTATACGTACAGTTGATGATGTGGAAAGAGCTTTAGAAGCTGGTGCAACAGCGATTACAACATCGAAAAAAGAGTTATGGAAACATTTTCATAAAAAGTGACAAAAATGTGGAAAATTTAATTGACACCGCTTTCATTTGCGGTTAACATTATAAACAAGTTAATAAACGTGACGGAGAAAAGAAGAGATCCACATTTCATTGTTTCTATGTTTCTATAGAAACTTGTATTTGTGGATTTTTTCTTTTGAAAAAAAGAATGGCCATTCAATTTTCCTCTTTCACTGAAAGCGTTTTAATTTGATTATGGAGGGGTTATATGTCACCATTTTTAGGGGAGCTAATAGGGACAGCAATACTAATCATTCTTGGCGGCGGTGTTTGTGCTGGTGTCAGCTTAAAGAAATCGTTTGCGCAAAATTCAGGATGGATCGTTATTACGATGGGATGGGGCTTAGCAGTTTCAATAGCTGCTTATGCAGTTGGATCAATTAGCGGAGCGCATTTAAATCCAGCGGTAACAATTGGACTTGCGTTTAAAGGAGCATTTCCTTGGAGTGACGTACCAGGTTATATCGCAGCACAAATGCTGGGGGCAATGATTGGGGCAGTTATTGTATATTTACATTACTTACCACATTGGAAAGAAACAGAAGATGCAGGCACAAAGTTAGGCGTATTTGCAACAGGACCGGCAATTCCAAATACATTTGCAAACCTTTTAAGTGAAATTATTGGAACTTTTATTTTAGTACTTGGTATTTTAGCAATTGGAGCAAATAAATTTGCGGATGGTTTAAATCCATTTGTCGTAGGTTTCTTAATTGTAAGTATTGGTTTATCATTAGGAGGAACAACTGGTTACGCAATCAATCCAGCACGTGACTTAGGACCTCGTATTGCACACTTCCTTCTACCGATTCCGGGAAAAGGCGGATCGAACTGGAAATACGCATGGATTCCAGTTGTAGGACCGATTTTAGGCGGATCATTAGCAGGACTATTCCATCAAGTTGTATTTGAAGGAAAGCAAAACTCAGCACTTATCTATGTAGTAATTGTAACAGTGATTGTTCTAGCAATCTCTTATATGACAAGTAAACAGAGCGGAAAAAATACAAATAGTAGAAAAGTAGCATAAGGGGGAAATACATATGGAAAAGTTTATTCTTTCATTAGACCAAGGAACAACAAGTTCACGTGCGATTCTTTTTAATAAAGAAGGTAAAATTGTACATGTTGCGCAAAAAGAATTTACACAACATTTTCCAAAGCCAGGCTGGGTTGAGCATAATCCACAAGAAATTTGGGGATCAATTTTAGCGGTTATTGCAAGTTGTTTAAGTGAAGCAAACGTAAAACCAGAGCAAATTGCGAGTATTGGGATTACAAACCAACGTGAAACAACAGTTGTATGGGAAAAAGAAACAGGAAAACCTGTATACAATGCAATTGTATGGCAATCTCGCCAAACAGCTGACATTTGTGACGAGCTAAAAGAAAAAGGCTATAACGATATGGTTCGTGAAAAAACAGGTCTTTTAATTGACGCATACTTCTCTGGTACAAAAGTAAAATGGATTTTAGATAACGTAGAAGGTGCAAGAGAGAAAGCAGAGCGCGGTGAATTATTATTCGGAACAATTGATACGTGGCTTGTATGGAAACTATCTGGTGGTAACGTTCACGTAACAGATTATTCCAATGCATCTCGTACATTAATGTATAACATTCATGAATTAAAATGGGACGAAGAGCTTCTTGAAATGTTAACAGTGCCAGCGAGCATGCTTCCAGAAGTACGTCCATCTTCTGAAGTATACGGTCATACAGTTGACTATCATTTCTTCGGTCAAAATGTACCGATTGCAGGTATTGCAGGTGACCAACAAGCGGCATTATTTGGCCAAGCTTGCTTCAGTGAAGGTA
Organism: Bacillus sp. AFS018417; assembly: GCF_002560985.1. Taxonomy (NCBI): domain Bacteria; kingdom Bacillati; phylum Bacillota; class Bacilli; order Caryophanales; family Bacillaceae; genus Bacillus; species Bacillus sp. AFS018417. Next base: position 95,471 of record NZ_NTTM01000004.1, read on the forward strand.
TGGCGAAAAATACGTACGGAACAGGCTGCTTTATGTTAATGAATACAGGTGAAAAAGCAGTAGCATCTGAGCATGGCTTATTAACAACAATTGCATGGGGCCTAAACGGGAAAGTAGAATACGCATTAGAAGGTAGTATTTTCGTAGCAGGTTCTGCAATTCAGTGGCTGCGCGATGGACTGCGTATGTTCAAGGATGCAAGTGAAAGTGAAGCGTATGCGACTCGCGTTGCGTCAACAGAAGGTGTATATGTTGTACCGGCATTTGTTGGACTTGGAACACCATATTGGGATAGTGAAGTACGCGGCGCTGTATTCGGTTTAACACGCGGTACGACGAAAGAACATTTTGTACGTGCAACGCTTGAATCGTTAGCATATCAAACAAAAGATGTATTATGTGCGATGGAAGCTGATTCTGGTATTGAGTTAAAAACATTACGTGTAGATGGCGGCGCAGTGAAAAATAACTTCTTAATGCAGTTCCAAGGTGATATTTTAGGCGTGCCAGTAGAGCGTCCAGAAGTAAACGAAACAACAGCTTTAGGAGCAGCATATTTAGCGGGTCTTGCAGTTGGGTATTGGAAAGATCAAGAGGAAATCGCAGCACAGTGGAATATGGATAAGAGCTTTGCACCAGCAATGGAAGCGGGTACAAGTGAAGAGCTATATGCTGGCTGGAAAAAAGCAATTGAAGCAACGAAAGCTTTTAAATAATTATAAACAGTGTTATAATGATGATAAGTTAATAATTCGGTAGGAGATTTGGAGAGACCACAACACGCTATAGAAGCAATTCTATGGTGATGTTTGTGGTCTCTTTTTTTCGTAATTAAAAGGAGGAATTACCATGAAATTCTCAAGTAAACAACGTCAAAATGTTTTAAATGAAGTAAATAAACAAGAGTTAGACGTCATTGTTATCGGCGGCGGAATCACAGGTTCTGGGATTGCATTAGACGGAGCAAAACGCGGATTATCAACAGTTGTGTTTGAAATGCAAGACTTTGCAGCAGGTACATCAAGTCGTTCTACAAAGCTTGTTCACGGCGGTTTACGTTATTTAAAACAATTTGAAGTGAAAATGGTAGCTGAAGTTGGAAAGGAACGTGCGATTGTATATGAGAACGGCCCCCATGTAACAACACCAGAGTGGATGTTGCTTCCGTTCCATAAAGGCGGTACGTTTGGTGCATTTAGTACATCAATCGGTCTTCGTGTATACGACTTTTTAGCAGGCGTTAAGAAAAGTGAGCGCAGAAAAATGTTTAGCCGCGCAGAAACAATGAAGAGAGAGCCGCTTGTGAAACAAGATGGATTAAGAGGCGGCGGTTACTACGTAGAATATCGTACAGATGACGCGCGTTTAACAATTGAAGTTATGAAAGAAGCGATCAAACATGGCGCGAAAGCAGTCAACTATGCAAAAGTAGACGGCTTCTTATATAAAGATGGAAAAGTATGCGGCGTACGTGTAATCGATTTATTAGACGGAAAAGTATATGAAGTGTACGGTAAAAAAATTGTTAACGCGTCCGGCCCTTGGGTAGATACGCTTCGTGAGAAAGATAATTCGAAAAAAGGAAAAGTATTGCAGTTATCAAAAGGTGTTCACCTTGTTATTGATCAAAAACGTTTCCCATTAGGGCAAGCAATTTATTTTGACACACCAGATGGACGTATGGTATTTGCGATTCCACGCGGGGGAAAAACGTATGTAGGTACAACAGATACATTTTATGATAAAGACGCAGCGGTACCAAAAATGACAACAGAAGATCGCACTTATATTATTAACGCGATTAACTACATGTTCCCAACTGTAAACATTACAGAGAAGGATATCGAATCAAGCTGGGCAGGTGTTCGTCCATTAATTTATGAAGAAGGAAAGAGCGCATCTGAAATTTCTCGTAAAGATGAAATTTGGACTTCTGAATCTGGTTTAATTACAATTGCCGGCGGAAAGTTAACAGGATATCGTAAAATGGCAGAGATGGTTGTAGACTATGTCGCATCTTTACTACAAAAAGAAGGTCACGGTTCATACCCAGCAAGTTCAACGAAACATATGCCAATCTCTGGCGGTCATGTTGGCGGTTCTAAAAACTTCCCAACATTCATAGCGAAAAAAGCACAAGAAGGTAAAAAATACGGTTTAACAGCAGAGCAAGCAGAACAATTTGCGAAGTTCTACGGTTCAAACGTTGATGTACTCTTTGAATTAGCGAAGGAATATAAAGGAGATGCGGAGCGCCATAACATGCCGCTTGACGTACTTTTACCACTCGTATATGCGATGGAGTTCGAAATGACAACAAAGCCAGTTGATTTCTTCGTACGCCGTATGGGCGCTGTGTTCTTTAACATTCACTGGGTATATAAATGGAAAGATGCTGTAATCAATTTCATGGCAGCGACATTAAACTGGAGCGGGGAAGAGAAGCTGAAATATGCAGCTGAATTAGAAGCAGCATTAACGGATGCGGTTGTTCCGGCTGATCAGCAAGAGCATGCATGTGCGTTAGCGTAAAATGAAAACACACCATTTCTAAAGTTTTAGAGGTGGTGTGTTTTTCCTATTGAATCATTTGTTTCTGAATAGCTATATCTTACTTTAGTTTCCTCGAAAACGAAAAATAGAGTAATAGGAATAAGTGATTATTTAAGTAAGTAATCAATCAATAATAAATTTGAAGGAGTTGACATACAATGAATTAAGGAGAGAAAAATTGGAAAAAAGAAATCCTTGAAGCATTGAATCTTAAATAGGAATAAGTTATTATTCAAGTAAGTAATCAATCAATAACAAATTTAAGGGAGTTGACATATAATGAATCAGAGAAAGGAAAATCGAAAGGAAGAGATCCTTGAAGCTGGATTAGAGGTGTTTGCAGAAAAAGGTTATTATAATACCACTACAGCATTAATTGCAGAAAAAGCGGGTATTTCTCAGCCTTATATATTTAGATTTTTTAGAACAAAGGAAGAGTTGTTTGTCGCAGCTTTGGATAGAGCCTTCGAAAGGATCCTTGAAACATTCAAAAATGTGGAATCAACCCCGGAGCAAATCGTTATTGCAATGGTTGAGGCATATGAAAAGTTGTCCATATCACATCCTAATGAAATTGCCTTGCAAGTGATAGGACTTTCAGTTACAGAAGATGCAATAAGAAGTTGTACAAAAGCTGGTTTGTCTCGTATTAGAAGCTACATTTTGGAAAGGTTCCAATCAGCGAATGTTCCAAATGCAGAGAGGGAGGTAACAACTTTCTTAGCTAGAGGAATACTTTGTAACATTTCCTATTACTTAGATTTACCAGAGCTCATTCATAACTAAACAAAATAAGATAACCGATTCGTTTCGGTTTTTTATTTCAGTGTTAGTTATTGATTGATAAATAACTAATTAATTAATATAAGGGGGATTTATAAAATGAAAAAAGTAATTGTTTTAGGAGCAACAGGTGGAACAGGTCAAGCAATTGTTTCAGAATTGTTATCCAGGGGTATACAGGTTATTGCGTTCGGCCGTTCAGAAAATAAATTAAAAGAATTAATGAAAGAGCATGCTTCTACACCACTGTTAACTTATAAGCTGGGCGATATCTTCGATTACAGGACCATCATTGAGGCGGCAAAAGATGCAGATGTCATATTCCAATGTGCGAATGTTCAATATCATGAAATGGCGGAGAAGCTCCTTTTGCTTGGAGAAAATGTAATGAGGGCAGCAGATATTTTAGGTAAGAAAATAGTTATTATAGATGGAATATATGTTTACGGTCGTCAAGTAGCTAAGGGAGATGAAAATCATCCAAAACAACCTCATACAAAAAAAGGGAAGATTAGGGTGGAATTTGAAAATTTAATATTAGATAAGAAATGGAAAAATGCAAAAGCATTAATTGTTAGATTACCGGATTATTATGGTATAACTTCGCAGAACTCTTATTTACAACCTACATTGACCGGATTGGCAGGAAATAAAATTTCTATTTTTATTGGTAATCTAAAAACACCACGAGAATATGTCTATTTACCAGATGCTACAAAGATGATTGTGGAGATAGCAAACAAAGATGACTCTTATGGAGAGAACTGGAATATACCTGGTGCTGGATTAATTTCAGGGAAAGAAATAATAAAATTTGCACGTGAAATTACTGGGAATAAAAAATTAGTCATTCCATTAAATAAAAATGCAATTCGTATAAGTGGATTGTTTGATCCAGTTATGAAGGAAGTAGTAGAAATAATGTATCTTACAGAAGAAGGATTTACTCTAAGCGGAGAAAAATATGAAAATAGAATAGGTAAAATTATAGCTACACCTTATAAAGAGGGGTTAAAAGAAACATTAACTTTATTAATGGAAAAAATAAAAAAAGCAGAAGGTGAAAATCTAGACTAAAACTATGAGCAGAGAATAATGATGTATTTAAAATTGATTTTTTGTTATTGATTAATCACTAACAAAAAACGAATGGAAGATTGCTATTAATAATACGAAGGAAATCTTGGGGATTTTGGATTTGTAAAAGTGAAACCACATCATCTCTACAGTTCTAGAGGTGATGTGGTTTTTATTCCGCTATTCGTGGGCAGTAAGCCCCCTCACTGATGGAAGTTTCACTTTATTTCTTGGTAAAATGATGCCGAAATCGATATATACACGAATCACATATGATATTTTTTTGCAAAGTACACGTGTACAAACAGCTTGTCCCTTTTGCGCATAGTATGATAGTACATTATGCATGAAAGGATGTGATATTTTTTTGATAATTGAAATGATTAATGAATCGACAGGATTTTTAACAGGACTTCTACTTAGCTTCTTTTTTTTTACAATCCTTGTTGTTGTAGCCGGAATCACAGTGAAAAATTGGAGATTATTCCTTAAGTGGATGAACTTGTTAATCGTATATCATGCTTTTTTTTATGTGGGCGTTCGACCGTTTATTTATAAGACGAAGTTTCCACCTGTTGAGCAAATCATTTGGGGATTTGCAGCTGTATATCTTCTCATTAATGCTGTCATTCTATTTATTAAGTCACTGGAACACCGTAAAAAAGATTGATATAAAGTGAAACTTCCATCAGTGGGGGCTTCATCCCCCACATAGCTTCTTCGTTTTCTCTGCATCTTGAGGTGGGGGTCTTACTGCCCGTTAGTGCGGGATAAATTCATTTAAATAGCGAAACAAATGGAACAGAACGCAAATTCTTTTCTTCAAATGTACAAAAGAGCAACTTTATTTTAGATAAGGAGTGATAAATGATAAGACGCTTTAATGCATGGCTTGGTGACAAACTGGCCCTATGGTTTTCTACAATGGCTTGCTTTTATATCATTTTTGGGCTTGTAATTGTGCCGCTTTTCTTTCAGCATCCAAATACTCTTGTGGAATGGGTAGAGTACGTAGTACAGACGATCTTTCAAGGCATTGCCTTACCTGTCATCGGATATGTGGCAAGGATTGCCGGGGAAAAAGATGAAAAGGTCATAGGTGAAACTCATGATACGGTGATGGAGGAATTGGCTCTAGTAAAGGAAGAATTAGCACTAGCACGAGAACAGTACGATACTTTACAAAAAGTTGAAAAGATTATAAGTGAGACTCATGGTACAGTGATGGAGGAATTGACTTTAGTAAAGGAAGAATTGGAAATGGCACGAGAACAGCATGTTGTTTTACAAAAAGTCATAGACGAATTACAACAACATTTGAAAGAAAAATAGACTTTAACGATCCCACAACGCGGGTCGTTTTTTTGTGTGATAGATATACATTGAAATGGAAAGAAAATAAAAATCATAATCTATAAAGTTTCACTTTATAATCAAAAGAAAACGTTGTTGACGAAGAACTGGGATATATCAAAAAGACATGTTTTTCAAAGGAGTGTTCTTTCATGTTCATAAAATCTGTAAATTTAGCTATTCGCTTTCTTCTAGAGTTATGCGCCCTTGCATCACTAGGTTATTGGGGATTTCAAGTTGGGAAAAGTGTGTATACAAAATTTGTTTTTGGTATTGGCTCACCACTACTTTTTGCGATATTATGGGGGACTTTCATTGCACCTAAAGCATCATTGAAATTGCCAGAACCGTACAAGTTTCTTCTGGAATTCGTAATCTTCGGAGTTACCTCATCCGCTCTGTATTTTGTTGATAAACCAATCTTAGCCATTATTCTTGGAATGGTATTTATAATTAACCGCATTTTACTCATTCTTTGGAAACAATAATTAGAAATATCAACTAGTTCAGCGCAAGTAATAGGTTGATGCCACGCATTACTTCTCGTTTTTTTAATAAGAAAATCAACAGTTAAATTTAACAGAGCTATTTAATTAACGGGGCAGGGTAATGGAATAAGAGGTTGTTAGATTGATAAGTATCTCTTATATGTATCATAAAGTTTCGGATCATTTTACCGGAATAAAAGATATTGTACGATGAAATTAAGTATGAAGTGAAAGGAAATGATGCCAATGCTTACGTTTCGGCTTGTTGATGTAGAAAAGGATAAACAGACTATTATTAGATTTTTTACAGATACAGGTGAAGAACTTGAGTTTAATGAGAGTGAATATATAAAGTATGCGAAGCAAAAGCAAGTGAATTTTCCTGAAGGATTTGTTCTATTGGAAGGTGATCAACAGGCGGTTGGGGAATTAGTTCTTAGGTACGATAGCTATGAAGGACGAGAGATTGGCTATGTAAGTTTTGTGTATGTAATTCCCGAGGGCCGCGGGAAGGGATATGGTAATGAACTTTTTCAGTATGCGGAGGATCAGTTTAAAAAACGTAATGTATTTGAATATCATCTCCGCGTTGCACAGTCCAATGTAAGGGCCATCAAATTCTATGAAAAACAAGGACTCGAAATAATAGGGGAAGAGCGAAATTCTTACAATCAACGTTGTTGGAGAATGGGGAAAAAGATGTAGATAGGCAAAGAAAATGTATATATAGAAATTCATAAAGCGGTGGTCGTATTGAAACGGAAACTTCCTAATAAAATTCATATCATAGGTTCTGTTGGAAGCGGGAAAACAACTTTAGCAAGAACGTTATCTTCGGAGTTACAGATTCCATATTACGAGCTAGATAACGTTGTGTGGAGAAGGTCTGAAAATGGAGATATAAGAAATACGCCTGAAGAAAGGGATAAGCAACTTCATCATATTGTTAGTTCAAATGCTTGGATTGTTGAAGGCGCTCATCATAAATGGGTATCTCAAAGTTTTCAACATGCAGATATGATCATATTTTTAGATGTAGCGCTTTCGAAAAGGATATATAGAATAATAAAACGGTTTATTTTGCAATTATTAAGACTTGAAAAGGCGAACTATAAACCTACTTTCAAAATGTTTCTGAAGATGTTTAAGTGGACGAACGACTTTGAAAGGGAGAGTAGAGCTGAAATTTTGTATATGTTGAGTCAGTATAACGATAAACTTTTTGTTCTAAAAGATAACGGAGAAGATGATATGTCACATGCCCATCAACTTAAGAAAAGTAAATACCTCCAAAACGAAAAAATGAGCTGACTTCTCAAAATAATGAACTGTAGAGAAAGAAAACTTTCATTTAGGGGGTACTTCAAAACCTTAGCTTGATGGACATGCGGTCGACCCCCTATTGAGAATATAAATTAATATCAAACAAGATTAAATAAACGATTTAGGAGTGTTATATCATGTCATTTGGAATTGATGTCAGTCACCATAATGGGACAATTGATTGGAATCAAGTAAAGAATGATCGTAACCAAGTAAACTTTATGTTTGCAAAAGTAACAGAGGGCTCTGAGCAAGGTACCAATTATGTAGATCCAACCTTTCAATACAATATAAGTGGTGCTAATAATGTTGGCATACTTACAGGAGCTTACCACTTTTTTCGAGCAATCTCTATTGATGATGCAAAAAAAGAGGCTGCTCTCTTTATTCGAAATTTAAAGAGTGTAACATTAACTGCACCTGTATTTGTGGATGTAGAAGTCAATGATGGGAATTTAGATCCAAATACATTAACAGATGCTGTGAGTGCGTTTTTAACGGAATTAAAAAATGCAGGATATACAAATAACGGAGTTTATAGCAATCTATATTTCTTTAAAAATAGTCTAAATCCTTCGCGTTTACAAAATACGTTATTGTGGATTGCGCGTTATAATGAAAGAGGTGCAGGAATTAATTGTGATATCTGGCAATACACAGATGGTGGAAAAGTACAAGGGATTAATGGGAATGTCGATTGTAATACATCCTATATAGATTTGAATATCAGTAATAATGGAGCTGGTAGCACCTATATTGATTTGGGTATCAGTAATAATAATGGAGCTAGTAGCACCATTATAGGAATTACTACAATCACAGGTGATAATGTGAATGTAAGGGATCAACCTTCTATGAGTGGCAATGTGATTCGTAAATTACATCATAATGAGTCGTATAAAGTATTTTACGAACAAAATGGATGGTTAAATTTAGGGGGAAATCAATTTATTTATTACGACCCTAGTTATATTTGTTACTGTAACTATATAGGGATTGCTACTATTACAGGTGATAATGTGAACTTAAGGGATCAGCCTTCTATGAATGGCAATGTGATTCGTAAATTACATCATAATGAGTCCTATAAAGTATTTTACGAACAAAATGGATGGTTAAACTTAGGGGGAAATCAATTCATTTACTATGACCCTAGTTATATAGATTATAAATTACTTTCTATATGTTCTGATTGTTAAACAATGGACAAGCTTAAAAGAGTATACGCTACGATTGTGAAAATCTCTAGTAATAGAATAGAGGGTACAACACATGCCCATTAGGCTAGCCCTTGACTAGACTTTTTCTTAGTTTAATAGATAACAAAACCCTCACTGAAGTGAGGGTTTTGTTATATCTAGCAAGGTTTATACAAATAAGCTTAGTAATAACGTAAATCCTAATCCCGATACGGAAATAATAGTTTCAAGTAAGGTCCATGTTGCAAATGTTTCTTTCATGCTTAAACCAAAATATTCTTTGAACATCCAGAAACCAGCATCGTTCACGTGTGAAGCAATTAAACTACCAGCTCCTGTTGCAAGGACAACTAAAGCAAGGTTAACGTCTGTGTTACCTAACATCGGAATTACTAAACCGACAGTTGTTAATGAAGCAACTGTAGCAGATCCTAAGGAAATACGTAAGATAGCAGCAATAATCCATGCAAGCAAGATCGGTGATAATGAAGTATCTTTGAATAATTCGGCTACATAGTTACCAACGCCGCCATCAATTAATACTTGTTTGAAGGCACCGCCTCCACCAATGATTAAGAGCATCATCCCAATATTTGAGATCGCTGTTGTACAAGATTCCATCACGTTTTTGATTGGAATATTTCTTGCCAATCCCATTGTATAGATCGCAACTAATAAGGAAATCAACATGGCAGTATCCGCATTCCCAATAAACTGGATCGCTGCTAGTAAACTATTATCTTTAAATCCCATTGTTTTTTGCAGCAAAGTAATAATCGTAGCGATTGCCATTAAAATAACAGGTAGTAAAGCGGTAAAAACACTGATTCCAAAACTAGGTGTGTCTTCAAGTTTAAATACTTTCTGTTCACCTAGAGATTTTATATTACCAGTTTTGTTGAATGCTTCAGGTACTAGCTTTTTCGCAATTTTAGTAAATACAGGTCCAGCTAAAATAACTGTTGGAACCGCTATCATAAAACCATAAAGTAATACTTCACCAATGTTTGCATGCAATTCACCAGCAATAGCGGTTGGTCCTGGGTGTGGTGGTAAAAATCCGTGTGTTACAGATAAAGCTGCTGCCATCGGAATACCGAGATACAAGATGGAAACTTTTAATTCTCTTGAAATGGCAAATACAATCGGAATTAATAATACTAATCCTACTTCAAAAAATAATGCAATACCGATAATAAATGAGGCAGTCACGACAGCCCATTGAATGTTCTTTTTACCAAATTTGTTCACAAGAGTCATGGCAATGCGTTGTGCGCCCCCAGAATCTGAGAGCAACTTGCCTAACATCGCACCAAGTCCAAAAACGAGTGCTAAATGGCCAAGTGTGCCGCCTAATCCTGCTTCAATCGTTTTGACAATTTTTTCTGGCGGCATTCCAAGTGCTAAAGCAACACCAAATGATACAATGATTAATGAAATAAAAGTGTTTAATTTAAAGCGCATTATCAGTAAAAGTAATGCTAAAATCCCAATTGCTACAATGACTAATGGCATCGTAATTTCCCCCTAATATTAGCTGTATTTGTGTTTATCCCCTATTTTTTTGCAGTAATCCCCAACCTCAAATTTCAATGAGAGACGAGGAAGTGGGGGATCACTGATGAAAGTTTTACTTTATTAAATTTCTTTGATAATTAGCAATTCGTGTATAATCTTCTTCTAATGCTCTAGATAAGTTAATAAATATCGGCAGTAATTGTCTGTATTCTTTTGTTGCTTCTTCTTTCGGTGTGTGTTTGTAGGTGCTGCCAACCATTTCGGAAACGATTTCAAAAGAATCAATTTTTCCTGTAGCATAGAGACCTAATATACATGCACCTAGACAGGAGCTTTCGTAGCTTTTTGGAACAACGACTTCAGATGCGAAAATATCGGACATCATTTGTCGCCAAACGTCAGACCTTGCGAAGCCTCCTGTTGCTTGAATACGGGTCACAGGACTGTCCATGCATTCAGTTAATGCTAAAAATACAGTATATAAATTATAAATAACGCCTTCTAAGGCTGCACGAATCATATGTTCCTTCTTATGTGACATCGTTAAACCGAAGAATGAGCCACGTACATCTGGATTCCATAATGGCGCACGTTCACCTGCGAGATATGGATGGAATAATAATCCGTCTGCACCAGGTCTCACGCGTTCAGCAATTTTCGTTAATACATCGTATGGATCAATTCCTAGTCTTTTTGCAGTTTCTACTTCTGATGAAGCAAGTTCATCGCGAATCCAGCGAAGGACCATTCCGCCATTGTTTACCGGTCCACCAATTACCCAATGCTTTTCCGTTAGGGCATAACAGAATATTCTTCCTTTTTTATCCGTTTGCGGCTTGTCGATGATGGTTCGAATAGCACCGCTTGTCCCAATTGTGACCGCAATCTCGCCTTTTCTAATTGCATTCACACCTAGATTAGAAAGCACTCCATCACTGGCACCAATGACAAATGGTGTTTGTGGATCGATACCAATCTTTTTGGCTAAATCCGGATTGCAGTTGCTATATATCGTAGTGGTTGGTACGAGCTCAGATAATTGAGCAGGTGTTATACCAGCAATTTTTAAAGCTTCTTCATCCCAATCTAGCGTTTGTAGATTCATCATCCCCATGCATGAAGCGAGGGAATGATCGACAACATATTGATCAAAAAATTTCTTAAAGATATATTCTTTTATTCCGATATATTTTTTCGTTTTGGCAGCGATTTCAGGATGGTCATTCACAATCCAAGTAATTTTACTTAACGGTGACATGGGGTGAATAGGTGTTCCTGTTCGTCTATAAACTTCATGGCCATTCAGTTCATCTTTGATTTTATGTGCCCATGCCTCACTGCGATTATCTGCCCAGGTGATACAAGGTGTCAGCGGCTGATCATTTTCATCCATGGCAATGACACTATGCATAGCGCTGCTAAATGAAATAAACGACGGTTTTTTATCTGAATGATGTTTCGTTATATTTGAAATCGCTCGCAAAACAGCCTGAAAAATCTCTTCTGGATCTTGTTCAGCTGTGGAAATATCCGGTGTGCGAAGTGGGTAACCAATATTCTCTGTTTGGATGACTTCGCCTTTTTCAGTGAATAATACTGCTTTGGTACTTGTTGTACCAATATCTATACCTAACATATAGCTACTCATGTTCTTGCTCTACTCCTTTAGATAACATTTGTTGTGACATCCAGAGGTCTTCAACTTTCCCTTGAACATCATCAAAGTTTTGATGTAAGGCCTTAATCATGAGGGCTCGATCTTTTGATTCGATTGCTTTTATATAAAGCTCATGATTTTTAATAACCCGTTCAAAGTCTTCGTACTTTTCTTTGAAACGGGTACGCATTGATAAAAGAATTAAGCTTTCCATAACAGGTTTTAAATTATTCCAAATCATCAGGATGTAGGAATGCTCAATGGTGCGAATAATCGTTTCATGGAATAAGAGATCTTGATAAGAAAATTCATCAGCATCATGATATTTAATGGCAATTTTCATCATTTCCATAATTTTATTCAGTTCTCTTACTAACTCATTCGTGTCCATCTTTACAAGCCGTTCAAAGATAAACGTTTCTATAAGTAAACGGACATCATATATTTCTTCGATGTCTTTTTCGGTTAAACCAATGACAACTGCACCCATTCTTTCTAAGCGAATGATATTTTCAGATGCTAGTACTTTCAATGCTTCACGAACGGGTGACCGACTTACAGAAAAATCGGCAGCTAGTTTATTTTCCGATAGAATGGTACCGCTTTCAAATTTACCTGCAATAATACGCATTCTTAGTTCGCTTGCAACACGATCACCAGTAGAAGCTTTTGAAAGCCATTTTTCAGGATAAAGAAATTCCATTGATTCCGTCATAACTTCACCTCATGTTAATCAAGTATACTTGTATACAAGTATTATAACTCGGATTTTTAATTATGCAAGCGCTTTTACTTTTTGTTTCAATTCTTTTCGATGGTAATAAAAGGGAAAAAGTCTTGAAATCATACTAGATTGAAAAAGAGGATGTTACGGTTCTATAACGAAATAGGTTTAGAAGATAAAGGGGGGCGATATGATGAACATGAAAATGAAGAACGGTTTGGGGAACATGTATAAAAATTATAATAAAAGGGAGTTTTTCTATTGAAACAAGCGTTGCTTATTATTGATGTTCAACAAGAATTAGTTGATGGAAATGATAAAAGCAAAAGTGTACGGAATAAAGACGTATTATTAGATAATATTAATTTTGTTATTAATAAAGCATTAGAATCACAAATTTTAATCGTCTTTATAAGGGATAAAGATGTTGCTGACGGCAAAGGTCCAGGGTTCCAAATACACCCAAAGTTAAAGGTGCCAACCACTGCAAAAATATTTGATAAAGCGGCTACAAATTCGTTTTACGGTACGCCATTAATGGGTTTTTTAAAGGACAATGAGATTGAGCATCTTGTTATTATGGGATGTAAAACAGAACACTGTATTGACACAGCGGTTAGAACGGCAACGGTGAATCATTTTGATGTTACTTTAGTTGGGGATGGTCATTCGACGACAGATTCTTCGACCTTATCTGCCGAACAGATAATAAGTCATCATAATGAAATACTTCATGGTCATTATAATGTTGACAATTTTTCTGTTGTTCGGACTACTCAAGAAGATTTGTTTCAACCAATCCATAATAATTACCGGTAAATCGCTTCTCTTAACTTAAGAAGATCGGAAAAACATGATTGATCTTTGGCAATCGGGCGTGATTGTCGAAGATTTCAACTTATATTTACAATGTAGTGCTTTGAGAAAAAAACAAAACCTTCAAAAAATCCCCCCTACTTTTTAAACAAAAAGTAGGGGAGGATGGTGTTTTAATAAACTTGGGAAAATGAATACATTTCATTGCTAGTAAGAACACCATCCGTTTGTTTAAGTACATGTATATAAAAGCTAAGGTTTTCTAAGTAGTTTGTCATTACCTTTTACAGATATTTTAAAAATACGCATGCCAAATAAATCCTGAATGAAATATTTGAAGCATTGCTCGATTCTGAAGTAACGGAATTGCTTAGAATTTATAATTTGTTAATTAGTAATCAAATAAAATTATCTTCTAAAAATTAAATTATGGTATGTGAATCATATGATTTTTTAGGAGGAGATAGCGATGAGCATGAAAACCATGAACGCTGTATTAGGATCAACACCAGAACATTACAATAAATTAGGTCTTAAAAAAGGACAAATAGAAAAATGGGAAGACGGTATGCGTACGGATGGAAGTGAAGGGACTTATGAATGGTGGTACTTCGACACTCATTTGAATGATGGTTCAAAACTGGTGATTGTATTCTTTACAAAACCATATATTGAAAGTAACAAACCACTTACTCCTTTTGTTACTTTCAATCTTGATCTTTCTGATGGACGTACCATCAAAAAAATCTATCAGACTTCAGAAAAAGACTTTTTCGCCTCTAAAGATCAATGTGAAGTCCGTATTGGACCAAACAACTTCAAAGGCGATTTAAATACTTATCAAATCCATATCGAAATTGATGATGTCTTAGCTGATATCACGATTAAAGGTGCGGTTCCCTCTTGGAGACCAGAAACTGGTCATTGGTTCTATGGAAACGGTGAAGAGAAGTATTTTGCCTGGTTACCATCTGTTCCCTATGGAATCGTAGAAGCAGACATAAAAATAGATAATACTATTCAGCATTATACTGGTACTGGATACCACGATCATAACTGGGGGAATACTCCCATGATGGAGCTTATGAATAACTGGTATTGGGCGCGTGCACAAATTGGGGATTATACAGTGATAGCTTCATTTATTACGGCTGAACAAAAGTACGGATACGAAGCATTCCCTATTTTCATGCTGGCTAAAGAGAATGAGATTATCGTTGATAACGAAAGAAACGTTCGTTTCACGGCATGTAATAAGTATGTAGACCCTGTTACTGGAAAACCAGTAGCAAACACAACTGTGTACGACTACAAAGATGATATACACCATTATACTATTACATTTGAACGAGAGAAAAATCTTGTAGTCCACAAATTTATAGATGAATTAACAGGTGAAATAAAAGAATCAGCTATACAGTCCGGCTTTGATGGGGCTTATCTGAGATTCACTGGTGATGTTCAGCTAGAGCGATTTGAAGGTGATGAAGTGGTGGAAACACTGAACGAAAAGGCGATATGGGATCTGATGTATTTTGGGAAAGTTCGCCAGTAACTTGTTTTAAATAAAAAGATCCACAGTTTTCTTTTTAACACTGTGGATCTTTTTATATTATTAATTTTATGGCCAAAACCTTCAATAATCAGTAAATACCGATGATTACACGTTTTCTAAGTGGTATAGAAGTTGTTTTAGAACTTTCTCCAATAATATATGTCACCGCATGCTTTAGAGCATTTTGCTAGAGAGGTAGGATCTATTCAACGAAGAAGCAAATATTGTGCACAAGATTTAGTGACGCTTCAATAAAAGAATTATGTAGTATAAACTTAGTAACTTATTCATGGGGTTAGAAAGGGGAAAAAGAAATGCAATATCCAATGTTCTTATCTAAGAGATTAACAATACGCCCATTTCAATTGGATGATGCTCCGAAAGTTCAAGAATTAGCAGGGGATAAAGAGGTGGCAAAAACTACTACAATTATTCCTCATCCATATCCCGATGGCTGGGCAGAAGAGTGGATTACATCTACTTATAAAGCTATGGATAAAGGGGACAGTTTCCACTTTGCAATGGTTAATGAGCAAAATATGCTTATAGGCTGTATATATCTTTTTATCAATAAAAAACACAACAAAGGAGAACTGGGCTATTGGGTAGGTAAATCATACTGGGGTAAAGGGTACTGTACAGAAGCGGGGAAAGTCATTGTTAAGTACGCATTTGAAGAATTAAGTCTAAATCGTATTTATGCTGATGCTTTCACTAAAAATCCTGCCTCTAGTAAAGTCATGCAAAAATTAGGATTGAAACATGAAGGAACATTTAAACAGAGCTGTTTGTACCGGGGAGTTTATGAAGATATTGTTTTTTATGGTTTGACAAGGTCTGATTATTACAAGGGGTAGCGCCACATCACTATCAAGCTAACATTTTGATGTCGGACGACAAAAATTTGGGTAGTTGTATGACTGTATCTTTAAAATAAAGGTTGATTGAATTAACTCTATAAACATTAATAAAAGAAGAAACAGAAAGAGTGTATTTTGAAAAAAGATTGATCAAAATACACTTTTTCCTTTCAGGATATTATTACATTTTAGAAGCTTCCATACCTATGTTAGCCCATTCATCTTTCGATGGACCATAAATACCAGGAACCATTAAACCCGCTTTTATCATGTGTCCTCGATGATGTATTTGATGTTGGATTAAAAATAGTAAAAGAATTGCGAAATGTGTAAAGTGAGATTGATTGAGCGTAGGATAGTGGACACTATTACATTCGGATGTGCCACGATCTTTTAAAGAGTTAAGTTTGGATAAGAAATATTATACTTTTCTGAAGTCTTAATAAGCTTTTGTAATACTTCTAGAGGAGGAGGACCTTCAGGTATTTTCATTCCATCTCGATAAGGTACACCTAAGTCTTTTATAAAACTATCAAAACCTGAAGGGTATGCAGTAACCAGGCATTTAGCTGTATCTGAAGTAACTTTAAGTGTATGGGGAATACCGCGTGGGGCAAATACATAATCGCCGGCTTTTGCTGAGATAATCTCATCGCCCACGAAAAATGTGATTTCTCCTTCTAACACGAAAAATGTTTCATCTTCTTTTTCATGAACATGTAACGGAGGACCATCACTTTTCTTACTAGAAGTATGAATTACACAAAATTCTCCATTAGTATCTTCACCACTTACAAGAATAGAAGCGAGACTATTTAAAAAAAGGTATGTGTTATTTTCATGGGTGTTACGGTGCATTATCTTTACTTTGTTTTGTTTATCAACAGACATTTCACCATCTCCCTTGCTCAGTATTCATTTATAAACGTAGCATATAAGGTGTAACAATTAAAATATTTATGCTCAGCCATTAATTCACTGAACATGATTTCATTTAAACAATTTTTTATACAGAAAAAGCCGATTTCCTGCACACTGATGAAGGATCGGCTTTAAAATATTCTAACTCAACATTAATCAACAATATGAAGTACAATTCGTCCACGACCATGTCCACGCTGACTGAATTCGTGGGCTTTTGGAGCTTCATCAAGAGCAAATGTTTTTGATATAAACGTTTTAATTTTTCCATATCGTTTAAAGAAATTATCTGTTTCTTAAGTTAATAGGCGCACGATTAGTCCTCTTTTTAAACTCTATATTTACCAAACAGGTCTTACCCTCGATGATAATTTACCTTCATTTGCTTCATAAACTAATTTTGTTAAATCTTCTTTGAGCATTTGCATTCGTTCAGCACCTATCTTTTCAATCCACCGTTGTTCAATCTCAGTTAGTATTTTATCTTTTGCTTTCACTGCTAACCAACCTCGTTCGGTTAAAACAATAATTTTCCCTCTTTTATCAGTTGGATGAGTTTGGCGCATTACATAACCACTTTTCTCAAGAGAATCCACCATTTTACTCACAGCTTGCTTTGTAATTCCTAAATATTCGGCTAGTTCTATCCCTGTTGCCCCATCAGGGATGATACGTTTAAACATAAAACCATGTGCAGGTCTAATATCTCCAAACCCTAATTCACTCATTTTGTCATTTAGTTCATCAATCAATGTACTAAAGGATAATGACAAAAGTGATGTAAGATCCAATTCACTCAATACTTGATGATTCATACATAAAACCTCCTTAAATAAAGTCAATTAGGTTGACTTTATTTAAATTCCATTGTACTATGCGTAATATAGTCAATCAAGTTGACTATATTGTTTTTGTCATAAAAGAAATGGGATACCCATTTTTAATGAGTAAATATATAACAACGTAAGAGTGAGTAATAGGAGGAACAGAGCATGACAACAGTTTTATTTGTAAAAGCAAACAACCGCCCAGCAGACCAAGCGGTTAGTGTGAAATTATATGAGGCTTTTCTAGCGAGTTATAAAGAATCACATCCAAATGATACAGTGGTAGAGCTTGATTTATACAATGAAGAATTGCCATATGTAGGAGTAGATATGATTAACGGTACATTTAAGGCTAGTAGAGGACTTGATTTAACAGAAAAGGAAGTAAAGGCAGTAGCTGTTGCTGATAAATATTTAGATCAATTCCTTGCAGCTGATAAAGTTGTATTTGGTTTCCCGTTATGGAACTTAACAATCCCAGCTGTACTACACACATATATTGATTATTTAAACCGTGCGGGCAAAACATTTAAATATACGCCAGAAGGTCCAGTAGGTCTTATTGGAGATAAGAAAATTGCATTATTAAACGCAAGTGGCGGTGTATATTCTGAAGGGCCGGCAGCTGAAATGGAAATGGCTGTTAAATATGTAGAAAGCATGATGGGCTTCTTCGGTGTAAAAGATATGGAGAAAGTAGTAATTGAAGGTCACAACAAATTCCCGGATAGGGCAGAAGAAATTATTGCTGCAGGGCTTGAAAAGGCTGTTAAAGTAGCAAGTACGTTCTAATTCACAAAACACTTGTCACTCAATATGGCAGTACCAGCACTTTTATAGCGGTGGTACTGCTTTTTTATTCGCTTATTTAGCTACTTTTGGGTAGTGAGAACATTCTTAACTTATTAAACGATAGAAAGAAGGATTACATTACAATGGAACGTTTATGGACAAAAAACTATATCATGCTGACAATTACAGCATTATTACTATTTAGTGGATTTTATTTACTAATGCCAACACTACCTATGTTTATTAAACAATTAGGTGGAAGTGAATCTCAAGTTGGATTTATTATTGGAGTGTTTACAATATCGGCAGTCATTTTACGTCCTATTGTTGGAGGATTAATGGATCGATATGGTCGACGAGTATTTATAATAAGCGGAATACTATTTTTTGCAATTACAATGTATTTTTATGATTGGGTAACAGGAGTTATATTTTTAGTGGTATTACGTATCATCCATGGACTGAGCTGGGCAATTGCTACAACTTCGATCGGAACGGCTGTGACTGATGTGATTCCACCATCTCGCCGCGGGGAAGGAATGGGATGGTATGGACTTGCAATGACTTTAGGAATGGCTTTAGGACCAATATTAGGTATTTGGGTAGCGGAATCATTTTCATTTCATTATCTATTTCTTCTATGCACAGCATTAGCAATTATTGCATTCATACTTGCACTTGGTACAAAAATACCGGCGGTTCAAAATACATCAAAAAACCCAATATCATTTTTTGAAAAAACAGTCTTGCCAATCGCTATTGTTACATTTTTCCTAACTATTACTTTTGGTGGTATTACAACATTTTTACCACTGTTTGCAGCAAAAATTCAAGTAAATGCCGGTACTTTTTTCTTAGTTTATGCTGTTACACTTATAGTAATTAGACCGATTGCAGGGAAAATATCCGATAAACATGGAGAAGGGGTCATTATTGTTCCTGCGCTTATTACACTGATAATCGCACTATTAGTCCTAACAATGACAAACGGGATTGTTGGACTAGTTATTACAGCTATTTTGTACGGAATTGGTTTCGGATCAGCACAACCTGCGCTTCAAGTAGCAACGATACGATTAGCTCCACCGGAGAAAAGAGGTGTAGCGAATGCTACATTCTTTACTGCTTTTGATTTAGGGATTGGTTTAGGATCTATGGTTCTAGGACTTGTTTCACAGCTCATGGGATATCAAATGCTATTCATTGTTTGTGCTGTATCTGGGTTTATTAGTCTGTTACTTTTTATTTTGTTTGTAAAAAAGACATTAAAATAACTTTTTAAATTATGGAAAAAGCGCTATTCTTTTTGTAGAAATGTATGAAAAGGATGGCGTTTTTTATTTGTTTGCTGAAGAACTACAGCGATATCTATCTTCATATATTCTCTAATAACTCGCACAGGAGAAAGCTTTTGTAAAACGTAAAAGCCCATTTGAAGTTTTGTGCTACAAATGATAGTTGTTAATCACAATGACTTAATCAAAGGAGTTGAATGAAAAGCAAAATGGAAAGCATATTATTGAAGTATTTGACTAAATTTACAACGTTGAACGAAGAGGAACAACAAGCAATCGTTAAAGATATACTGATTGAAGAATATAAAAAAGGAACAATGCTCCTTAGACAAGGAGATGTTCCTACTACATGTTATTTCGTATTGAAGGGGTGTGTTAGGCAGTATTCGATAGATGAAACGGGAAAAGAGATCACATCTAATTTCTACACAGAAGAACAAGCAATTGCGAATTTCAATCATCATAAACAAGACAAGTCATCGGCGTATTCTTTAACTTGTGTAGAAGACTGTATATTGGTCGTTGGTGACCTTGATACGGAAAAGGACATGTATAACAAATATACACAATTGCAGACGATGACACGCAAGATGATTGAGGAGAAACTAGGTGACATGCAAGATGAAATGGCTTCATTTATTGCATCTACACCTGAAGAACGCTACAAAGCACTATTACAGAAACGACCTCATTTAGTGGACCGTGTACCTCAACATCAGTTGGCGAGTTATCTTGGTATTACACCAGAGTCATTAAGTAGAATTAAGAGGCGAATTTATAAAGATAGTTTTTAGGAAGTTGTCATACACTTTTATAGATTTTTCCTCCCTTGAACAGCAACCATACACCAAAGCCCAATTCTCCTACAATCATTGGCACAGTAAATACAAATGTAAGTATTGAAATTACCTCATCATATTCTGGAAGAAACGTGCTGCATAAGTGAATGACAATGTAGCCTATTGAAGCAAGCAACAATAAGATGCTAATGACTTTTGGTATACTGTCTGATTTGAAAGCTAAGTAGCCCACAATCATGAGATGCCCACCAAAAATGATTAAACCAATAGACCAAATAGATTGAAATGCGTCTAAAAATAGCATCATCTGTGCTTGAAGTTGATCGGTTGTAAATAATGATAAATAGTCTGTATGTTTTGTTAGAAGCAACGAAAATATTAAATTCAGTATGGAAATTCCCAATATAGTCGCGTAGATAAGGCGGAGCCATGCACCGAGCAATGACAGGCTTTTATGAATAGGCTTCAGGAAGAGATAGAAAGCCCAGGCGACCACAATGTCACTTATTAGGATGATGACCCAACCAAAGATTTCGGCCTTGAAAAGGATATTTGATGACATGATGTTGTGAAATGTGGCACTTGCATCGCCTTTCACAACGAGGGTTGCATGGACAAAGCCATAGGAAAAAAATGAAACAAGTGCCATGATGATAAGTGAAGTACCAGCAGCTAGAGCGGATTTTCGCTGACTCAATTGTTCTTTTACTGAGATAGCCATAAGATACCCTCCATATTATATTGTTTATTTTCATTTTAAGGGGAAGATTATGACTGGTCATTGACTTAAATCAAGAGTGGAAATTATTTTTAAAGTTGCAATTGTTTACAGTGATAGGTGGGGGAACCACTGATGGAAGTTTCACTTTATAAGCGTGTGATCTATTGATCATAAAGGGGGAATTACATGCCACACGTACAATTACAAAATGGGGCAACTTATTATTATGAGATGAGAGGGGAGGGAGAGTCGATTTTATTTATACACGGTAGTGGAGCAAGCTGGAAAATTTGGGAGCCTCAATTTGAAGTCTTTTCTAAACATTACAAAATGATACTTGTTGATATGCGAGGGCACGGCGGTTCCACAAAAGAGTTTCCAAATAGACAGTATTCTATGAAAGTGATAGTCGAGGACATGAAAGAGTTTTTAGATGCGCTTGGTATATCGTCCATTCCCGTTATCGGGTTGTCACAAGGAGGTGTCATTGCAAGTTTATTGGCCTGCACCCATCCTTCTTATGTGCAAAAATTAGTACTGAGCAATAGCTACAGTGAAGTACCAACTATGGGAGCTGGCTGTCTCCTAACTGTTTCCAATGCGATTTTCAGTATACTTCCTTACTGGATTATCCTTAAGTTGATTATGATACCTTATGGAGAGGACACGTATACAAAGCAAGTAATTTTGAATTCCTTAAGCGTTGACAAAAGCATGCTGCTTGCCATGAAAAAAAGTGAGTTTCCCACTCATACAAATGATCTCCATAAAATTACGGCTTCTACCCTTGTACTTTGTGGCGATAAGAAAAACGTCGGACCGGAGGAAAAAGCCGGGAATATTATATTTAACCATATCCCCAAAGCTACTCTCGGCGTATTTAAAAATGCTTTTGATCCGTTAACAACGATGAGACGAGATATCTTTAATGAGATGGTATTGGATTTTCTTGGGGATCGACCGTTACAATCTTATGAAGATGTGACGTATACAAATAAGTAACTTAAAAGAGATAAAGTGAAATCATTATTTTATTTATTGCAGTGGGATAAGTAATAATCAAAATACAATTCCATTCTTCCAAACAGAGAAAATAGTAACAGTAGTTTCCTTGAATAAGCATATTTCCATTTATGAAAAATTATGCTGTTCTAGTGATAGAACAATATTTTATCCTGTTCTAAGTAGTTAAAGAAGTGAGGAATTGAGATTGAAAAAGTTTAAGAAGTTTTACTTAGAGATTACAAGTGTATGTAATCTTGCATGCAGCTTTTGCCCGCTAACAGAACGACAGAAGCAATTCATTTCTGTGGAGGACTTTTCTAAGAGATTAGACGAAATTAAACCTCACACAGACTACATTTATTTACATATAAAAGGCTCCATCCTAAAATAGACCAATTGTTAGACTTAAGTCATGAAAAAGGGTTTAAAGTTAATATTACAACCAATGGAACATTAATTAATAAAAAGAGGGACAAATTATTAAATAAACCTGCACTCAGACAGATGAATTTTTCACTTCATAGCTTTGATGGTCATGCTGGTTCTACAGATAAGGAAGGATATGTGAGGAGTGTACTTCCTTTTATTAAAGAAGCAACGAGCCAATCAGAAATGATTGTTTTGTTGAGACTATGGAATCTCACACAAGCAATGCCACAAATCTTGAAAAGCAACGAAACAGACAATTACTAGAAATCATTGAAAAAGAATTTGATTTACACTACAAAATTGAAGAGAAGGTCGTACCAGGAAGTGGCGTGAACATTGCGGATCGCATCTTCATTAATCAAGATTACGAGTTTCAGTGGCCTGCACCGCATGAAGAAGAGGACGATGGGACGGGCTTCTGTTATGGCCTTCGAAATCAAGCAGGTATTTTAGCAAACGGAACGGTTATCCCTTGTTGTTTAGATGGTGAGGGAATTATCAACCTTGGAAATATTAATGATGCCTCATTGTCTGATATTATCGAAGGGGAGCGAGCAAAAAATCTTGTAGATGGGTTTTCGCGAAGAGTGGCAGTAGAGGAACTATGTGGAAAATGCGGATATCGCAAACGATTTGGAAAATAGATAGGAAAACGAGTGCCACGCAAAACGTGTACAGTAAAAAAAGATGGACCAAAACANNTGTTTTGGTCCATCTTTTTTACCATTCCTTTGGCTCATAGTTCAAGTCTTGGAATAATCGATTGCGCTCTTTTTTAGATAAGTCTCTCCATTGTCCAACGGGTAGATTACCTAAATGAATATTCATAATTCGAGTTCGCTGTAGTCTATAAACATCGTATCCAAGCGCTTCACACATGCGACGAATTTGACGATTTAGTCCTTGTGTTAAAGTGATTTGAAAAACATATTTAGAAAGTTGTTCCATCTTACAAGGCAGCGTTTTCGTACCTAAAATTTTTACACCTTCAGCCATTCGTTTTAAAAATTCAGGAGTAATCGGCTTGTCTACTGTAACAATGTATTCTTTCTCATGCTTATTTTCAGCACGTAAAATTTCATTGACTATATCACCGTCGTTCGTAAGGAGTATTAAGCCATCTGAATCTTTATCTAGTCGCCCGATATTAAAAACTCTTAATGGATGATTGACTAAATCAACAATATTACCCTTAACATTTTTTTCTGTTGTACTTGTAATACCTACGGGTTTATTTAAGGCAATATAAACATAATTTCTTGCCATCCGTATTGGGTTACCGTTTACACGAACATCATCCCCAGGCTCGACTTGGCTGCCTATTTTCGCAACCTTTCCATTTATCGTGACTCTTCCTTCATTGACTAATTTATCTGCACCGCGTCTAGATGCTTTTCCGGATTCACTAATGTACTTATTAATACGCATGTTAAACACAACCTTAAGTAGAGAGTTAATAGTATTAGAATATTGGTTTCACATAAGATTTTCAAGGGCTTATTAAAATCTTATGTAGATTAGTATCGGTGGTAGCATAAATGACGTAGACTTTTTATGGTAGATGATCGAGATCTTTGGCTACAAAAAATATATTGAATGTGTTTCTGTTGAGAGACAAATTTGTTCAGAAAAAGATGTGTTAGATTTGTAGGCATATGTGTTGAAAATGACGTATACTTATTAATGCTCTACGTTGATGCATTTTCGGGAGACTTCTTCAATCTGAAAACAGGTCTAGCAGGAATGATGTTGCAAAAATACATAAACTATCATATAAGAGTTGCTGTTATTTTAGAACATTTAAGAATATTGCAGATGCTGGAACTTGGATTTCGAGTTTATGATACCAAGGAGAAATTAAAACTCCATAGAAAAAATGGAATTATGCATATGGTATTCATACAATGGTGAAAAATACATAAAAGAATATATAACAAAATGAGGTTAGTACATGAGTCCACAAAGTTTTAACAATTACGCATTGAGTAAGGAAATTATAAGAGCACTTGCTAGCTTACAATATGAAAAGCCAACAGAAGTGCAAGAGAAAGTCATCCCGATTGCATTAGAAAAGAAAGATCTTGTTGTAAAATCACAAACAGGAAGCGGTAAGACAGCTTCTTTTGGGATTCCGCTTTGTGAAATGGTTGAGTGGGAAGAAAATAAGCCGCAGGCGTTAATCCTTACACCAACAAGGGAACTTGCTGCGCAGGTAAAAGAAGATATTACGAATATAGGCAGATTTAAGCGTATTAAAGCAACTGCGGTTTACGGAAAATCTCCATTTGCGCGTCAAAAATTAGAACTAAAGCAAAAGACACATATTGTTGTCGGCACTCCTGGACGTGTATTAGATCATATTGAAAAAGGGACTTTCTCGTTAGAGTGTTTGAAGTATTTGGTGATTGATGAGGCAGATGAAATGTTAAATATGGGCTTTATCGATCAAGTAGAAGCAATTATTGACGAACTACCTACGAACCGAATGACGATGCTATTTTCTGCGACATTACCAGAAGATGTTGAAAATTTGTCTCGCACATATATGGAATCACCAATCAACATCGAGATTAAAGCATCTGGTATTACGACAGATAAAATTGAACATAGTCTTTTAGAAGTGAGGGAAGAAGAGAAGTTCTCTCTTCTGAAAGATATAACAACTATTGAAAATCCAGATAGTTGCATTATTTTCTGTCGTACGCAAGAAAATGTAGATGATGTATTTAGACAGCTAAAACGTTCTGGCTATCCTTGTGATAAAATTCATGGTGGTATGGTGCAAGAAGATCGGTTTGCAGTAATGAATGACTTTAAAAAAGGGAAATTCCGCTATTTAGTAGCGACAGATGTAGCAGCACGAGGAATTGATATTGAGAATATTACCCACGTCATCAATTATGATATTCCATTAGAAAAAGAAAGTTACGTACACCGTACAGGAAGAACAGGGCGTGCTGGTAATAGCGGAAAAGCAATTACATTTGTAACTCCGTATGAAGAGAGATTTCTAGCAGAAATCGAAGAGTATATCGGTTTTGAAATTTTAAAAATAGATGCACCTTTAAAAGAAGAAGTTACAAAAAGAAAGGCGGCATTTGAAGAAAAAATAAATGCTAAGCCAATGATTAAAAAAGATAAAAGTGCGAGTCTAAATAAGGGAATCATGAAGCTTTACTTTAATGGTGGGAAGAAAAAGAAAATCCGAGCAGTGGATTTTGTTGGTACAATTGCCAAAATTCCAGGTGTTACAGCGGATGATATAGGGATTATTACGATACAGGATAATGTTTCTTATGTTGATATATTAAACGGAAAAGGACCACTTGTTTTAAAAGTAATGAAAAACACAACGATAAAAGGGAAGCAGTTAAAAGTTCATGAGGCAATTAAATAAAAGGAGCTATCCACTTTGAACTGTATCCTATAAAATGGACAATTTAATAAAAAGACCATAAAAAATCAAGCACCCAAGAGATGGTTTCGGTATTCTACCGGAGCCATCTTTTTGATAAATGAACTAATTCTAGTCTAGTATATGGATTTTAAGTTTTTTAAGACCGAATCCATTCAGAAACAAAATCCTCTATCTGCCATATTGATAAAAACGAACGTTTTTGAACCTGAGTAAAAAAACGTTCATGTTTTTATTGCATATTCACTAAAAATTTGTTATATTATCAATGTAATAATCTTAAATATCATCACTCGTATATACTCGGTAATATGGTCCGAGCGTTTCTACCTAGTTCCCAATGAAAGAACTGGACTACGGGTTAAAGTATTCGTTCGTTCGGTGTATTGAGCCGCTACCGTTCTATAATTTAGCATTCGCCTCATTTTTTGCTTAATTAACTTTGACTACCGTAGTTCTAGAAAGTAGAGATTCTTCTACAATTTCTAGAACTTTTTTCTTTGGACCAAAGCCTCGAGTGTATTAAACAACAAGAGAAAAAGGAGAGATTATTTATGAAGAACAACATGTTAAAAAAATATGCTTCTCTAGCAACTACTATCGCATTGTCATTCTCAATACTTGCAGGATGTAATGCTAGTTCAAAACAAGTAACTGAGGCGAAAAGCAATCAAAAACCTATCTTAATTCAAGGCCCAATGCCAATAGAAGCTGAAAAATTTGCAAAAAGGTTAAAAAATGTGAAAGAGGAAAAATCCGGAACTTTTGTATTTTATAAAGGAACTGTAGACAACTATCCTGTAATCGTTGAGAAAACAGGTAAAGGAATGGAAAATACAGCAGCCGCTACAGCAGTGGCTATTGAAAAATATAAGCCTATAGCAATTATTAACCAAGGAACATCAGGTGGACATGATCCTAATTTAAACGTATTTGATATTGTTTTAGGACAAAGAACTGTAAACCTAGGTTCATTAAAAACAGGAAATAAGGATGAAAGCCAAGGAATTGATCCAACTACGTGGAAACCTATGGACTTAATGGCTTCTGAAGGAAGTGCAGGCGAAGACCCTAATGCTGAAAAAATCCATTACTATGAGGGAGATAAAGACTTACTTGCAGCTGCTAATGCAGTAAAAGATAAATACACTAAGGGTAAGGTTGTTGAAGGTACTATAGGTTCAGCAGACGTTTGGAATAATGAAGTTGATAGAATTAAGTGGTTCCATACAAAATACGGTACATCTGTAGAAGAAATGGAAGGTGCTGCTGCAGCGCAAATCGCAAAAGCTTATGATGTACCATTCTTAGGGATTCGAGTATTATCTAACAATAAAGTAAATGGTGGAAAATACAACCCCAATACCGCAGCGGCAAATCAAGAATATGTATATGAAGTAGTTAAGAAATATATAGCTACGATGCCAAATAAATAAAATCAGCTCTACTCTTAACATAAAAACGAAGGGATAAACCCCTTCGTTTTTTCACTTTATTTTGAGATTACAAGTTACGGAAAGCCTGCTCTGCTCCATAACCATAAAGGAGTATGAACATCGCCTACCATTTAGAGACACTTCCCATGCTTCAGCCACAATCTGACGGTTATCAACTATACCACTTAATATCTCTGGTGAACATAAGTTTTTTTTGTTAAATGAACATATAATTTCTGGAAAATATGAAATATATTTATGAAGTATTTAAGTGAGGAGGATGAATATGTTTCAAACACTAGATAATTTCTTTAAATTATGGAATAAATGTAAGTTTACATATTTGGGGGTATTCGTAATATGAATAATGTAGTAATAAACTTCAATTGTAAATTAAAGACCTAAAGGGTGGGGTAGAATGAATGCATTTTTGACAGTTATACCAATTATACTTATAAGGTATGGCCTATTGAGTGCAATAAGTAAAGAGGGGCCTAAACGTGCAGGTTTCTTTGCTCCATTATTGGGAAAAGAAAAAGTGGCTCTCTGGATTTATCAATTTAGAGAATTTTAAATTGATTCTTGTAACAATATTTCTTTAGTATCTATCATCCTTTATATTTTCTGCTTCTACTTTTGTGATTAATTGATATAAGAAATTATGATCTTGAAGGAACACTTTAACCTCTTCTACATAATTGTTTGGTACTATTGCGTATGAAAAAGGTGCATCTATTTCAATCGTAGCTTCATTTCTTTCTTTATAAGCTGTTTTTTCATGAAAAAACCTCCGCATGTAGGATGTAAGAAGATTATCTCATGGGCTATTTACAACTTGTAGACGGGGAATATTTGACGCTTACTTTCTTGTAGCAGGACAAGTAATAAGCAAAATACAATTCCATTCTTCTAAACAGGGAAAATAGTAACAATAGTTTCCTTGAATAAGTATGTTTCCATTTATGAAAAATTATGCTGTAATAGTGATAGAACAATATTTTATCCTGTTCTAAGTAGTCAAAGAAGTGAGGAATTGAGATTGGAAAAGTTTAAGAAGTTTTACTTAGAGATTACGAGTGTATGTAACCTCGCATGCAGCTTTTGTCCGCCAACAGAACGGCAGAAGCAATTTCTTTCTGTGGAGGAATTTTCAAAGCGATTAGATCAAATTAAGCCTCACACGGACTATATTTATTTACATGTAAAAGGTGAGCCTTTGCTTCATCCTAAAATAGATCAATTGTTAGACTTAAGTCATGAAAAAGGGTTTAAAGTTAATATTACAACAAATGGAACATTGATTAATAAAAAGAGAGACAAATTATTAAATAAACCTGCGCTCAGACAGATGAATTTTTCACTTCATAGCTTTGATGGTCATGAAGGTTCTAAAGATAAGGAAGGATACGTACGAAGTATACTTTCTTTTATTAAAGAAGCAACGAGCCAATCAGATTTGATTGTTTCGCTCAGATTATGGAACTTAACGCAAGACAATAAGACGAATATTGAAATACAACGAAACAGACAGTTATTAGAAATTATTGAGAAAGAATTTAATTTACCGTACAAAATTGAAGAGAAGATCACACCAGGAAAAGGCATAAAAATTGCTGATCGTATTTTCATCAATCAAGATTACGAATTCCAGTGGCCCGCATTGCATGAAGAAGAAGACGATGGAAAGGGCTTCTGTTATGGCCTTCGAAATCAAGCAGGTATTTTAGCAAACGGAACTGTTATCCCTTGTTGTTTAGATGGTGAGGGCATTATCAACCTTGGAAATATTAACGATGCCTCATTCTCGGATATTATCGAAGGGGACCGAGCAAAAAACCTTGTAGATGGATTTTCACGAAGAGAAGCAGTAGAGGAACTATGTAGAAAATGCGGGTATCGTAAACGATTTGGGAAATAGTCAGGAGTAAGTAGGGTAGACGGATTCGTCTAAACTCTATCCTTTTAATGTAATAAAAAAAGAACCCTAAGATTTTGGTCTTAGGGTTCTACTATGTTTTAAAGTTTTCTTACAAAGAAATTCTATAGGACTAGTTAACTAATAGACAACTTGTCCAATAATCTATTTTGTCGCTTTTCGTCCTACTAATACCCAGTACAGAGATAAACTGAAAAGGGTAATGAGTACGAGAATGAATAGGATATTACTATACATGGAAACATCCGCATTGCTTGTAATCCCTAGGAAGCTTTGTCGCATTGCGGAATGGTCCATCATTGCTGCTGTATAGGCAATTCCGATTGACATAGCGACACTAAGTGTTAAGTTATAAAACCCGATTGCTGTTCCTGTTTTTTCTTTTTCAATTGTACAAATGCAAGAATCAAGTAATGGTGCATACATGAGTGCAAATGAACTAGAGAAGAGAATCATAGATATTACGAATACAACAACAGAAGTTTTTATAAAGATTCCGCCTAATAGTAAGCTAATCATAATGCTACACATAGCGAGTGTAATACATTGCTTGCTTCCTAGAACCTTCGCGATTTTTCCAGAAAGAGCCCCAACTACGGCAGCTGCGATATAGCCTGGAATCAATAATAGTGAAATGGTATCTAGCTGCAAACCATAAATCTTTTCAAGCAAGAATGGAAATAAGAAAATATATGCTAACTGTACAGAGTAAATTACAAAAGCAACTCCAAGCAATGAGATAAATTGTTTATTTTTAAAGAATGAAATTCCGATAAACGCTTTTGAGTTCTTGCTGATATAAGTAAGGAACAATGTAATTGCAACAATGAACAAGATAAGGTACATCCAATTGAAATCAGTAATGTATAGTAGTAGGGATGCTGAAATGATTCCTACTAGAAATAATCCTAATACATCTACATTACTGTTTTTCGCTTCTTCCTTAGGAAGATATTTCAAAATAAAAGGAAGGGTGAAAAGTGTTACTAAAGAAAGTAAAAATAGAGTTGTCCAATGGAAGTATGTAGAAACATAACCTCCAGTTAATGCACCTATAAGCTGTGAAAGAGCAAAACTACTTGTACTTAATCCTAAAAATTTCTTTTGTTCATTTGCAGGTAAATGTTTTGTTACAAAGATAACATATAATGTTTCAGCTGATGCTAAACCTGCAGTTTGGATCATTCGTGAGATAACAACTAATAAAAACGAGTGTTGAAAAATATATCCCATGACGGAACCGACACAGATTAAAATAATACCAACGCTAAAAAGTTTTCTGATACTAACGGAATCTGCTAAAGTTGCGTAAACAACTGCTCCAATTCCAATCACAAGGCCAGCTAGAGTTGCTTGCCAGCTAACTGTTGTCGCTGAAATATTAAAATCTTTTGCCATATCAACAGAAACAATCTTAAACGAATTGTCAATTACTAAACATAATAGAAATAACAGTAAGGTAATAGGTACTGCTTTCTTAGCATTATATTCTTGGGTTTTCTTCATGCTTACATCTGCAGTTATTGTAGACATAGTTATATTCCTCTCCTTTTGTTATGCAGGAAATTGTCTTCCTGAGTCATAATTGTCTCGCTTTTAAAAAGGAAACGTTTCCATAAATGACTAAAAATATCTTGTCCTTTGATTACGCTTTCATGATCATGCGTGATAACCCTTTAAAATATACAATATCGTATGGTTGTATGCATCTGGGTAATGAAAACGATATCATATACTTCCTTCTTATGATGTTTATAAGGAACTTACATGAATAACCAAAACCATCTTACCTTCTGATTGCGCTTTCATGGTAATGTATGATAACTCCTTGAAGTATACAATATTGTATAGTTGTCTAAAAACTTGTATACATCTTAACAATGAAAATGATACCATACCTTTCATTGGCTCACAACCCATCTTTCTTTCGGAATTTGTCTTTTTTGTTACAAAAAAAAGCGATGTATTTCGTATGAAATACATCGCTTTATATAAAAGATGAACCGAAATGTCTTATCTTATATGAGCGTATAGGGAATCCCACTTTCAATTAGAAAGCCTTAATAGGGGGAGCACGATACGTCTATCAAGCATTGAGAAGAAAAAAGGAACAAAAAAATTATATCGCAAAGTATCTTGATCAACATAGAGTTCTCTGTGAAAAGAGCCCTGAATATTAGGGCTCTTTTTAGAAGGATTTAAATCTTTCACTTCCAGTTACTTTATGAATAATATAGTTCACTCCATGATACGTTACGCCAAATAATATGAAAAATAGCATCGCTAAAATGATACATATAATAAAATCTAAAATACCCCCATCGAAACTAGCATCCGCATTGATAAAATCTAATTTCTCCTCTTTACTGATTATATACCCTAGAATATAGGACAATACAACTCAGATTACAAAGGATAAAGCAAGATATACTGTAAATTCTCGATTCAATATTGCATCCACTATGTAATAACCAAGTACTAAAAATGCCAATAAAAGCACTAAGAAAAATAATGCTTTAAAAAATTTTTTGACATTAATCCAACATTGAAACAAAAATTGTCTAAATGTTTTCCGGTTACGTCGTTTCTTTTTGCGTCGTCTTTTTTTGTGCGCCTTCATTTCAAGCAGCCGTCCATAATCATTGTTTTTCTATAATTATATCATTGGGCAATAATGAAATGTACTTTTAATATTCAAAAAAATGGAATTCCCTTAAAATTTAACAACAAGGGATACCTCGTTTTATGAAGAATTGTAGGTTAGAAATTTTCAAATGAGGTAGTAGTTATATGTTAAGTGAATTATATCCGAATCGATTTAGCGAATTTTAAATGAGTTTTAAGTAAACTTTTTTATAAAAACTAAATTCAGATTTCTAATAAAAGAATCCATTTTGAAAAAAGATTAATCAAAATGGATTCTTTTGTTTTGATGTAATATGAGAGCTTAAGAAGTATTTTTGATCAAACTTTATCACGGATAGATTTCTACGAATGGAAGTTTCTAAGAGAGAATGGCTTGCTCATTCGATTATTTAGACGTTTTAATCCTAATCTGACTAAATTCTATTGGTATATAGTATTTATTATAAACCACAGGGTATTTATCGCTGATATATACACTTTCTAAAATCAAATCACATTCCTCTCCGTGGAAAATTTGGTATTTTAATGACGGAGTGTTGACGGAATTAGAACGTTTAATTTCAATGGTAGAGGAATTAGCGAGTTCATATACTTTCTCCTCCAACATTTCCAATACTTGCTTCTCGTTTTGTAAGTCAAGATTTAATTTGGAAACGGCTTCTATTGGCATCATCGTAAAAGCAAAAGCAACTATCTTATCGTTACTTTTATACCAGCGTTCCAACGCAACCACTGCACTCATTTCTTGATTTAATACTTGCATTGCATAGTCCGTTACTAGGTCAATTCGGAAATTCAGTTCGATATCATCTATTTTTTTCGTATAGCATTTATATAAGGGATTCCCCAACTTCTCCAGGCCATCGTTACTTTCATTATGATGAAATTTTGTAATGAAATTTCCTTTTCCATGGATATTTTTAACCAATCCATCTTCCTGCAAAAGTGCCAAAGCATGTCTCAATGTCATTCTGCTCACGCCGAATATTTTGGCCAATTCGGGTTCTGTTGGAAGCTTGCTGTCAGGAGGAAATGTTCCATCCATGATTAATTTATACAATTGGTCATACACAGTGACGAATAGCGGTTTTTTTTGTTTATTGAGTTCATGAAGTTTATTGTTCATTTTCTTTTACCCCTATAGTTTATAAATTCCGTTTCTTCTCGTTTTATCCCGCTCAAACGGTCGGTAATGTAGGTTATTTCAAGAAGAAAAACCGTCCGTAAGAGCCCGATTGGTTCAACTAACCATCAGCAGAAAAAGCATCTGCTGATGGAAGTTTCACTTTATAGTAGATTATTTTCTTTGTTCTATTGTAACTTACTTTTTTGTGGAAATTAATAAGCTTTCAAAAATTCATTATCATTTGCACTAGGTGTGTTTGTCTCGCTATTTGTGGACAGTAAGAGATCCGTACCTCAAGGTTCAGAGAAAAGTAAAGAAGATAGGTGGGGGGATAACTGTCCGTAAAAGCTCGATTGGTAAAAGATTTCCATCAGTGGGGAGGAAGAAAACTCCCACTGATGGAAGTTTCACTTTATTTAATACGCAAAACAAAAAAGCTCGGCATATGCCGAGCTTTTTTATTATTTGCTAGATGAGCTAGGTGCGCCAGATGTACTTGCTTTCGGAGCTTCGAAGATATCTTTTAAATCTTTATCGTTAATCTTCACATCTGCTTTTTTCATTTCTTTTGTAACAAGATCGTTCATGAATTGTGGATCTTGGATTTTCTTATCAACAAGTTCCTCTTTAATACGATCTTTTTCTTGGTCGAATGGTTTCAATTCTTTAATGTCAGTTACTTTGATGATATGGTAGCCAAATTGTGATTTTACAGGTTGACTGATTTCATCTTTTTTCAATTTATATGCAGCATCTTCAAATTCTTTTACCATTTTACCTGGTCCGAAGTATCCTAAGTCGCCGCCTTTATCTTTTGAACCTGTATCTTCAGAGTATTGTTTTGCTAAGTCTTCAAAAGATTTTCCTTGTGCTAGTTCAGCTTCTACTTTTTTCGCAGTTTCTTCATCTTTTACAAGAATGTGGCTTGCTTTGATTTCAGGTTTGTAGTTTGCTTTTGCTTCTTCATCCGTGATACTTGCCTTCACAGCTTCTCTCATTGAAAGCTCAGCGCGAACGGAATCTTTTAATTGTTTCTCAGTCATACCGCTTTGCTTTAATAAAGCATCAAATTGATCACCGTATTGCTTTTTATATTCGTCATATTTTTTATTAACGGCATCGTCTTTTACTGGGTAATTTTTAGTGAATACTTTTTCCATTGTCATGTTACGTAAGACGTTTTGACCGCCTTGTTTCTTCATTGCATCATAGAACTCATCTTTTGTTATATCGCCAGCTTTTGACGTTACAACTTTGTCCGAAGTGCCACATGCTGATAATGTGAACACGCTTGTTACAGCTAGAGCAAGTATTGCTTTCTTCATGAAATAAACACTCCTACTATTATGTATTTTTTATAGTATAAGCAATATGTACTAAATTTAATATAACATATTTCAACATGTTTTCCTATTGATAAAGGAAAATTAGCCATTTGTGGGTGAGTATTGTAAGATTAGGCCATTTCACCATTTTAGGTTTATAGGCATACAAAATAAGGTGAGGGGGTTGAAATTATAATGAATCGACAATTAATTTTGTTGCTTGTGTTATTTATTTTATTGGTGATAGTAGGTATAATTTGTTTATAAAGGAAAAAAGTGAGGAAGGGGGTTCCCTTCCTCACTTTGCATGAAATATAATTTCTATATAACTAGAAATTA
Source organism: Bacillus sp. AFS018417 (assembly GCF_002560985.1). Classification (NCBI taxonomy): domain Bacteria; kingdom Bacillati; phylum Bacillota; class Bacilli; order Caryophanales; family Bacillaceae; genus Bacillus; species Bacillus sp. AFS018417. The sequence continues at coordinate 130,390 of NZ_NTTM01000004.1, forward strand.
ATAAAATAGTGATACATACATTAATGAATCGAAAGACACCCGTTTTACGTCGATCAGACATTTGTTTTTGTTGACACAGTGTGTGCGTCATGAAATTCGTATAAACTAGAACAATAAGTGCAAAAGCGATAAATATAATTGTCACGAGGAGAGTCCTCCTTTGGCGAAAATACATATAATTGAATCTATTGTATCATACGATATTTTGTTCGTGTTATAAAATTCTGAAATAGAGAAACTTGTATTAGAAAGAGAGGGAAGAAAATGGACGTTGTCAAGCGCTTAGAACAAGCAGAATATTATGTATCGCTTCTTTTTAAAATGATAGATGAACAAAAGTGTCCATTTTACTCTTTAATTATAAAGAAGAAAGTAATGAGACGTGATGTAGAACGTTTGTTAGTTCTTTGTGAAGAAATGAACGAGCAATACATAATCGAAAAGCAAGAAGGTTTACTTTTATTTGATGCACTGTTGGATAAATTTGAAAAAGCGCTTCCACGAAGCCTCGAAGGAAAAGAGACCGCAGAAGCGCTTGAACGTCAAGGTTTATTTCAACCATTAATGCAAGAATTTATACGTATGATGGCATTAAAAGAATAAATTTAAAATTTTTTAACAAGTTTTTCATCGAGCTCTGTAAAATTGTCCTCAATATTATCCAGGGATTTCTCGAAAATGTCGATAAAATCTTGCCCGTAAATATTTCGTAAAATGGCGATTAATTCGATATTTTCTGGGAATTTACCATAAAAATTACGAAGAGCCAAAGCGCCATTAAAGACAGAATTACTTTCAGGGTCATACTCCTCCATTAATTGCAGCAGCAATTGCTCTCCCATATCCGTAATCTCGATATACGTGTTTCGCTTGTCATCTTCTTTTTTTGAAAAAATAAGTAAACCGCGCTCTTCTAGTTTTTTAGAGAAGTTAAAAGCTGTGGATACATGCATTACGCCGAACTTTGCAATTTCTGAAATAGAAGCCCCTTTTAAATGATACGCAATCCATAAAATGTGATGCTCATTAATGTTTAAATCGTATGGTTTAATCCATTGCTGCCAATCTTTTTCTACAGATTTCCATAATGCTTTTGATAGTTGAGCGATGCGTTGACTGAAAATCATCGCTTCTTTTATCGAATAACTTTTTTCCCCGCTTTTCATTTATTCACCCACTTTATACAATTCTTATTCATTAGTATCTATTATGCCAGTAAAATAAAAATTAATAAAGTCTTTTTGTTAGAATTGTGAAAATTTTTCGGAAAAATGACAAAACTATACAAATTCCGAGTTAATTTGGAAGCGTTTCATTGCGGATTAGGGTAAAGATTAACGTAATTTTATTCTCATTTGCATGAAAAAAGGAAACAGTGTAATTGTATAAAAAATACGGCACATGTATGTCATGTGCCGTGTAAGAGAAGAGCCGAATCAAAAATATTTGTTATATACGAAAAGTTACGCTTTATCAGGAACTGCTTGTTGTAATTTTTCAATTGATTTTTGAATGTCTTCAATTTCTTGTTCAATATGGCGCTTGTTTTGAGAAATATCTTGTCTCCATACAGAGAATGTTTCGTGCATATCATTTCTTAATTCTTGAATTACCTCTTTTCCTTCAGAAGCTGTTTCAACAATTTGTCGTTTTAATAATTTAGTATCTGCTGTAATATCAGATAATGTTTTCTTTATATCATTTCCTTTTTCTTTTAACTTATTTCGCATATCTTTTCCAGATGAAGGAGTGGAAAAGAGTACAGCAAGTCCAGCGACAGCTCCGCCGCAAATGACGCCAGTTAGGAAGAATTTAGATTTTGACATAAAAAGGACCTCCTTAATTGGTTCAACTAACCATCAGTTGATGGAAGTTTTACTTTATCGTTGTACTCATGATGTGTAAAAACGTGCATATGCATAAGACAAGGGGGGAGAAAAGTGAAATGGATTACAACAATTTGTTTTATTGTCAGTCTTTTCTTTCTTGTACGAGCAATGCAATTACTTTTCATTTTAAAACAGAAAAGATCGTATCCGCCAATACTTTTGGTGAAACAACAAACCGTTAGGTTCGCTTTTATTGGCGGGATATGTATGGTATGTACAATTTTATTGTACATACTACAATAGGTTATCTATTCAGATGAAACGGTTAGTCTGTCTTAATATGTTATATAAGAAAGATTATCTGCAAAATCTGATCTTTTCAACTCATCAGTCCCGATGAAAGTGTTATACTACTTTACACTAGTTGCAATTGTGTTTGCAATGTTGTGTAACTCTTCCATTGTGTAATCACCTTGATGAGATTTCCACACAGCGCCAAATCCGTCCTTCCCGCCGTAGCGTGGAATTAAATGAAGATGGAAGTGAAAGACAGTTTGGCCTGCTTTTTCTCCATTATTATTTAGTAAGTTAAAGCCAACTGGATTGTACTCGGTTTTAATAGCGTTCGAAATTTTTGGAACGACAGAGAAAATGTGTGCAGCAATTTCTGGTGTTAATGCAAATACATCTTGTTTATGTACTTTTGGAATTACGAGTGTATGTCCTTTTGTAACTTGGCTAATATCTAAAAAAGCAAGTACATGCTCATCTTCATATACTTTTGCGCAAGGAATTTGCCCTTCAATAATTTTACAAAAAATACAATTATCTGCTGTATGATTCATATTCCTCATCCTTTCAGTAGTCTTAGCCGTATTTTACCATAATTACATAGTAGAAAAAACACGAAAAGCAGGAAGCTAATTAAGCTTCCTGCCTTCTGAAGAAGGGTTGAAAAAGCGTTTTCGTTTAATCTACCTTTAACAGACACCTCATTTATTAGGAAATGCGTGGTAATTCGACATCTACTCTGCCGTCGACACCCCATTTACAATGAAATGATGTTGCAATCCTTCTGAAATGACTTGTTTATTTTATAAAACAGTATCTACTCTCCTCGAGACACCCCGTTTCTAAAATTAAACAATTATCTGCTCCGTGTAAACTCACTCACTTTGTCCATTATAGACACCCCATTTCATGATGATTTCGCTATGCTGTGTTCATCACTTTTATGGTTGCTTTTTCAATGTGTTCCTTCCTCACTAATTATGATGTCCGCTTTTGTAAAAGTTATGTAAAGGAAATTTTTTCTTTTTATAAAAGTTCCGTACTATGTAGAAGCCTTAATTTTTTGGTAAGATGATTACACATACATAAAGAAGAAAGTGGTGTCATATGGAACAATTATTGCGAGTGGAAAATGTCACAGGTGGATATACAAAACGGCCTGTATTGCAAAATATTTCATTCTCCGTTAAGAAAGGAGAACTTGTCGGTTTAATTGGTTTAAATGGTGCAGGCAAGAGTACAACAATTAAGCACATTATCGGATTGATGGAGCCGAAACAAGGTCACATTACGATTAACGGCAAGACATTAAAAGAGGATATGACAGCATATCGCTCTAGTTTCTCATTTATTCCAGAAACACCTGTGTTATATGAAGAGTTAACATTAGAAGAGCATTTAAAGCTAACAGCAATGGCATATGGCGTTGAGGAAAAAGAATATGAAGAACGTGTAGGAAAACTGTTAAAAGAGTTTCGCATGAAAAATCGTTTAAAGTGGTTTCCATCCCATTTTTCAAAAGGGATGAAACAAAAAGTAATGATTATGAGCGCCTTTTTAGTGCAGCCTTCTCTGTATATTGTGGATGAACCGTTTATTGGATTAGACCCGTTAGCCATTCAATCGCTTTTGCAAATGATGGATCAAATGAAGAAAAGCGGTGCTGGCATTTTAATGAGTACACATATTTTAGCAACAGCAGAGCGTTATTGTGATTCGTTCATTATTTTGCATCAAGGCGAAATTCGTGCACAGGGCACACTTGAAGAGCTGCAACAGCAGTTTAACATGGCGGGTGCAACGCTTGATGATATTTACATTGCACTAACGAAGGAAGAAGATGCTGATGAATAGTAAAAAGTTATGGAGCGAACGGTTTCGTCATTTTTTAAAAGAAATTCGTACATATGGTAAATATGTGTTTAATGATCATTTAAAATTTATTTTTGTATTTATCATCGGTGCGGGTGCATATTATTATCAGCAATGGTTACAAACATTAACACCTTCATTTCCAGCAGCATTTGTTATAGCAGTTCTATTGGGCCTTGTATTAACTGCAGGATCGATTCAAACGTTATTAAAAGAAGCGGATCTTGTATATTTACTGCCGGTAGAAGAAAAATTAAAAGCATATTTCACAAAAGCATTTCAATTTACGTTTCTCATCCAGTTGTATCTGGTAGCGATGGCAAGTGCAGCGATTGCTCCGCTCTATTTCCAGCAGATGAAACAATCCGGAATAACATACATAGTAATTGTGCTCGCTATTGTGTTAAGTAAAGCTTGGAATTTATTTGTCACTTGGGAAAAGTCTTATATGACGGATAACCGTATTCACCTCATTGACTGGTTGGTCCGTTTTGTGCTTAATTTTTTCTTTGTGTATTTCCTTGTAGTGCGCGCTTCGGCTGTTTATATAGGCGCAATCGTTTTTGCAATGGTGGTTTATCTTGTATTTTTGCAGCAAAAAGTAAAAGGAAAACCGCTGAACTGGGAATACTTAATTGCTGAAGAAGGAAAGAAAATGTTATTGCTATACCGCATTGCCAATATGTTTGTCGATGTGCCGGCGTTAAAGGAACGTGTATCTCGCCGGAAATGGCTTGATTTTATTCTCAATACCGTACCAGAAAAACGACCATATTTATTCTTATTTGTTCGTACGTTTTTACGTTCAGGAAATTATCTTGGATTGTATGTTCGTCTACTTATAATTGGCAGCTTGATTTTATACTTTGTTCCGTTTCTATATGCACGTCTTATTGTCAGTGTCGTGTTTTTATATTTAATTGGCTATCAGTTGCTAAGCTTATGGAAGCATCATCGTTTGAAGTTATGGATGGATTTATATCCTATTTCAGAGGAAGCGAAGATGAAGGATTTTCTCGCATTATTATGTGCTGTCCTTTGCGTAGGTGGTGTAATTTTCACCGTGCTATTTGCGGTTGCAACGAAGGATATGATGATGACAGGAATCGTATTTCTTGAAAATATGTTATTTAGCGTTGGATTTGTATATCAATACGGCGCAAAGCGCTTAAAAAAATTATCCCGCACTTAAAATATAGGTGAAAAATCTGATGAATGGAAGGTTCACTGTATATTGAAAGGAAGAAAAGTATGACTGAATATGAACAAAAGGTCATCTTAGAATTGCAGCAGTGGAAAAGAAAAATTATAAAAAACTCTTCCGCAATGACACGTTTTTCAAAAGCAATGCAAACGAAAGTGCAGCAATTCATTCCAGCAAAAGTGCAAAACATATTAACAGAAACGATTAAAACGATGGTGCAAGGAATTAGCATCGGTTCAAATTTCATCAAACCGAAGTTAAAAGAAACGGATTGGTCATTGCAAAGAAGAGATGAAGAAGTGCTAAAGAAAATGGATGAATATAAAAAGATTGCAGCCGCGGAAGGAGCTGGAACAGGAGCAGGAGGTTTCTTGCTCGGTCTTGCTGACTTCCCGCTTTTGCTTAGCATTAAAATTAAATTTTTATTTGATGCGGCGACATTGTACGGCTATGATACGAGTAAAAAAGAAGAGCGGTTATTCATTCTTCATGTATTCCAACTCGCTTTCTCAAGTGATGATCATCGAAAAGAAATATGGAAGGCTATTGAAACGTGGGATACGAATATAGAAAATCATATTGATTGGGAGAAATTTCAGCAAGAATACCGGGATTATATTGACTTAGCCAAGATGCTGCAGCTTGTACCAATCATCGGTGCGCCGGTGGGGGCGTACGCGAACTATCAACTTTTACAGCGGCTCGGTGAAGTGACAATGAACTGCTATCGGCTGCGCTTCTTACAGCAAAAAGGAATAATGTAACGCGAAAAACTTTCGTATCTATACAGATGCGAAAGTTTTTTTATACCTTCAAAAAAGGAAAACATTTACTAAAAATAACTTGTTTTCCAATTATGTTTTTTATATGATTAATGCAGTTTGGTAACTAAGGTTATAGATTCATAGAAAAGATGTACTAGATGATGAAATAGAGGTGAAACGATGCAACCATTAGAAAATCAAATTCATTCCAGCATGGTACGGGTATGGCAAATTAGCTCGCTCATTACATCTGGAGTCGGTCTTATTATTACAATTGCTTATTTTATATTTATGATTAAATTTGATTGGACAGGCTGGATATTTGGTGCGCTTGTAATAGGGCTTCTTGCGTATGCGCCGCTCAGCTATCTTGTTTTTCCAAATTTACGTCAACGCTATCATAGTTATCAATTAAATGAAGAAGAGATGGAAATTCAACATGGAATGTTCGTTGTTCAGCGCGTATTAGTGCCGATGATTCGTATTCAGCACATAACGATTGAACAAGGTCCAATAATGCGTAAGTATGGCTTAACAGAATTAAAAGTATCTACAGCTGCAATGACGCACGGTATTCCTGGTTTAACGATGAGAGAAGCAGAACAATTAAAACGCCAAATTTCTGAACTGGCGAAGGTAAGTGATGAAGATGTATAAGAGGCAGCATCCAATTACCATTTTATTTGAATTAAAGATTAAAGATCTTCTGCCAACATTTCTACTTCTCTTTAGTACGAAAGGTAAATTTCCATTTTGGTATTTGATTCCATTTGGTATTTTCGCATTTACCATTCTTTCTACTATGATTGAATGGTATTACAAAGTGTATTGGATTGAAAATAATACTCTACATATTAAACATGGATTATTTGTGAAAAAAGAAAGCTACTTAAATAAAGAGCGTGTGCAAACAATCAATACAAGCTCCAATGTTGTTTATCAATTGTTAGGTTTAACGAAATTAAAAATTGAAACGGCTGGCGGAGGCCATGAGCCAGAGGTAAACTTAGCGGGGATTACAAATGATGAGGCAAAGCATATAATTTCTCTTCTAAATGAAGAAGCGAAAATAGAAGAACAGTTAAAAGAAGAACAGCATACACAAACGAATGAAACGAATACAGCTGTTTATAAACTAACAGTAAAAGAAATTCTCCTTGCATCTATTACATCCGGTCAGTTTGGGTTGTTATTTTCGTTTCTTTTCATATTTGCGCAAGAGCTAAAAGACTATCTTCCACAGCATCTTATCAATGCAGTCGAAAAATATGTGGAAAATAGTGATATGTACGGCTGGATGTATATGGCGGCTATTTTACTTGTATTTTCATGGATTATTTCAACAATTTCATATGCATTTAAACATGCGAATTTTACTGTTTATCGAAGAGGAGATGAAATTCGCATTTCGCAAGGGCTATTTGAGAAAAAGGAACTTGTGTTAAAGTTACACCGGATCCAAGCTATTACGATTAAAGAAGCGCTGCTTCGCCAACCGTTTGGTTATTGCTCGGTGCACGTAGAAGTGATTCAAAGCGTTGGAAAAAATGACATGAATGTTACGTTGCATCCCCTTATGAAAAAAAAGGATGTGCAACAATTATTTGAGCACTTGCAATTACCATACGAAGTAGAGGAGCGTGTAACACATTTACCAAAGGCTGCACTGCGTCGCTACCTCATTTATAGTTGGGTCATTTGTATGATATTTGCGATACCAATTGCCGGAGTAAGTATATATTTTAAACAATATATAGGGCTATTTGTATTAATTCCATTGTTTATGATTTTTACAGCTCTTGGATATGGAAAATTTACAACAGGCGGATATGCGCTGCAACCTAATCAGCTCATAATTGTATATCGCGGCATTGCTAAATATACGGGATTAGTGAGAAAAAGACATATTCAATCGATGAAGAAAAGTCAGTCTTACTTCCAGCATAAAGATCAATTGTGTACGTATATGTTTGCGGTTGCATCATCAGGTGCGGGACGGCATTATGAATTAAAACATACGAGATTAGAAGATGCGGAAAAGATGCATAGTTGGTATAAGCAAAAAGATGAAAAAATAGTTGTAGACTGAAAGAGCGTTTGAGTATAAAGTATTGTTAATATAACGATATTCAATATATAGAAACATATAAAAATTCTTCAGTTTACATAAAGTGAGACTTCCAGCAGTGGGGGCTTACTGCCTGCGAATAGCAGAATAAATTTGATAGAGTTAGAAAGAGATGTAAGCAGAAGGAAAGGCTTGCATCTTTTTTTATTTTCTATAAAACCGATTCAATCTTTCAATCGTTACCTTACATATAAATAAAAAATTGAAGGAGGAGTCAGTATGAAAGCATGGCAATGTGTTGTATCCATATTAGCGAGCATTTTTTTATTAGCAGCGTGTAATAGCGATAAGGAAGAAGGGGCTCAAAGTAAGAAAACGAGTGGAGAAAACGTGAGTGAAGTTTCTAGTAATAAAGACGAATCTTCTAGTTTACAATTATTAGAGAACGATAAGGTTGGAAAATACTTAGCAGATGCAAACGGAAAGACACTCTATTATTTTGCAAAAGACACATCTAAGGTAAGTAATTGTAGTGGTGACTGTGTAAAACTTTGGCCGCCATTTGTTGCAAAAGATTTTGAAGTGCCAAAAGGATTTGATAAAAAAGACTTTGCTACGATAACAAGAGAAGATACGAAAGAACAACAAGTAACGTATAAAGGCTATCCCCTTTACTATTTTGCGAATGATAAATCAAAAGGAGATATAAATGGACAAGGGGTTAAAGATATATGGTTTGTGTTGAATAGTGAAACTACATTTAAACAGTAAACAGTGGTAAATATTCTGTTAAAAGGAGCGACCAGCATTGTTGGTGGTTCCTATTTTTCTTCCTGAATTATATAATTGAATAAATTACAAATTATCAGAAATAAATGAAAAAACAGGGAGTGCAGGTGAGAATGAAAGAAAAAAATGATTATGAGTTAATGCAATTAGTAAAAAGAAACCATCGTCCTGCATTAGAAGAACTATATGAACGATATATTAAGTTGACATATAGTTTCACTTTTAAATTTTTTCAGGGAAATGAAGACAAAACAAAAGAAGTTGTTCAATTAGTTTTTTTAAAACTTTGGACAACGAAAAGTATGTATAATCCTTCAAAAGGTGAGTTCGTAAATTGGATACTTACGATTACGAGGAATATATGTATTGATTATGTCCGAAAAGAAAATAAAGAACTTATGTATAGGAAGTTTGATGATGCTGAAAAACCTATACATATAGCAGATTCAAAGAATGAAATCGAGAAAAGGCTGCACAGTGTTGAAATTCAAAAGGCAAAGCAGAATTTGTCTACGTCTCAAAAAAGATTAATCGACTTGCTCTATTGGAAAGGTTATTCCCTTAGTGAGATTGCTAAAATGGAAGATGAACCATTGGGAACCACTAAAAGTCGTCTTCATCAATCTTTAAAGCAATTAAAAAAATATCTAGAATAGAGGGGATAGTATGGAGAGAGAATGTGAGCATTTATTATCCTACGTTACGAATACATTTGATGATAAAGAAGAAAAAAAGTTTAAAGAACATTTAAAGGTATGCCCGAAATGTCAAGCTGAGTATCAATCAATGCAGCCAGCTTGGGAAGCGCTGCATTTCGATTTTGAGGAGAAAGAAGTACCAGCAACATTAAAAGCTGAAGTGTTTGATTTTATATTTGCAGACGAACAAACGAATGAAGATAACAGAGTAACAGCGAAATGGAAAGAATGGACGGCTTTACTAAAAAAACAATTTACACCGTTGGCAACAGGAGTACTAGTAACAATGTTAGTGATTACAGTAGCATTAACAATCGAAAATTCACAATTAAAAACACAACCTTTAGCTAAGCATGAATTAAACAGCGATCCAATTGAAGTAATTTCTACTCGTCCATTAGTATCAACCGATCAAAATCATGAAAATACAAAGGGATATATGTTTGTTATACAACAAGGAGATAAGAAAAAATTAGTTGTACAAGCGGATCATTTGCCACAAGTGAAAAATTCAGAAGTGTATCAAGTTTGGTTATTGAAAGATGGCGAAAGAAAAAACGCTGGAATCTTTAAACCTGATGAAACTGGTTCGGGACTTCTGACATATGAAATTTCACAAAAACAGTCCTTCGATAACATCGGTATTACACTTGAACCAGATTCGAATAGTACGAAACCTCTTGGCAAAAAGGTACTAGGAACTTAAAACATATGTTACAGTGAATTCAATTTTCTTATAAAGTGAAATTTTCATCAGTGGGGTATGAAGAAACCCCCACTGATGGAAGTTTCACTTTATTTTTCTTCATTATATCAAGACGTGTAAAAACCTTCGAAGATGATACATAAAGGATATGTTTTTTCAAATAATAAACGTACCATCATTTGGAAAGAAGGGTGAGGCGTGAAGAATACAAAGATGTTTCTCATTGGCTTTGTTTCAATTTTTATATTTGCAATTGTTCTATATAAACTGATTATATTTGCTGGTGGTTATATGATGGATGAAAAGCGTCTTGTATTTCACTCTTCATCACGTATCGTTGATCAGAAAGGTAAAGAAATCACGAAACTTTACGTGGAAAATCGAGAATTGGTACATATTGAAGATATCCCAACATTTGTTCAACAATCGTTTTTAGCTGTTGAAGATTCACGTTTTTATAAACATCATGGTGTTGATTTTTCTTCTATTATAAGAGCACTTTATAAAGATATTTTAGCTGGAGAGAAAGTAGAAGGCGGGAGTACGATTACACAGCAGCTTGTGAAAAATGTCTTTTTGTCACATGAAAAAACGTTATTTCGAAAAATGAAGGAAGTTGCAATTGCGTTTCACTTGGAGCAGAAATATACGAAGCAGCAGCTTTTAGAAATGTATTTAAATCATATTTATTTTGGGCACGGGGCATACGGCATTCAAGCAGCTGCAAAATTTTATTTTAATAAAGACGCACAGCAGTTAACGGTCGAAGAAGGTGCGATGCTCGCTGCTCTTCCGAAAGCACCGAATAGCTATTCTCCGTTTTTGCATCCTGAAAAAAGTAAGGAACGCCGGGATTTAATTTTATCGTTAATGCATAAGCAAGGATATTTATCGGCAGAAGAAACAGTTCGTTATCAAGGAAAAACGATTGCTCTTCATACAAATCGAAATGAACAGGAGCTTGCTTATATGCCATATATCGATATGGTAGTCGATGAAGCAGCTCGTACGTATGGATTATCTCATCAAGAAGTATTGCGCGGAGGATATACATTTGTTGTTGCAATGGATGACAAGATGCAAAAGGTAGCGTATGAACAATTGCAAAATGTCCGTAATTTTCCAATGCAAGACGATGAGATGCAAGGTGCTGTTCTCTTAATGGATAGTAAAACAGGCGGGATAAGAGCCGCAGTTGGAGGAAGGCATTACTTAGCACGCGGGTTAAATCGAATTTACGCAAAGCGGCAGCCGGGATCTGTATTAAAGCCGCTTCTCGTATATGCACCAGCACTTGAAACGAAAAAATATACACCGTATTCTTTATTAACAAATGAACAAAGTTCGTTTGATGGCTATGAACCGCACAATTACAACAATCAATATTCGAAGGAAGTAACGATGTATGATGCGCTATTAGAATCGACAAATGTCCCAGCTGTATCTCTTCTGCATGAAATTGGCGTGGAGGAAGGAATGCGATATTTAGAAAAAGGAGATATCTATATTCCTGAACACGGTCTTAGTACTGCGCTTGGCGGTTTAAAAGAAGGAGTTTCCCCATTTGAACTTGTGAAAATGTATCGTGCATTTGTAGAGGGTGGAAAAATCGTTGAACCGCATGTAATTGAGAAGGTGTTGAATCGACACGGAGAAATCATTGGACAAGCAACAGGAAAAGAAATAAAAATTTTTTCTAAGCAAACTGCTTGGTATATGACAAAAATGCTTGAAGGTGTTGTGAAAGAAGGAACTGCACAAGATGGTGTATATAAAGGACCACTTGCTGGGAAAACAGGAACAACCTCTTTGCCAAATCAAGAAACTGGAGCAAGAGATGTTTGGTTTGTTGGTTATACACCAGATTTAGTTGGGGCTGTTTGGATGGGGTATGACCGCACTGATGACAAACATTATGTGCGTGGCAGCAGTGCCTATCCAACAAAACTATTTAAAACAATTTTAGCGAAAGTAAATGTACAAGGTGAAAAGAAATTTGTACAGCCACGCGGTGTTGAAACGATTGGGATGCCGATTCGCTTAAGTAAAGTGGATGGTTTAGAAGCTAAGTTAATGTTTACCCCGCTTGGTTTATTTACAGCAAAACTAACATGGAATCAACTTCCTGATAAGAGAGTTCAATATCGAATTTACAAAATAGACAATGGGAAAGCAACTCATATAGGTACAGTAACAGGAAAAGGTGAATATGAAGCAAAGTTTATGAACGTTTTTAAAGCACCTCGTTTTTATGTTGTACCATTTAATCCGCAAACGAATCGAGAAGGAGAAAAAACAAAAGAGGTTAAGCCGTAAATTCAGCTTGTGCTATAATGAAAATGTTCCGAAAAAAGAAGGGATTTAGACATATGTTTGTGTCAATTTCATGAACATCGTACATAATGTTGTACATTTTGTTTTTACAGATTGTATAGTAAGAAAAGATAAAAAGGATAGGGTTCGTTAGCTGCATTAGAAAAGAAGGGGGAACAGGGTTTTGGTACGACAAATCAATGAAACATTTTTACAAGCATGCAGAGGAGAGCGTACAGATTATGTACCAGCATGGTATATGCGCCAAGCGGGTCGCTCTCAGCCGGAATACAGAAAGATTAAAGAAAAGTATTCTTTGTTTGAAATTACACATCAGCCAGAGCTTTGTGCTTATGTAACGAAGCTGCCTGTTGATCAATATAATGTTGACGCTGCTATTTTATATAAAGATATTATGTCACCGCTTCCAGCGATTGGTGTGGATGTAGAGATTAAATCTGGAATTGGGCCTGTGATTGATAATCCTATTCAATCGCTGCAAGATGTAGAAAAATTAGGAGAAATTCATCCTGAAGATGACGTTCCATATATATTAGATACGATTCGTTTATTAACAACGGAAATGCTTGATGTTCCGCTAATCGGATTTTCAGGAGCACCGTTTACGCTAGCAAGTTATATGATTGAAGGCGGACCGTCTCGCAATTATCATAAAACGAAAGCGTTTATGTATGCAGAGCCGAAAGCATGGTTTGCGCTAATGGATAAGCTTGCAGATATGACGATTACGTATTTAAAAGCGCAAATTAATGCTGGTGCAAAAGCAATCCAAGTTTTCGATTCTTGGGTTGGCACAGTAAATGTTGCGGATTACCGCTTATATATTAAACCAGCAATGGAGCGTATTTTCACAGAGCTTCGTCCTATGAATGTACCGCTTATTATGCACGGCGTTGGAGCGAGTCATTTAGCAAATGAATGGCATGACTTGCCACTTGATGTTGTCGGTTTGGACTGGCGTCTGCCGATTGAAGAGGCGCGTGCGCGCGGTATTCAAAAGGCGGTGCAAGGAAATTTAGATCCATCTATTTTACTTGCACCGTGGGATGTTATTGAAACGCATGTAAAAGCGATTTTAGACGAAGGAATGAAACAACCGGGATACGTATTTAACTTAGGACATGGTGTATTCCCAGAGGTAAATCCAGAGACGTTAAAACGTATGACTGCATTCATACACGACTATTCAAGAGAACAGTTGGCGAAGTAAAGGAGAAGCCGCATGAAAAAGAAAATCGGTTTACTTGTGATGGCATATGGAACGCCTTATAAAGAAGAAGATATTGAACGTTACTATACACATATTCGCAGAGGAAGAAAGCCAAGCGCAGAAATGTTAGAAGAGCTAACAGAACGCTACCGAGCAATCGGTGGCATTTCTCCTCTAGCAAAGATTACGCTTGAGCAAGCAACAAAGTTAGAAGCGCATTTAAATGAAATGCAAGACGAAGTAGAGTTTAAAATGTATCTCGGCTTAAAACATATTGAGCCGTTTATTGAAGATGCTGTGAAGAATATGCACGAAGATGGAATTAAAGATGCAATTGCCCTTGTTCTTGCGCCGCACTATTCTACATTCAGCGTAAAGTCGTATGTAGGAAGAGCGCAAGAAGAAGCAGAAAAGCTTGGCAGCTTGCAAATTCATGGTATTGACAGTTGGTATAAAGAACCGAAATTTATCGATTACTGGGTTAACCAAGTAAAAGCAACATATGAAACAATGACAGCTGAAGAGCGTGAAAAAGCTGTTCTTATCGTATCAGCGCATAGTTTGCCAGAGAAAATCATTGCGCTTGGTGATCCGTATCCAGAACAATTAAGTGAAACGGCTGATTATATTGCCCGCGGAGCTGAAGTGGAAAATTATGCAGTAGGCTGGCAAAGTGCCGGTAATACACCAGATCCATGGATTGGGCCAGATGTGCAGGATTTAACACGTGAATTGCATGAGAAATATGGATACACTTCTTTTGTATATGCACCTGTTGGATTTGTTGCAGATCATTTAGAAGTACTATATGACAATGATATTGAATGTAAAATTGTAACAGAAGAAATAAATGCAAAGTATTATCGTCCAGAAATGCCAAATGCAAGTGCTGCATTTATTGCTTGTTTAGCAGATGTTGTTATAAAAAAGTGGAGTGCAGTTTCATAAAGCGAGGAAGGAGGAAGCAGACTTGAAAAAGAAGGTAGTAATTATAGGTGGCGGGATTTCCGGTTTAACAACAGCATATTACTTACAAAAAGAAATTCGTGAACAAGGGCTGCCGATTGATACGATGCTTATTGAAGCATCAGGTAGGCTCGGAGGAAAAATTCAAACACTGCAAAAAGACGGATTTACAATTGAACGTGGTCCAGATTCGTTCCTAGAGCGAAAAGAGAGTGCAGCAAGGTTAGCACGAGAATTAAATCTTGGCGATGAACTTGTCAACAATGCAACAGGAAAATCGTTTGTCCTTGTAAATAATCGTTTGCATGGCATTCCAAGCGGTTCGATGATGGGGATTCCAACGCAAATTAAACCATTTGTATTTTCTGGGTTATTTTCTCCTATCGGCAAGGTGCGAGCAAGCTTTGATTTTGTGCTTCCTCGTTCTAAGCCAATATCGGATCAATCACTCGGTCATTTTTTCCGTCGCCGTTTAGGAAATGAAGTGGTTGAAAATTTAATTGAGCCGTTGTTATCAGGCATTTATGCTGGTGATATTGATCAGATGAGTTTAATGTCGACGTTCCCGCAGTTTTATCAAGTAGAACAAAAATATCGCAGTATTTCGCTCGGTATGCGTACATTGGCACCGAAAAAGCCAAAGGACGCGAAGGCAAAAGGAATCTTTTTAACGTTGAAAACAGGATTACAATCCATTGTAGATGCAATTGAAGAAAGATTAGAAGATGAAACGGTTATGAAAGGAACGCGCGTTGAAAAAATCACAAAAATTGGTGATTGTTATAGCATTACACTTAGTAATGGTAAAGAAATAGAAGCCGATGCTATTGTTATGGCTGCATCTCATAAATGGTTGCCAGCGATGTTTTCTCAATATAAACAGTTCCGTTTTTTCCGCAACATTCCATCTACGTCAGTTGCGAATGTAGCGTTAGCGTTCCCAGAAGAAGCGATTCAGCGTGATATTGAAGGAACAGGATTTGTTGTCTCTCGTAATAGTGATTTTACGATTACAGCATGTACATGGACGCATAAAAAATGGCCGCATACGACGCCGGAAGGAAAAGTGCTCTTGCGCTGTTATGTGGGACGCCCTGGTGATGAAGCAATTGTGGAGCAGACAGATGAAGAAATGGTTCGTGTCGTGTTAGAAGATCTGCAAAAGACGATGGATATAACAACTGAGCCAGAGTTTACTGTTGTCAGCCGCTGGAAAGATGCGATGCCGCAATATACGGTTGGTCATAAAGAGCGTATGGAAACTTTAAAACAGTTCATGAATGAAGAATTACCTGGCATTTATTTAGCAGGAAGCTCTTATGCTGGCGCTGGATTGCCAGATTGTATTGATCAAGGCGAAGCAGCGGTAAAATATGTATTATCTTATTTAGAACAAACGCATCAAAAAGAGTTAATGGCACAATAGTAGGAGGGGCTGATCTAAAAGGCACGTAGGTGTCTTTTAGAATCAGCCCCTTTTTTACGTGTCCGCCGATATATCGGCGGAAGTGGTGCATTTATCGGCGTTATTTGTGATATATCGGCGCTTCGACAGAATATAAAGTGAAACTTCCTTTTGGGAACGTTTTTTCCCCAGAAGGTTAGTTGAACCAATCGGGCTTTTACGGGCAGTGATTCTCCACCTATCTTCTTCGCTTTTCTCTGAATCTTAAGGTGGGGGTTTTACTGCCCGTTAATGCGGGATAAAGACCTTTCGACAATGTTCAACATGCGGGTAGTCCACTGGAACTGGATCATATCGAAAAGTAGAAGGAGCTGACTCAAAAGTTGGCTCCTTTCTTATTTGTGTACGAAATTAATTTTTTGTAAATTCTCACAAATATAATATTCTTTATAAAGAATCCCTGCTATGATAGAACATGCTAGGGTATAGGACAAACATTTAGGGGGAGGATTTCTTTGAAAAAGCTAGCAATCATCTTTTTTTCACTCGTGTTCGTTGTGTTAGTAACAGATATTGTAGCGAAGGCTGAACAGGAACAAGTATTAACTGTTGATGAAGCAATTCAATTGTTTCAGCAGCAAGGAAAGAAACAAGCGGTTGTAGAAGGGTATATTGTTGGGTACACGCAAAATCCAGGTAAATATACGAAAGACCCAGCGAAATTTGGAGATACAAATGTTGCAATTGCTGCTTCTCCGGATGAAATAAACGCGGATAAAATTATGCCAGTTCAGCTTCCAATAGGTGAAGTTCGTAAAGCAGTGAATGTAAAAGATCACCCAGAAAATATAGGGAAAAAAGTGCGCTTAACAGGTACGTTAGATAGTTATTTTAGTAGTCCAGGGTTAAAATCTGTTACAGCTTATGCGTTTCAAGATAATGAGAATCATAAGGTGAGCGATGTAATCGCTAACCCAAATGGGGGCGAAGTAGAAAAAGGAACAGCTGTAACATTAACAACAGCAACAGAAGGTGCTGCTATCTATTACACATTAGATGGATCGAATCCAACAGCTCAGAGTATTCTTTATAATGAACAAATTGTACTTAATGAAAATAGTGTCATTAAAGCGATTGCAGTGAAAGAGGGATTTGAAGATTCTCGCATTGCAACATTCTCGTTTACGATTGTGAAAAATGACCCTATTCGCATTCATGATATTCAAGGGAAATCGCACGTTTCTGCTTATGATGGAAAAGATGTAAAAGTCGTTACAGGTATTGTTACACAAGTAGATAAATATGGATTTTATATGCAAGATCCGCAGCCTGATGAAGATCCAGCTACTTCAGAAGGAATTTATGTTTATAAAAAAGATGGGGGCGTGAAAGTAGGCGATCTCGTTTCTGTAGATGGACAAGTAGAGGAATTTATCGGACCAGGATATGCAGAACGTTTTGAGACAGATTTATCGATTACAGAAATTAAAGCAAAGCAAGTTACAATTAAAGCGAGTAATCAAAAATTGCCAGAAGCAGTTGTATTGGGAGAAAACGGTGTAAAAATACCAGACACAGTTATTGATAATGACGGATTCGGTATGTTTGATTCAGCAGAAGATGCAATTGATTTTTATGAAAGTTTAGAAGGAATGGTTGTAACACTGCCACAACCAAAAGTGATTGCACCGCAAAAAAACGGTAATTTATATGTAACGATTGCTAATGGCAGTCAGAAAGTAACGACAAAATTCGGGACGCCGCTGCTGCAAGCTGACAATTTAAATCCAGAGCGCCTTTCCGTTAAGGTCGCACGTAATTATGTAGCAAAAGCAGGAGATCAACTTCTTGGAGATGTAACAGGTATAGTTGGTTACGACTACGGAAATTATCGTATTGCTCCAATAGGAGAGCTTCCAGCGCTGCAAGATGGTGGATTTAAACAACTTGGTGCAAATATTCAACCGCGCCTTGATAAACTCACAATTGCGACATATAACATTGAGAACTTCTCAGCAAATATAAAAGAAACATCTGATGAAAAAGTAAGACGTCTTGCTTACGCAATTAAATACAATTTAAAGATGCCAGATATTATTGGTGTTCAAGAAATGCAAGATAACAATGGAACAATCAATGACGGTACAACAGATGCATCACTTAGTGCAAAACGTTTAATTGATGCGATTCAGGAAATTCACGGACCAAAGTATGAGTATGTAGAGATTGCACCAGAAAACAATAAAGATGGCGGTGCACCAGGAGCAAATATTCGTGTTGGTTTCTTCTATAATCCATCTCGTGTGAAATTAGCACAAAAGCCGGTTTTACTTGAGAAAAATGTTGTACGAATTGGAGAAAACAATCCATTATTTGACGATACACGTAAACCGTTAGCTGCTGAGTTTACGTTCCAAGGCCAAAACATCGTTGTTATTTCCAATCATTTAAACTCTAAATTAGGAGATGCACCGCCGTTTGGAAAAATCCAGCCGCTTGTACTAAAAAGTGAAGCAAAACGTTTGCAACTTGCTGAGGAAGTCAATGGTTTCGTAAAAGGTATTCAGGGGCGACATGCAAATGCACCAGTTGTTGTAGTCGGTGATATGAATGACTTTGAATTTTCAAAACCAATGCAAGCATTAAAAGGCGACATTATGAAAGAAATGCTTGAAACAGTTCCGCAAGAAAATCGTTATACGTATATTCATGATGGAAATGCACAAGTGTTAGATCATATTTTCGTTACGAATAACATTGCACCGCATACAATTGTTGATCCAGTTCATTTAAATGCAAATGTCATGGAAGAGGATGGACGCATGAGTGATCATGATCCGGTACTTGCACAAATTGAGTTAAAGAAAGCTTCATAAGTGAAAGATAAAGCGAAACTTCCATCAGTGGGGGTCTTACTGCCCGTTCATGCGGGATAAAACACACTCGTCTGTCGTACAGACGAGTGTGTTTGTTTACTTTTGTTATTTTTTGATACAATGAGGGATAATGAATTTTATTTTTTAAGGAGTAATGTTGAATTTCCGTTAAAAATAAAACTTGAAAACATTGGTAAGCTATGGTAATATCATATTCGTACTGATTGACCGAAATGTTCATTTAGTCATTATTGGAGGTGACAACATGGCAATTGATCGAAAACGAGCAATTATTGAAGCTGCAACAAAATCTTTTTCTGCTTTTGGTTATAAAGCAACAACAATGGATCAAGTTGCAAAACTTGCAAATGTTGGAAAAGGGACGATTTATACGTTTTTTAAAAATAAGGAAGAGCTGTTTGGTGAAATCATTTCAAATTTAATTACCGAAATGAAGCAAGTCGCAGAAACGGCAATTGATTCGAATGTATCATTTTTTGAAAATGTACATCGTGCCTTATATAGCATTTTAGAATTTCGTAAAGAACATCAGCTTACGATTAAGCTCATTCAGGAAGAGCGAGATATGGGCACAAAAGAAGTGCAAGATGTTATGCGGCAATTGGATTCTGAAATTATTACATTTATTAAGTCTTATCTTGAAGTTGCAATTGCAAAAGGTGAAATTATGGCATGTGATCCAGAAATTACCGCATTTATCATGTATCGCCTGTATGTATCGCTTATTTCTGACTGGGAAAAGTATCACGAACCGTTAGAAAAAGAGCATATCGCTGAACTTTTTGAATTATATTTATTAAAGGGATTGTCAAAATGAGATAATCCTCTTATTATTATAAAATATGACCAAATGAATGGTTTAGTCATAAGTTGGTGAGGATGGAATTGTAAGAAGATAGCAACACATACGAGAAGATGAATTGGTCGTTATTTTCTTCTTTTTTTTGCAAAAAATGACTAAATGAACAAAATGGTCAATAGTTTAAGAGGAGAGTGAAACAATGAGAGGATTTAAACTGCTTGGAAAAGAGTTTGCGACGATTATTAAAAGCAAAAAAATCTTAATTCCAATTATTGCAGTATTATTTATTCCAGTATTGTACGCTGGTATGTTCTTATGGGCGTTTTGGGATCCATATAGCCAATTAGATGATTTACCAGTTGCAGTTGTAAACCTTGATGAAGGTGCAGTATATAATGGAAAACCGATTGAAGCCGGTAAGGAACTTGTTGATAATTTGAAAGAAAATAAAAGCTTCAAATGGGAGTTTGTCAGCGACAAAAAAGCAAAACAAGGGATGGATGATCGTAAATACTATATGACGATCCGCATTCCAAAAGATTTCTCTAAAAATACAACAACATTGTTGGATGAAAACCCTAAAAAATCAAAACTAGAGTACATTCCAAATGAAAGCTTAAACTTCTTATCTTCACAAATTGGTGGATCAGCCATTCAAAGTATCAAAAGTGAAGTAGCAAATTCAGTAACGAAGACGTATGCTGAGACAATGTTTGATTCATTAAAAGATGTTTCTAAAGGTTTTGCTGATGCGAGCGAGGGAGCGGGTAAGCTTCATGATGGTACGAGTCAATTGAAAGACGGCTCACAGCAAATCACAAATGGGTTAGGTGAGTTATCTAAGAAGGCAAATGATGGATTGAACCAATTATCTGATGGATCGGGTCAGTTGACAGGAGGACTAGGTCAGTTAGTAGATTCAAAAGGAAAATTCCAAAGTGGTCTAAGTCAATTAGCAAGTGGTTCTAATCAAATCACAAATGGATTAAGTGAGTTAAATAGTAAAGTAAGTAGTATGCCAGATGGAGTGAATCAATTATTGGGTGGTTCGCAAAAAATTACAAATGGATTAAAAGCAACCCAAAAAGGTGCGCAAGATATAAGCGCAGGAGCTTCTGGACTTTCACAAGGGGTATCTGAATGGAAGAAACAAGCAGATACACTAAGTGGTGTTGCGCAGCAGACAGCCGGAGGAGCTCAACAAGTTTCAAAAGGCTTAGCTGATTTAAATGAACAAATTAAAAATTTACCAGAAGAATATAGAAAACAATTACAGCCTGCTGTTCAAGGAATAATGGAAGGCAGTCAACAAGTTTCTAAAGGTACAGCAGGAGTTGCTCAAGGCGTGCAAGGGCTAGCTGGAGAAAAAGGGGCTGGAAAAATTGAAGCCGGAGCAACACAACTTGCAAGTGGAGCTGGCCAGTTAAATGATGGAATAAGTCAATTGGCGGATGGGTCAGGAAAAGTCACAGGTGGACTAAATGAATTAGCAAGTCAATCTGGTCAACTAACAAGCGGAGTAAGTGCTTTGCTTGATGGTTCCCAAAAAGTCACAGGTGGTTTAAATCAATTTGTAGATCCAAAAGGAGAACTACAAACAAATTTAGGTAAGTTATTGAATGGATCACAACAAATCTCAGGTGGTTTAGGCCAATTCGTAGATCCAAAAGGAGATTTCCAAAGTGGTTTAACTCAATTACAAGAAGGTTCAGGTCAAGTAACGAATGGATTAGGCGAAGCAAATGACGGTTCAAAAGAACTTTCAACAAAACTTGGCGAAGGCGCTAAAGAAACGAGCGAAGTAAAAGGTGACGAGAAGAAATATGACATGTTCTCTGCTCCGGTGAAAGTGAAAACTGAGAAGGAAGCAGAAGTTCCAAACTACGGAACAGGCTTTACACCGTACTTCTTATCTCTTGGTTTATTCGTTGGGGCACTGTTATTATCTATCGTGTTCCCATTACGCGAAACAGTTGGTATACCGAAATCAGGATTTAGCTGGTTTATTAGTAAGTTTGGTGTACTTTTAGCTGTTGGTGTAATTCAAGCACTTATTGCAGATGCGATTTTACTGCTTGGGTTAGGTGTTGAAGTACAAAGTGTTCCATACTTCATATTGTTTAGTATTATTACAAGCTTATCATTTATTGCGTTAGTTCAATTCTTAGTAACGACTTTCAGCGATGCAGGACGTTTTGTGGCGATCTTGACATTGATTATACAGTTAACAACAAGTGCTGGTACATTCCCGCTTGAGTTAATTCCAAAACCATTGCAAATATTTAACGCATGGTTCCCAATGACATATTCTGTATCAGGATTTAAAGCAGTTATTTCAAGTGGAGATTTCAGCTTTATGTGGCACAATGCAGGTATTTTAATGATCTTTATCGTTCTGTTATCACTTGGAACAATTGGAACATTAACTTGGATGCATAAGCGTCAATTCGGAAAATTTGCGGAAGCAGAATAAATAAAAAATCCTAAAGGCTTGTAGCCTTTAGGATTTTTTATATGATAGAGAGTGGTTTTCATGTATATCTGCATATTTATTTGCATTTTCAGGTATTTTTTGCATAATTAGTAATAAAGTGTATTGTTATGAAGGAAGAATGGGCGAAAAAGCCGAAACAACTATAAAGAAAAAACATAAAGTACATATAGGAGGTTTTAATATGGAAAAAATGAACAAAGTAAATATTGGGGATTATGTTCAGTTTCCTTATCGTGATAACCCATCCTTAAAATTAACTGGATACGTAGTAAACATTTTAATAAATACAGTTGTTGTAGATGTTTCAGAAATGTTAAAGAATGAAGAGCATCAAGATATCGAAGCTCGCCAAGTGGTAAAACATGATCAGTACAAGAAAATAGAAATTTCGAGAGATAATGTTTCATGATGAATACGATAAGTATTCTCTATTAGAGAAAATAAATTTTGAAAGCCCTTTCCTTTCAGTAAGGGTTCCTAGTCTCTTCACAAAAAAAGCTAGCAAAGTGCTAGCTTTTTTGTATTTTGGATAACGATATGTTGTAGTAAAAGAGAAATTTTTACCCGTTAACGTGTAATGAATCGAGTCTTTCTTTTTGACGAAGATGATGCTGAAAATGCATATAAATAAGTTGAAACCATTCCGTTGCGTTTAAATAACCTAAGCGTGGATGCTCTACTTTAAAATCACCTGGAATAGTTGATAATTTTGGTCCAATTTCTTTCATTTTTTCGATAAGTTGTAATAGACTTTGTTTCATGTCTTCTTTATTCGTTGGATTGTCTGGTGTATATCCAGGGCGATCAGGTACTTTAATTTGGATGGGAGGAAATGCTCCCATTGCGTAAATTTTTTCTCCAGCGTCTGTTTTATCCCCGCCAATAGCAGCTGTTTGATTTGCACATTTTTCAATAGCTGCTATTTGCATATGGAAGGCTGATAAAATTAGATGATTGTACATTTGTCCAAGTGACCATTCTTCATCGGAAGGTTTTTGTATAAATAGTTCTAATGGGTACTTCTCCAGCTCTTTTATATAGTATGTTGCTAACTCTTCAAACTTCTCCAAAACTATACTTGTTTTCATGTTACATACTCCCTTTCTTCTTATCATTAAGTTCTTCTCTTAATTATAAAGAAGTATTGCTGACACCATTATGTCAGTAGTAAAAATGAAAAATTACATATTTAATATATTTTTTGCTTCCTCTTTTATTCTTTCTGCAAGCATGGGTGGTTCTAATACTTTTACTTTGCTTCCCCAGCTAAATACCCACTGGAAAATTTCATCTAGCTGTCTTACTTTTAGAAAAACATGGAGACCATCTTCTTTTAGGTCATATGTATCTATATAAAAATAACGGGTTTCTATTACTTTATGGAAAACAGAATGTTGAAACACAAGGTGAATAGTTACAGTACGATTATTTTCTGGTGTGTATTCTGGTAAATAAAAATTTTTCGGTTTTGTAAAGGTTTCCTTTTCTTGCATTAGATCGTTCATTCGATCTAAGCGAAAATGTCGTATTTGTTTCCGAAGTAAACAATAAGCAACAAGATACCACAATCCAGAAATGTTTACGAGGCCATAAGGATGAACGACTCTTTTTTCTTTTTGTGCTTCGGCTTGATTTGGTTTCCGGTAATAAAAAGAGATACTTATCTGTTTTTGGATGGATTCTTGTAAAGTAGAAATCTTCTGTTCCTGTTTAATTTCAAAGGTATTATGAGAAAAAGAAGTAGAAAGGAAACGAAATGTGCCTCGTAATACTTTTACTTTTTTTTGTTGTTCAGCAGGGAGAATTGCTTCAAGTTTTTCCTTGGCAGATTGAGCGTGTATACGGAAATGGCTATGCAGATTTTGTTCAACATAATCACTGCCTAGCAAAAGGGTAACAGCTTCTTCTGGTTTTAAGTGGATTGGCGGTAGGAAATATCCTTCCATTAAAGAGTAACCTTGCCCTGGAACAGAGAGAATGGGGACACCAGATTCACATAGTGCTTGCATATCTCGATAAATTGTCCGCTTACAAGTTTCATATTTTTTTGCTAAAGCATCTGCTGTTACAATTTTTGTTCGTTGCAATTCCATAATAATGGAAAGTAAACGATCTGTTCGATTCATCTATACCATCCTTTTTTGATTTATAAGCTCTAGTTACAACATCAAAATATATTCGAACTATAGAGTGTTTTTTCATGCAGTTATAAAGTTAATTGACTAGTTTTTAAGTTTTACAATATCAATATAGTAATTTTCCTCTAAGGTGTCTTGCGGTTTCCAATTATATACTATATAATTCTAAATAAGAAAACGTTTTCATTCAAAGGGGGAGAATTTCGTGTCGACTATCGAGGACGTAGCGAAATTAGCGGGGTTATCAAGAACAACGGTTTCTCGGGTAATTAATAACCATCCGTATGTATCGGAAGAGAAAAAAAAGAGAGTACAATTAGCGATGAAACACCTTGGATTTGTTCCTAATTCTGCTGCGAGAAGACTTCGTAAGCAAAAGACGGAAACGATTGCAGTTTTGGTTCCGCGCGTGACAGATCCTTTTTTCAGTAAATTTATTGAGGCAATTGAAATTGTAGCTTCAGATCATAAATATAAACTGATTATTTGTCAAACAAGATATTTACCAGAAAAAGAGATGGAGTATTTACAATTGTTATCTACGAAACAAGTAGATGGAATTATTTTATGTTCACTTGAAAATCAGTGGGAGGATGTTGAGCCTTATTTACAACATGGACCAATTGTTTTATGCAATGAATATATTGAAGAAGCAAACATTCCAACTGTAAACTTTGATCATGCACAAGGAGCTTACATAGCAGCGAAGCATGTGTTAGATCAAGGATATCGTCATCTTGTCTTCTGTCGGGGGAAAGAGACAAAGGTGATAAATCAGCAGAGAAAAATGGGTTTTTTACGTGCTGTAACAGAGAAAAGCAAACAAGTTGAGTCGATTGATTTCATTGAAAGCGCTTACTCTGTTGAGGATGGAAAAAACATGTTTTATGAGCTGTTACAAGACAAAAAAAATCCTACCGCTATTTTGGCAGGGGGAGATGAAGTCGCAGCAGGAATTATCACAGAAGCAAACAAACACGACTGGAGCATTCCTGACGATTTAGCTGTAGTTGGTTTTGATAATCAGTTCTTATCACAAATTACAGACTCAGGTATTACAACAATCGATCAGCCAATTGATGACATGGCGCGTAAAGTTGTGGAACTGATGATGGATAAAATTCATACGAAAAATTATCGAAATAAAGAAGTGTACGAGTTTGAACTGGAGCTCTTGGTGAAAGGGTCAACGGTGAAAGGTACAATGATGCCAGCCTAGTAGATGATATCTGCTAGGTTTTTCTTATGTTTACAATCTATTATTCTTCGTGCGTACAATCGTCGCATTTGTTATGATACGCTTCGTGTTGCTCATCAATCTCTCTTCCGCATTGGGAACAAGTTTTTGCCGGTAAATTTCTGAAGAACTCCATTGGTTGATCTATCATGGTAAATCCCTCCATTTCCATTTGTTACTATTATTGTATTAGTACAAATGATTAAAGTCAACAACTGTTTTATAACAAATTTGAAAATAATGAAAATGTGTAGAAAATCCATTATAGTTAAGAATGGAGAATAGGAAGTTAAACAGAGCATGTAAAACAATGATTAATGGATTAGAAAGGATGAACACATATGAAAATGACAGTTGTTGGCTTTTGGGGCGGTTTTCCAGAAGCGGGAGAAGCAACGTCTGGATATTTATTTGAACACGATGGCTTTCGTTTACTCGTCGACTGTGGCAGCGGTGTACTAGCACAGCTTCAAAAATACATAACGCCTTCTGATATAGATGCTGTTCTGTTATCACATTATCATCACGATCATGTTGCTGATATTGGGGTACTTCAATATGCTCGCTTAATCACAAGTATGACAAATGGTGTATTACCAGAACTGCCGATTTATGGCCATACTTTTGATGCAAAAGGATTTGCATCGTTAACACATACACCGTATACAAAAGGGGTTCCTTACAACCCAGCGGACACATTACAAATTGGTCCATTTTCCATTTCCTTCTTACAAACGGTGCATCCTGCTATATGTTTTGCGATGCGTATTACAGCTGGTGAGAAAACTGTTGTGTATACAGCAGATTCTAGTTACATGCCAAAGTTTGTTTCATTTGCACAAAATGCGGACGTATTTATTTGTGAATGTAACATGTATGCGCATCAAGATGGATCAAAAGCTGGGCATATGAATAGTACAGAAGCAGGAGAAATTGCAAAACAAGCAAATGTAGGAGAGCTGCTTTTAACTCATTTGCCGCATACAGGCAATTTATCTGATTTAGTAGCGGAAGCAAAACAAA
Organism: Bacillus sp. AFS018417; assembly: GCF_002560985.1. NCBI lineage: Bacteria > Bacillati > Bacillota > Bacilli > Caryophanales > Bacillaceae > Bacillus > Bacillus sp. AFS018417. The sequence goes on from NZ_NTTM01000004.1 coordinate 157,117, forward strand.
TTTTTAACGGCCGCACGGTGCTTGCTCATAGCGGTTACGTTTGGGAATCTTGAGGTGAAATGATGTTATTTATTGATAATAAAGGAATTACAGATCCAACGATTAACTTAGCGATTGAAGAATATTGTGTGAAAAACTTAAATATTAACGAAACGTATTTACTGTTTTACATCAATGAGCCATCTATCATTATTGGCAAGAATCAAAACACAGTAGAAGAAATTAATGCTGATTATGTACGTGAAAAGGGAATTCATGTTGTAAGACGTCTTTCTGGAGGCGGCGCTGTGTATCATGATTTAGGAAATTTAAACTTCAGCTTTATTACGAAAGATGATGGAGATAGCTTTAACAATTTCAAAAAGTTTACAGAACCTGTTACAGCAGCGCTTGGGAAATTAGGTATTAACGCAGAATTAAGCGGCCGTAATGATATTTTAGCGGAAGGAAGAAAAATTTCTGGTAACGCTCAGTTTGCGACAAAAGGCCGTATGTTTAGTCATGGTACGTTATTATTTGATTCAGAAATTGACCATGTTGTATCTGCATTAAATGTAAAAATGGATAAAATTCAATCAAAAGGAATTAAATCAATTCGCAGCCGTGTTGCAAATATTGCGGAGTTTTTAAATGAGAAAATTACAATTGAAGAATTTAAACAGCTCCTTTTAGAAAATATTTTTGAAGGGGAAAATGAAATCCCGACATACGAATTAACGGAAGATGACTGGAAAGAAATCCATAAAATCTCAGAAGAACGTTATCGGAATTGGGAATGGAACTACGGGAAGTCTCCAAAATTTAACTTGAAGCATTCACACCGTTTCCCAGTTGGACAAGTAGATGTTCGGTTAGAAGTACAAAAAGGTGTAGTCTCAGAATGTAAGATTTACGGGGACTTTTTCGGTGTTGAAGATGTGCATGACATCGAAGAGCGTTTAAGTGGTAAGGTATTTGATAAGGGAGCATTTGCTGAGGCGCTAGCAGATGTAGAAGTGCCACGTTATTTTGGTAATATAACAAAAGAAGATTTCTTATCTTTATTCTTTTAAGTAGATAAAAAAACAGCCATATCTTACGTATGGTTGTTTTTTATATTTGTTTGATGAAATGTAACTTGCACCCTTAATTTTCTTTTAATATAATGTATTTAGAATTTTTTAAATTTTATAAAAGGTGGGGGTTTTGTGAATCTCGTTCAATCATTAGCCGAAACGGTGAAAATGAAAGGGAACAAGCCGGCTTATATATTTCAGGATCAATCGGTCTCTTATGACCAATTTAACGAATTAGTCATTAAGTTTTCTAGTAGTTTAGCAAAAATGGGTATTGGCAAAGGGGATAATGTCGCATTAATTGTTGGGAATTCACCGCACTTTTTAATTGGTTTATACGGAGCAATGCGTGCAGGAGCCACCGTTATTCCAGTCAATCCTATTTATACACCAGATGAACTATATTACATTTTACAAAATGGAGACGTTAAAGCAATCATCACACTCGACATCCTTCTACCAGTTATGCAATCACTTACATCAAGACTTCCTTCCATCAAGAACATCATCATTTGTGAAACCTCAGCAAATTCAACTCATGAAGAAACTGAAAAAATGAAAACGTTTACGAATTTAGTAGTCAGCGGAGATCTCGCTTTTCAAGGTCCAGATATACAAGAAGAAGATGTTGCCGTTATTTTATATACATCTGGAACGACAGGAAAGCCAAAAGGAGCAATGTTAACACACAAAAATTTATACAGTAATGCAAGCGATGTTGCTTCGTATTTACAGTATTCAGAGCATGACCGTGTGATTGCAGCACTTCCGATGTTCCACGTATTTTGTTTAACGGTGGCAGTCAATGCGCCAATTGTAAACGGTGCAACAATTTTAATGTTGCCAAAGTTTAGCCCGAAAGAGGTATTTCGTATTTGTCGTACATACGAAGCTACGATATTTGCGGGTGTACCGACTATGTACAATTATTTATATTTATATGAGGATGCCAGTGCAGAAGATGTTCATACGCTACGTCTTTGTATTTCTGGCGGTGCGTCTATGCCTGTTGCCCTTCTTACAAACTTTGAAAAAAGGTTTGATGTTATTGTTTCGGAAGGGTATGGATTATCAGAAGCATCGCCCGTCACTTGTTTCAATCCGCTTGATCGTTCGCGTAAGCCTGGTTCAATCGGAACGAATGTTCAGAATGTGGAAAACAAAGTTGTAAATGAAATGGGTGAGGAAGTACCAGTTGGCGAAGTTGGAGAATTAATCGTTCGCGGCCCGAATGTAATGAAGGGCTATTACAAAGCGCCGGAAGATACAGCAGCAACAATTCGTGATGGCTGGCTGTATACAGGTGATTTAGCAAAAATGGATGAAGAAGGTTACTTTTACATTGTAGACCGGAAAAAAGATATCGTTCTTGTTGGCGGTTATAATGTGTACCCGCGCGAAGTAGAAGAAGTGTTATATATGCATGAAGCTATTGCTGAAGTTGTTGTCATCGGTGTTCCAGATGAAAGTTTAGGTGAAGCAGTGAAAGCGTATGTTGTACTGAAAACGAATGCTGTTACAGTGGAAGAGCTTATGGCGTACTGTTCATTACATCTTGCGAAATATAAAGTACCGAGTAGTATTGAATTTTTAGAAGAACTTCCGAAAAATACGACAGGAAAGATTTTGAGAAGGGCATTAAAAGAGAAGGCGTTGCAAGTGTAGAATGAAAAGCTGTCATACAGACAGCTTTTTCTTTTTCCGTACAGAAAAAATAGTATAATGAAACTATTACATCTAGAAAGAGGGTATTTCTATGGGGAAAATTCACATTATTCATGAAAATAAAGAGTGGACAACTCATCTTATAAAAAGGTTGGAAGAACTTGGACTTCCATATGAAGAATGGCATTTAGACGAAGGTATTGTTGATCTTTCTTCTGTTCCGCCAGAAGGCGTATTTTATAACCGAATGAGCGCTTCTTCTCATACGAGAAATCACCGCTTTGCACCGGAGCTTACGGCTGCTGTACTTGCTTGGTTAGAACAACATAACCGAAAGGTGTTCAATGGAAGCAGAGCATTGCAACTTGAAGTAAGTAAAGTTGCACAATATATGGCACTAAACGCTCAAGGAATTCGTACACCAAAGACAATCGCAGCTGTTGGTAAGGATCATATTATAGAAGCGGCAGCTCAATTTGAAGGACGTCCATTCATAACGAAACATAACCGCGCTGGAAAAGGATTAGGAGTTCAATTGTTCCAGTCTGTTGCTTCTTTAAAAGATTATGTAGAAAGCGCAGCGTTTGAAGAGCCAGTAGATGGTATTACGTTGATTCAAGAATATATACAAGCTCCTGAACCTTATATTACGCGTTGTGAGTTTGTAGGCGGAAAGTTTGTGTATGCAGTTCAAGTCGATACATCGAAAGGTTTCGAATTATGCCCTGCTGATGCTTGTCAAATTGGAGATTTGTTCTGTCCAGTTGGCGAGAAAGCTCCGGAAAAACCGAAGTTTCAAATTGTAGAAGGATTTAACGACCCAATTATTCAAAAATATGAGGCTGTTTTGGCCGCTAACAATATAGCAATCGCTGGCATTGAGTTCATTCGAAATGCTGATGGTGAAATTTTTACTTATGATATTAATACGAACACAAACTATAATGCTGACGCTGAAGCAGTTGTTGGGAAGTACGGTATGTTAGAGATTGCGAAGTTTCTTGGCAGTGAATTAGAGAAATTATAATAGAGTGGGAAGAAAGCTGCTAATCGGTAGCTTTCTTTTTATTAAGAAGTTAAAAGTTTTATATAATAAAAGCAAAAAACATCAAGAAGAAAATTCCAGTTCCCTTTATGATAATACATATAAGGCAGGTGAACAGAGATGGAAAGTTATGAAATACAAATTCAAAAGGTAATAGATTATATTGAAGAAGATGTAATGGAAAAGCAAACATTAAAGAATCTGGCTCGTATTGCAGGATTTTCAGAGTTTCATTTCCACCGCGTGTTTCAAGCGTTAGTTGGAGACTCTGTAATGGAGTATGTACGAAAGAGAAGGCTGGCCCGGGCAGCTTATCAGCTTTCTCATACAGAGGAGAAAATTCTCGATGTTGCACTAGAGCATGGCTTTCAATCTCATGAAACGTTCACGCGGGCCTTTAAAAAGCTGTTTCATATGACGCCGAGTGCATATCGAAAGCAAGAGATTCGAACGCCGTTATATTCCAAAGTGAATGTGATGCAGCGGAAATTTAATCCGTATTTAGGAGGAATCCAAATGGAATTTCGTATAGAAACAAAGCCAGCTTTTCAAGTGATTGGGTATGAAATGAAGACAACAAGTAAAGAAGGACAAAATCTAAAAGATATCCCAGCGATGTGGGAAAAGTATTTGCAAAATAATTTGTCGGAAAATATTCCAAACCGTAAGCATACGAACGAATGTGTAGAATTAGGAATGTGTACAGATTTTAATTTAGAAACAGGGGAAATTACGTATATTATCGGAATGGAAGCAACAAGCTTTGATGGTGTATCAAGCGAGATGACGTGCCGTACATTCCCGGAAGCAACGTACGCTGTATTTACAACGCCAAAAGTTCCGCACGAAGAAATGGTAGCATCGATTCAGCAAACGTGGAATGCCATCTTTACAGAGTGGTTCCCGCATTCTGGCTACGAACATTCTGGCGTTGTAGAGTTTGAATTATATGATGAGCGGTGCCATGCAGATAAGCACGAGCTTGCACAACTAGAGATTTGGTTACCGGTGCAAAAGAAAAAGTAAAAAGAGACTGCTCCCCAAAGACACTTACTTGCCTCTGGGGAGCAGTTTCTTACTGTGTACGTATGTTGAATATTGCCGAAGCGCCGATATATACAGAAAAGCGCTGATATCGTATTATTTGTCTGTTGCAATAGAAGCAATATATATGGTAGGTTGCGATATTTTTCAACATAAAAATCGCTGCAATGCAGCACAAAAAATGACCTGCACTTGCTTTCTCTCTTTGTTTTAACTTCGCCAGTGGCAGGAAAAGGCCCTGACCGCTTCTAGGCATGGCCAGATGCTCTTACCCACCTAAAAAAAGGTTTTGTCGGTTTTTCAATTTGTATTTTTACATTTCCTCTTTAATTTTCTCTAACACTTGTTTACTATCAAACCCGCGTTCTCCCATACCAAATACTTCGATTAAACGATTGTTTTCATCTAGTAGATAAGAGTTTGAAGTATGAATGTAAAGGCCGCTTCCAGGATCGCGATAGCGGAAGTTAAAAGATTCGGCTAATTGTTTCGTTTCTTCTTCATCGCCGCGCAGCAGGTGCCAACCTTTCGTTTGTTTCATGTCAAACGTTTTGGAGTAATGTTCTAGCACTTCTTTCGTATCGTATTTCGGATCAATGGTAATTGTAATAAATTCGATTTTTGTTCCGAAAACTTTCTCTTTCACAAGCTCATCTCGTAAATATTTCATTTTATATGTTGTAACAGGACAAATATCTGGGCATTTTGTATACATAAATTCTACTAATTTTAATTTTTTCGGTAATTGATCAAATGATACAGATGCGCCGTTTACATCTTCCATAACAATCCCCTTTGGTATTTCCGCTGATACTTTTCGGTAACTTGTAAAATAAAAAATTCCAATCCCGATTGCGATAATAAGTCCTAACGTAAAGGTAATATACAGTTTTTTCATTCCAATCCCCCCAATTTTATTTTATAAGAAAAGTCTGAAAAATGAGGAGGCATGAGTGAATATTACATGACAATTCATCGTATTAGCTTGTTCTATTTTTCGAGGAACGAACTACAATAATAATAGACAGGCAGCGATGAGGAGGAGAAAACATGCGAAAAGTGATGAGCTGGGCACTTTTTTTGTACGTGTTATTTGCTTTGTTTATATATTGGTATTTATTTGGATGGAATCATGAGATGATACCAGAAATGTACAAAGGAACGAGTGCAGATCCAGCAACATTTATGAATGCAAGGGAGCTGACACTTAGTCAAGATTACTCTCGGGTGAAAAATTTATTATTTTTCTTAGCGACGCCGCTGCAATGGATTGTTTTATTATTTGTACTCATTTTCGGTGTATCAAAGCGGTTTGAAAAATGGGCGAAAGATACAACAAAAGTACGGGTACTGCAAATTGCGATTTATTTGTTTTATTTATCACTTGTGACAACAGCGCTATCATTGCCGCTGCAATGGATTGGTCATCAAGTGTCTGTTGATTACGGCATTTCTACGCAATCAACGGCAAATTGGATAAAGGAACATGTGCTTGATTTTTGGATCAACTTTTTCCTTATGTTTCTCACGGTGTCTGTGCTATTATGGCTCATTAAAAAATATCCAAAACGTTGGTGGCTATATGGCTGGGCGCTCTCGGTTCCATTCACCATCTTTTTAACGTTCATTCAGCCGGTAGTTATTGATCCGCTATATAATCATTTTTCCACGTTGCATAATAAGGAGCTCGAGAAAAAGATTTTAACATTAGCAGATAAAGCAAATATTCCAGCGGAGCATGTGTATGAAGTGAATATGTCAGAGAAAACAAATGCGTTAAATGCATATGTAACGGGAATTGGCTCGAATTCTCGCATTGTTTTATGGGATACAACACTTGAGCAGTTAAAAGATAAAGAGATATTATTTATTATGGCACATGAAATGGGTCATTACGTGATGAAGCATATATATTGGGGCGTTGGAAGTTATATTGCCTTAACTTTCGTTGGCATGTACCTTATTAACCGCATTATTCAAGCGTGTATTCGTAAGTGGGGAGATACACTGCATATTTCTAAGATAGCTAGTTTCTCAGTTTTACCACTATTTTTTCTTATATCTTCTATGCTTTCCTTTGCGGTAAGTCCTGCAACAAATTACGTATCGCGCATTGAAGAGAGAGCGGCCGATCAATATGCATTAGACATGACGAAGGATAATCAGTCGGGGGTCAAAACATTTCAATATTTATCAAAGACGAGTTTAAGTCAGGTGAATCCGCCGGCTTTGGTGAAATTTTTCTTGTATACGCATCCTCCAATTTTTGAGAGAATTCATACGTTTGAGGAGTATAAGAGGAAATAATCGTTAAAAACAGCAATTGTTTATCCCGCTATTCGCGGGTAGTAAGACCCCACTGAGGGAAGTTTCACTTTATTAAGACCAAAATTCGAAAAGAACAAGTAGATGTCTATTATAAAGACTAGAATCTACTTGTTCTTTTCTTGTTACAGTTTAAATCACTAATTTACAGTGTGAATGTTATATCTTGATCACTTAGATCAGAGTCAAATACATTTGCGGTACTAACCCCATTAAAAATTTTTAGTGTTTTTGCTGCATTTGATGATCCAGAACCAAGGTGTTCTTTAATTCGGAATTGAGGATTTACATTGTATTTGTCACCTAAATTTACATTCCCATTACATTTTGAAATGATAATGCTGTCAACAATTGCAGGCATGCTCTCCACCTCTTTTTTATTTTTATCCTGATTGGACGGGTTTTCCATCAGTGGGGGATAAAAAACCACTGAGGGAAGTTTCACTTTATTGTATGCTGTTTATTTTGAAAAAAAGTTTGTTCATAAAAATAAGTATAATAATAGGACATTCTTTTTTTTGTTTGTGGAAAATATAGTAAAATAAAAATATGCAGCAAGGGGGGATAGAAATGAAAAAGATTGCTCAGAAAACAAATCTTGAAAGATGGTTAGATGGTTTGTCACTTATTGGAATAGTTGTGATGCTTATATATATTGGATTCATTTGGCCGTCTTTACCGCATAGGATTCCAACTCATTTTGGGTTAAATGGAGAAGCGGACAGATTTGGTGGAAAGGGGAATATTTTTATTCATCCAATTGTTGGCTTAGGATTATATGTATTATTTCATGTTTTAAGTCGTTTTCCTCAGTTATTTAACTATCCTTCCGATGTTACAGAAGAACAAAAACAACGATTGTATATTCACTCGCGTACATTATTAGGGTGGTTACAACTTGAGATTATAACATTTGGTGTATATAGTACTTGGGAAAATGCACAAATTGCAATGCAAAGGGAAGTTGGATTTCCTACTATTTCTTTTGTTATATTTCTCATTATATTATTTAGTACAATCATATTTTATATAGCTAGAAGTTTACGGATGATATGAAAAAATTACCCTTTAAATATGAATCTATGAAGAAGTTGACGAAATGTCAGCTTTTTATTTTTATAAAAAAATATTTTTTTGACCCCTATAAAACTTTCATTCCCTCCGAATATGTATAGTGAAGAAAGCAAATGGAGGAATAATTATATGAAAAAGGCACTATTAAAAGGTACTATGGTAACTATGATGGCATGCAGTCCGTTTCTAATGGGAACAGCAGCGTATGCTAGCGAAAACACAGACGCGGTAAAAACAACGGAAACAGAAAAACCATCTTTAGTACAAGGCGACTTCTTTTATTTCGTGAAAACGATGGTGGAAGATATTAAAATGGCTCTTGCGTCAAACGATTTAGAGAAGGCGAAGCTATTGTCTGAGCAAGCTGCGGAACGAATTTCTGAGGCGAGTGTACTAAACGAAAAAGGAAAAGATGATCTTACACAAGATACATTAGAAAAAGCGGCAGAGGACTTAGAAAAAGCAGATAAGCTTTCAGGTGAAGAGAAAGCAGAAACAGANNAGCCTGCTGGTGAAGAGAAAACAAAGACAGAAAAGCCTGTTAGCAAAGAAGAAAAAGAAGCAGCGAAAGTAAAAGTACATATCGGAAACAACATCGAAGCATTAGCAAAAGTGCTTGATAAAGTGAAAAATCCGAAAGCAAAAGCTGCAATTGCCAAAAATATAGAGAAGAGTTTTTCAAAGATTGCAGCTAAAATAGAGAAAGAACAAGAAAAACAAGCTAATGCTCTTGCAAAAGAAAGCAAGAAAGCAGATCAAAATACAGAAGTAACTCCAGAACAACCGGCACAGCCAGTACAACCAGAACAAGTAACGCAACCAGAACAAGCAACACAACCGGCACAACCGGCACAACCGGCACAACCGGCACAACCGGCACAGCCAGCACAACCGGCACAGCCAGCGCAACCGGCACAGCCAGCGCACGCAGCACAGCCAGCGCACCCAGCAAAACCAGCACAACCGGCACAACCAGCGCACCCAGCACAACCGGCTGTTTCCCATGAGAAGCATGAGCAATCAAACCAAAAGGGTCAAACAGAAAACAATGATCATCAAGGAAACAATAATCATCAAGGAAACGATGATCATCAAGACAACGGTAAAAAAGTTGGTCACGACAAGCAAGAAGATAAGCAGTAAGAAATTGTGGTATAATGGTCACTTCTTTAGTGACCATTTTGCTATTTGAAGCAAAAGGGGGGAGGGGGATTACTAGTGTTGAGTTTAATGATGAAAATCATAAAAAAACCGGCCATAGAAGATATAGTATTTGACATACAAAACAACGTAGGAGATAAGGGGGCTTTTATCGCACAGTATCGGCCTTTTATTCGAAAATCAATCTCGTCTGTCTGCCGCCGATATATTACGGAGCAGGATGATGAATATAGTATTGGGCTGTTTGCGTTTAATCAAGCAATTGAACAATATTCATATAAAAAAGGAAAATCTTTTCTTGCGTTTGCTGAGCTTCTTATAAAAAGAGATGTAATTGACTATATACGCAAGGAGTCTAGGCATAATCTCGTCTTTTTAAAAGAAGACCAGCAAGAGGAAATGGTAGAGATGCAGGCATCGCTTACGGAGTATATGAAAGAGATGGAAAACAGTAACCGTAAGGAGGAAATTCTTCATTTTCAAAGTGTACTAGACGAATTTAAAATCACATTTGTAGAGCTTGCTAAGGAATCTCCAAAGCATCGTGATACGCGAGAGCACTTAATAGAAATTGCAAAGATTATTATAAAAGAAGAGAAAATGATAGAAGAGTTGTTTCGAAAGAAAAAGTTACCGCTTAAACAAATTGAACCGCGTGTTAGGGCAAGTCGGAAAACGTTGGAGCGGCATAGGAAATACATTATTGCAATGTGTATTATCTTTGCAAACAATTATACATATATTCTTGATTATATAAGAGGGAGGGAAGAATGATGAATAAAGGGATTGTGATGGATATTAAAAAACATCGCGTAGTTGTTTTAACGCCAGACGGAGAGTTTATCACGTTTAAAAGAAAATCGCACTCTTATATGATTGGAGAGGAAGTCTCGTTTAACGAACAAGAACAAAGAGTACCGCGTTTTTCAATCCCTTCTTTCTTAAGGCCTGCATCGCTGCTTGTTGCTTGTTTTCTATGTGTGTTTCTGTTTTTCTACAACCAACCGGAAGAAAAAGCACTTGCTTATGTCTCTGTTGATATTAATCCAAGTTTAGAGGCGAGTGTAACAAAGGATCTTCGTGTTATAGAATTGCGAGCTTGTAATGATGATGGAAAGCGCATTTTAAAAGAAATGAAACGATGGAAAAATCAACCTTTACAGGACGTAGTACATACTATTGTAAAGCAAAGTCAAGAGGATGGATACTTAACGAATGACAAGCAAGTTATGTTAACATCTGTTACAAATGAAAAGTCGCTAGAACCGCAGTTGCAACAGGCTATGCAAGGGTTAAAGAAAGAGTATGAGACAAAACATGTTGCAGTCGTATATCAAGACAGTACTATGCAAGTGCGCGAGAATGCCCAGAAAGCAGGAGTCGGCACAGGTGTTTATATAAAGCAAGAGAATGAGAAGAAGAAATCGGTTGCTCCGCCGCCGCCGTCTAATCAGGAGCAACAGCCTCCAGAGGTACAATCGCAACCAGAGTCACCACCGGATGCATCATCGAATTCGTCTTCTGTAAAGGAAGAAAAATACAAGGAGCAAGGGCAAAACGAACAAAAGCAATCCCAGGAACAGCAGCCCCAACAACCAAAAAGAAATAATGGGCATCAGCAAGAAAACAACGGTAAAGAGTATAAACAAGAAAATAAAGAATATAAACAAGAATATAAACAAGAAAATAAAGAGTATAAGCAAGAAAATAAAGGACATGAAAAAGAAGACAACGGGCATAAAAATGAGGACAAAAATGTTCCTGCTACGCAACATCAGGGGAAAGAAAAGAAAAATCCATAGAATATTTAAAAAGCATAGGGTGTCGTACACTCTATGCTTTTTATGTATCTTAAAATGATTTTCTCTTTTATAAAGTGAAGCTCCCATCAGTGGAGGTTTTACTGCCCAAAAGTAGCGAGGGAAATAATGATATTCTTATATTTTTTTATAAAGTAATACGCTAAGTAAGGATAAACCAATTTTTAAATGTTGTTAAAATATTCAAAAAACTCCTTCCCTTTCTAATTTTTTGTTATATAATATAAACATAAAAATTAAATCTGTTATAAAACAGTTTAAAAAGGGGATGCTAATATGTCGACGCAAACTTCACGGGTTACCCTCGTTGGAGAAGTATTACCAGCGTATTTGGAGATTTTGACACCAGAAGCACTCACGTTTATAAAAGAGTTGCATGAGAAGTTCAACGGACGTCGTAAAGCATTACTACAGAAACGAATAGAAAAACAAAAGAGAATTGATACAGGGGAGTTGCTGCATTTTTTAGAGGAAACTGCACATGTTCGAGCGGATGATTGGACCATTGCGCCGCTTCCGGATGATTTACAAGACCGCCGCGTAGAAATTACAGGGCCGGTTGATCGCAAGATGGTTATAAATGCTTTGAATTCAGGAGCACATGTATTTATGGCAGATTTTGAAGACTCTAATGCACCGACATGGCAGAATTCGATTGAAGGACAAATAAATTTACGAGATGCAGTTAAGGGAACGATTTCATATAACAATCCAAACGGAAAAGAGTATCGTCTTAATAAACAAACAGCTGTATTAATGGTGCGTCCGCGTGGTTGGCATTTACAAGAAAAGCATGTGTTAGTAGACGGTGAAGAAATATCAGGCAGCTTATTAGATTTTGGATTGTTCTTTTTTCATAATGCAAAAGAGTTAATCAAAGAAGGAAGCGGTCCATACTTTTACTTACCGAAAATGGAGAGTTATTTAGAAGCAAGACTATGGAATGATGTGTTCGTATTTGCACAAAAATACATTGGTATTCCAAATGGAACGATTAAAGCAACCGCACTTTTAGAAACGATTCATGCTTCATTTGAGATGGATGAAATTTTATATGAGCTTCGTGATCATTCAGCAGGGTTAAATTGCGGACGTTGGGATTATATTTTTAGCTTCTTAAAAACTTTCCGCAATCATAAACAGTTTCTACTTCCGGACCGGGCGCAGGTAACAATGAGTGTTCCTTTTATGCGCGCTTATTGCTTGCGCGTTATTCAAACGTGCCATCGTCGCAATGCACCGGCAATTGGTGGGATGGCGGCACAAATTCCAATTAAGAACGATTCGGCAGCGAATGAAGCAGCATTTGAGAAAGTGCGCGCTGATAAAGAGCGTGAGGCGTGTGATGGACATGATGGGACTTGGGTTGCCCATCCGGGACTTGTACCTGTAGCGATGGAAGTATTTGATCGCATTATGAAAACACCAAATCAAATATATCGAAAGCGAGAAGAAATTAGTATAAACGAACAAGACTTATTAGAAGTTCCAATGGGAACGATTACAGAAGCTGGCCTTCGTACAAATATTAGCGTGGGGATTCAATATATTTCATCATGGCTAAGTGGCAGAGGAGCAGCACCAATTTATAACTTAATGGAAGATGCAGCAACTGCAGAAATTTCACGTGCGCAAGTGTGGCAATGGATTCGTCATGAGGAAGGAAAATTAGAAGATGGACGAAAGATTACGTTTGCACTAGTAGAACAGTTCAAAGCAGAAGAGTTAGTAAAAATAGAGCAAGAGATTGGCAGCGATCGTTTTGAAAAAGAACGATTTATAGAAGCTACGAAACTATTTACTACTCTTGTTATGAATGATGAATTTGTGCCGTTTTTAACGTTACCGGGGTATGAAATTTTATAAAGTGAAGTCTCCATCAGTGGAGTCTTACTGCCCGCAAATAGCGGGATAAATGAAGAAAAGGGGATGGAAGAAATGGTAAATGAAAGAGTACAACAGTTACAAGAGAGTTGGGAGATTGATAAACGCTGGAACGGGGTTACACGTCCATATTCTGCAGAAGATGTGATTCGTTTGCGCGGATCGATTGATATTGAATATACGTTAGCACGCCGCGGCGCGGAAAAGCTTTGGAATTCTCTTCATAGTGAAGATTACATTCATGCATTAGGAGCATTAACTGGGAATCAAGCAATGCAGCAAGTAAAGGCAGGTTTGCAAGCAATTTATTTAAGCGGCTGGCAAGTAGCAGCAGATGCAAATTTAGCAGGACAAATGTATCCAGACCAAAGCTTGTATCCAGCAAATAGTGTGCCGGCAGTTGTAAAGCGTATTAATCAAACACTGCAGCGTGCTGATCAAATTCAGCATATGGAAGGCAGCGGTGATATTGATTACTTTGTACCAATTGTTGCCGATGCAGAAGCTGGCTTTGGCGGACAGCTTAATGTATTTGAACTCATGAAAGGGATGATTGAAGCAGGAGCGTCTGGTGTTCACTTTGAAGATCAGCTTTCTTCTGAAAAGAAATGTGGTCATTTAGGCGGAAAAGTATTACTACCAACGCAAACAGCGGTGCGCAATTTAGTATCAGCACGTCTTGCGGCTGATGTAATGGGAGTACCAACGCTCATTATCGCAAGAACGGATGCAGATGCAGCTGATCTAATTACAAGTGATATTGATCCTGTTGATAAGTCGTTTATTACAGGGGAAAGAACACCGGAAGGATTCTTCCGTACGAAAGCTGGACTTGACCAAGCGATTGCGCGCGGCTTAGCATATGCACCGTATGCAGATCTTGTATGGTGTGAAACATCCGAGCCAAATTTAGAAGATGCAAAGCGCTTTGCAGAAGCAATTCATGAAAAATTTCCTGGTAAACTATTAGCTTACAACTGTTCACCGTCCTTTAACTGGAAGAAAAAATTAGATGATAAAACAATTGCAAACTTCCAAAAAGAAATCGCATCTTATGGATATAAATTCCAATTTGTAACACTTGCTGGTTTCCATTCCTTAAACTACGGCATGTTTGAACTAGCGCGCGGTTACAAAGAGCGTGGTATGGCTGCCTACTCAGAACTGCAGCAAGCTGAATTTGCAGCAGAGCAGCACGGTTACTCTGCAACGCGTCATCAACGCGAAGTTGGTACAGGGTACTTTGATGAAGTAGCACAAGTGATCACGGGCGGAACTTCGTCAACAACCGCATTGAAAGGCTCTACAGAGGAAGAGCAGTTTACGCGATAATATAAAGTGAAACTTCCTTCAGTGAGGGGGTTCCACTGAAGGTTAGTTGAACCAATCGGGCTTTTACGGGCAGTTATCTCTCACCTATCTTCTTCGTTTTTTTCTCAATCTTGAGGTGGGGGTCTTACTGCCCGTTAATGCGGGATAAAGTGAAACTTCCATCAGTGGGGGCTTACTGCCCGCGAATAGCGTGATAAGAAAGAGTCAGCTTTCGAGCTGGCTTTTTTTATCGTTACAAATATTTCGAAATGTTAGAATGTAAAGTTTCGTATAAGGAAATGTTATTTTATACAGGAAGATTATGCGATTTAAATTTAGTATTTATAAAGATATATAAAAGGAAATTTTAATTTAATAATAAGAAATTGTAAAAAAAATGAAAATGACGAGTATTCCCAAATTGAAATGGTACAATTATCCATGTAGATAATTACATAAAAATTATCTAAAAATGAAAAAGGAGAGAAAAAGATGAGTAGTGAAGCTGAAAAATACACATCACAGTACATTATTAATTCAAAAACGATTGCACTACTTCCAATTGTTTTGAAAGATAAACGAATTGTGACGCGTGTAATTGAAGAAAGTGATGAGTTTTTTGTGTATCAAAAACCACTTGAGATTGTGGAGCAAAGTTGTCGTCAATATGGAGCTAGTTTTGGTGGGCGGAAAGACGGAACGAAAGAATACACAGGTTTTACGCATAAAGCACCGATTGCAATCAGTCCTACAGATCATATTTATTTTTTCCCCACGTTTTCTTACTCTCGCAAAGAATGTGCCTGGTTATCTCATTTTCATATTGAAAGTGTGACAAAACTTCCGCATGGAAATATTCTCATTGAATTCATAAATGGTCAGACAATTAAACTAGAAGTATCTAAAAACAGCTTTGAAAATCAAAGAAATCGAACTGCACAGCTGCGTGCAGAATTTGAAGATCGAAAAAGAAAACAAACAGCGCCCAAATTTTTAATTGTTAATCAAAATGAGATTTTAGAACTA
This sequence comes from Bacillus sp. AFS018417, assembly GCF_002560985.1. Lineage (NCBI taxonomy): Bacteria > Bacillati > Bacillota > Bacilli > Caryophanales > Bacillaceae > Bacillus > Bacillus sp. AFS018417. The sequence continues at coordinate 172,527 of NZ_NTTM01000004.1, forward strand.
AAGCCAGCATATGAGAAGATGTATCTTATGAAAAAAGAAGATTGAAGAGATGGAATAAGAAAAAGGGAGGTAGATCCTTTTTCTTATTCATACATAGGAAATTTAATCTAATAATATAGTATTTTAACAAAATCACTACTAAGAAAATTACTATATAAATTCATTTTAATTTTTTCACATATAAGTCGCTGCTATACAGAACAAAACATGAACTACACTCGCTTTCTTCCTTTGTTTTCACCCTTGCATGTGGCAGGAAAAGGCCCTGACCGCTTCTATGCATGGCAAGATGCTCTCGCCCATCTAAAAAGAAAGGGGTTTTTAGGTTGGTTTTCAACTTGTATTTACTAGTAGTGATGCAATACTTCATTTATTAACAGAATTTTTTTTAGCTGTTTTGAGAACCGAGTATGTGAGATGATTTTCATGTAGAGGAGTTCCCACATCTTATTATGTGCGCATATAGTCAAAGTCCCCAATATGTCTTGTTGGGGACTTTTTGCATAGAAAGAATTAAGTGCAGGTTCTATCTATTTTTTTCTATATTTTCTTCTTCTCACAAATTATGTTGTACATTCTTTTTAAGTATGATATAGTTAATTTACAGTTTAATACTTAAATCAAGCAATCCATATATTATCAAATGCCGTGAAACCAGCGAGAAAATTATGTATGTGTTCTGTTTCGCATTTGATAATGTGTGGATTCTTTTTTTATGTTGTGAAAACTACAAAATATATTTATTTCCTAGGAGGAAGTTATTATGAAAACAGGACAAGTAAAATGGTTTAACAATGAAAAAGGTTTCGGTTTCATCGAAGTTCCAGGCGAAAACGATGTATTCGTACATTTCTCTGCTATCACAACTGAAGGTTTCAAATCTTTAGAAGAAGGCGAAAAAGTTAGCTTTGAAGTAGAAGACGGTAACCGTGGACCTCAAGCTAAAAACGTTGTAAAACTATAATCTTATAGATCATAGTGTGAAAAAGGATGGCAAATGCCATCCTTTTTTTGTTATTTGAAACAGGATTTTCTCTTAAAAGTATGGAACACTAATAAATATATATCTAGTTGTCATATATGTTATTTCCCCTTATTGTCCAATAATGGTAAAGTAATAACAGGAAAAGATAAAAATGAAACTTCTATTGAGAAATGTTTTTCTCATTGATGGAAAGTTTGCACCAATCGGGCTCTTACACGAAATATCCTCCTCATTCAGAAGAAATGATACTGCCCGTTAGAGCAAGGTAAAGGGGTACAGAGTAGAATGGATTTTCAAACAATCAAAGAATATTTCACAATAGAAAATTTGAAACATGTATTAGAAAGCTACCAGGCATTTGGTCCGTTAATTGGAATGGGTCTTCCGATGATTGAAGCGTTTATTCCAGCTTTGCCGCTTTTTTTATTTGTTATGGCAAATGCAGTTGTCTTTGGGTTATGGCTTGGCTTTTTCTATTCATGGCTCGGTTCATGTATAGGGGCATTGCTCGTGTTTTTTATCATTCGTCGTTTTGGCAGAAGTCGTTTTTTCGCTTTTGTAAATGAGCATCCGCGAGTACGCAGTGCGATGACGTGGATTGAGCGAAAAGGATTTGCGCCAATCTTTCTTTTATTTTGTTTTCCGTTTACACCATCAGCACTTATTAATGTTGTAGCAGGATTGTCGCGTATTAGTAAACGGCAATTTGTTTTAGCCCTCTCTCTCGGGAAGCTTGTGATGGTTTTCGTGCTAAGTTACGTTGGGCATGACCTTGCTTCTTTTGTACATAACCCAGTAAAAGCAGTTATTGTAATCGGCGTTATTTTTATTTTATGGTATGTCGGAAAGAAAATTGAAGTAAAGCTTGAACTGAGCAGAGATTAGACTTCGTAAGTGAGCGCACCCCTGTTATAGAAAAGAGAAAGGGATGTGGCGTGATGAAGCAAAAGTGGAAAAAAGAAAGCGTAGAGTGGATGAGAACCGTTTTTATAGGTGTTTTATTAGCTGTATTTTTTCGCACTTTTTTCTTTACAACGTATGTTGTGGAAGGAAAATCGATGATGCCTACACTTCAAGATGGTAACATGCTGGTTGTGAACAAAGTTGGTTATCAGTTTGGTGAGTTAAACCGCTTTGATGTTGTTGTCTTTCATGCAAATAAAGAGGAAGATTATGTGAAGCGAATTATTGGTCTGCCAGGGGACCAAATTTCATATAAACATGATAAACTATATATTAACGGAAAATTTATTGAAGAACCGTATTTAGATGTATATAAAAAACAAATTCATGGACGACAGCTAACAGGCGATTTTACTCTAGAAGAGTTAACGGACGAAAAGGTTGTTCCGCAAGGGTTTATCTTTGTAATTGGAGATAATCGATTAGGAAGCTGGGATAGTCGTCATTTCGGATTTGTAAAAATAGAACAAGTTGTTGGAAAAGTTGATTTGCGCTATTGGCCAATCAATGAAGTACAAACAAATTTCTCTAAAGGGTAATTCGAAATTTCGAATTACCTTCTTTTTCTGATATATCCTGATTGACCCCGCATTAACGGGCAGTAAGACCCCCACCTCAAGATTGAGAGAGAAGCGAGGAAGATAGGTGGGGATAACTGCCCGTAAAAGCCCGATTGGTTCAACTAACCATCAGTGGGGGATGAAGAACTTCCCCACTGATGGAAGTTTCACTTTATAGATGTTCACTTACAGAAAGGCGGGTTTACATGTCACTTCGATTTATTATAGGACGAGCTGGAAGTGGAAAGAGTGCGTTGTGTTTTCAAGAAGTACAACAAGAATTGCAGCATCGCCCAAAAGGTGAAACGATTTTATATCTTGTGCCAGAGCAGATGACGTTCCAAACGCAGCAAGCATTAATTAATGGAAATGTGAGAGGTTCGATTCGTGCGCAAGTATTTAGTTTTTCTCGTTTAGCGTGGAAGGTATTGCAGGAAGTGGGCGGAGCAAGTCGCCTTCATATTGATGAATCTGGCGTGCACATGTTGCTTCGTAAAATTGTGGAGGCGCGTAAAGAAGAATTATATGTCTTCCAAAAAGCAGCGGAGCAAAACGGATTTTTTGAACAACTTGGCAGTATGATTGCTGAATTTAAACGCTACAATTTAACGCCGTCAAATGTGTATGCGATGTGGCAAGAGTTAGATGCTCATAGCAGTGGAAATGAACAGAAATTGTTAGCGAATAAAATGTATGATTTGCAGCTTCTATATGATGATTTTGAACGAGCGTTAATTGGAAAATACTTAGACTCTGAAGATTACATGCAGCTTTTATTTGAAAAACTTCCACATTCAGAGTATGTGAAAGATAGCATTATTTATATTGATGGATTTCATACATTTTCACCACAAGAGTTAGAAATTGTAAGACAACTATTAAGATGCGGGGCAAAAATAACAATTGCATTAACGCTCGCTGAACAAACGCTATCAAGCAAGGCGAATGAGCTAGATTTGTTTTACCAGACGCTTATAACATATGAAAAAGTAAAGCAAGTAGCAAGGGAAGAGAAAATCATTATTGAAGATACAATTATAATGAGAGAACAACCGCGCTTTATTTCAAGAGCACTTGCGCATTTAGAGGCGCATTATGATTCTCGTCCGTATGCAGAATTTCAAGGAGAATCACAGATTACACTATATTCTGCGGCTAATTTGCGGGCAGAGGTGGAAGGTGTTGCGCGCGAAATTCGTAGGTTAGTAGCAGAAGAAGACTGTCGTTATCGCGATATAGCTGTTCTTCTTCGCAATGGTGAAAGCTATTACGATATGATCAAGACGTTGTTCGTTGATTATAATATACCATTCTTTATTGATGAAAAACGTCCGATGCTTCATCATCCATTAATTGAGTTAATTCGCTCAGCCTTAGAAGTCATTAGTGGGAATTGGCGTTACGATGCGGTATTTCGCTGCGCGAAAACCGAACTGTTGTACCCGTTAGATGTGAATAAAGCGAGAATACGTGATGAAATGGATGAATTTGAAAATTACTGTTTAGCGTATGGGGTACAAGGGAAACGGTGGACGTCGGAAGAACCGTGGACATATCGTCGTTACCGCTCATTAGATGGTGTACATGGCGGCCAAACAGATAGCGAACGAGAAATGGAAGAAAAGATTAACCGCCTTCGTGAGATTGTTCGCACACCTATTATTCGCTTGCAAAAGCGATTAAAACGAGCAGCAACAACGATGAGCATGTGTGAAGCGGTCTATTTATTTTTAGAAGAGCTAGACGTTCCGAAAAAATTAGAAGATTTACGTTTGCGAGCAGAAGAAGAAGGGAACTTCTTATTTGCGAATGATCATGATCAAGTATGGGAACAAGTGATTACGCTGTTGGATACGTGCGTTGAAATGCTTGGAGAAGAGAAAATGTCTCTTTCTATGTTTGTAAATGTTATGACGACAGGATTAGAATCACTGCAGTTTGCTAATATTCCGCCGTCTTTAGATCAAGTTTTAATTGCAAATATTGATCGTTCTCGTCTTTCTAACATTCGGGCAGCATTTGTGATTGGAGCAAATGAAGGGGTCATTCCAGCGGCGCCATCAGATGATGGTGTGTTATCTGATGAAGAACGAGAAGTACTTGTTTCAGCGGGAATAGAACTTGCACCAACAGCGCGGCAAAAGTTATTAGATGAGCAATTTGTCATTTATCAAGCGGTTACTAGAGCATCAGAGAAGTTATATATTTCTTGTCCACTAGCAGATGAAGAAGGGAAAACGTTATTAGCATCTAGCTTCATAAAGAAGATTAAAAGAATGTTTCCTTCTGCAGCCGAAATATTTTTAACGAATGATGTAAATGATCTGTCATCTCGCGAGCAAATTTCATATGTTGCAACGCCAGAAGTAACACTTTCGTATTTAACGCAGCAACTGCAAAACTGGAAACGATACGGTTTTGAAGGGAATCTCTCCTTTTGGTGGGATGTATATAACTTTTATGTCACGTCGCCAGAATGGAAGCAGAAGAGCAGCCGTGTGTTATCAAGTTTATTTTATCGAAACCGGGCGCGTAAATTAAGTAATGCTGTAAGCCAAGAGTTATACGGTGACAAAATTAGAGGCAGCGTATCACGCATGGAACTCTTTAATCGCTGTGCGTATGCACATTTTGCGCAGCATGGATTATCTTTAAAAGAACGTGATATTTTTAAATTAGATGCACCAGATATCGGGGAACTGTTCCATGCAGCTTTGAAAAAGATTGCTGATAAGTTGTTGAAAGAAAAGCGTACTTGGGCTGATTTATCAGTAAAAGAGTGTGAATATCTTTCAGTCACAGTCATTGAAGAATTAGCACCGCTTTTGCAGCGTCAAATTTTATTAAGTTCGAACCGTCATCATTATTTAAAACATAAATTGCAGCAAATCATTTTCCGTACTTCACTTGTCTTAAGAGAGCATGCGAAGTCGAGCGGATTTGTACCTGTTGATTTAGAAGTAGGATTCGGTATGGGCGGAACAAATTCATTGCCAGCTATGAATTTTGAACTATCAAATGGTGTGAAAATGGAAGTAGTCGGCCGAATTGACCGCGTTGATAAAGCAGAAGATGAAACGGGAACGTTTTTACGTATTATTGATTATAAATCAAGCGCTAAAAAATTAGATTTAACGGAAGTATATTACGGCTTAGCTCTGCAGATGCTTACGTATTTAGATGTTGTTACAACAAACGCAAGCAAATGGATGAAACAAGGCGGAACTGCAAATCCTGCGGGAGTCCTTTATTTCCATATTCATAACCCAATTGTTGAAATGAAAGGTGACGTATCAGAGATTGAAATTGAACAAGAGATTTTAAAGAAATTTAAAATGAAAGGGCTTGTCCTTGGAGATGCTGATGTTGTTCGGTTAATGGATAACACGTTAACGACAGGAAGCTCTAATATTATTTCAGCGGGCCTCAAAAAAGATGGCAGCTTTAGCGCACGTTCTGATATTGCGAGTGAACAAGAGTTTAATGTGCTGCAGCAATATGTACATCGTACATTTGAAAACATTGGGACAGATATTACAGAAGGTGTAATTGATATTGCACCGTATAAAATGGGAAATAAAACGGCATGTACGTTTTGTAATTTCCGCTCTGTTTGTCAATTTGATGAGTCTCTAGAAGATAACAAATATAGAGCGTTACAAGAGATGAAAGATAGTGAAGCGTTAGAGAAAATGAGAGAGGAGAACAAGTCATGACGATACAAACTTGGCCAGCAAAACCAGAAGGAAGTCAGTGGACCGATGATCAGTGGAAAGCGATCGTTGCTGATGGACGTGATATTTTAGTAGCAGCTGCAGCTGGGTCGGGGAAAACAGCGGTACTTGTTGAACGAATTATTCGTAAAATGATTCGGGAGGACAATCCAGTTGATGTCGATCGTTTACTTGTTGTGACATTTACAAATGCAGCGGCACAAGAGATGAAAAACCGAATTGGTGAGGCCTTAGAAAAAGTATTAATTGATGATCCGGCCTCGCCGCATATTCGAAAACAGTTAAGTCTGCTTAACCGGGCATCCATTTCGACAATCCATTCTTTCTGTTTACAAGTGATTCGTACGTATTATTATATGCTCGATATTGATCCGCGTTTTCGCATTGCGAATGCGACCGAAAATGAACTATTAAAAGAAGAAGTACTGGATGACATATTAGAAGCAGAGTACGGTATGCAGGAGAATCAGGTGTTTTTTGAACTAGTTGATCGCTATACGAGCGACCGTAGTGATGATGACCTGCAGCGCATGATTTTAGCACTCCATACAGAATCAAGAGCACATCCAGATCCAAACGGTTGGCTTGATAAATTGGTTGAAGCATATGACGTGGAAGGAAAAACAATTGAAGATCTTATATATGCCTCGTATTTATTGGAAGATGTAAAGGTTCAGCTTCAAACGGCAAAACAATATGTAGAAAAAGCAATCGAACTTGCGATGTTACCAGATGGACCAGCACCGCGCGTTGAAACGCTGCAAGCTGATCTCCTGTTACTTCAGAACTTGTCCGGGGCAGCGAATAAATCTTGGCCAAGCACATACGAAGCGATGCAAACGGCTTCTTGGCAAACGTTAAAGCGCATTAAAAAGAGTGATTATAATGAAGTGATTGTGGAACAAGTTGATTCTTTACGTAATAAAGCGAAGGATGTAGTAAAGAAATTGCACGAAGAATTATTTAGTCGCAGTCCAGAGAGCTTTTTACGTGATTTTCAAGATATGCATCCCGTACTGCAAAAGCTTGTTGATCTCGTGAAAATATTTACCGAACAGTTTCAAGTAATTAAGCGTGATAAAGGAATGGTTGATTTTACAGATTTAGAGCATTTTTGCTTGCAAATTTTAAGTGAATGTTCGAGCGAAGGAGACATTCGCCCATCACCAGTTGCGTGGCAATATCGTAATAAATTTACAGAAGTGCTTGTCGATGAATATCAAGATACAAACTTTGTACAAGAATCCATTATTAAACTAGTAACAAAAGACTCTGAGCAAGACGGAAATTTATTTATGGTGGGCGATGTAAAACAGTCCATATATCGTTTTCGTTTAGCAGAACCAGGACTGTTTTTAGGGAAGTATAGACGCTTTACATCTGAAGGTATAGATGGCGGTATGAAAATTGATTTAGCAAAAAACTTCCGCAGCCGTCATGAAGTACTAGCAGGGACAAATTTTATTTTTAAACAAATTATGGGCGAAGCTGTCGGGGAAATTGATTATGATGAAGACGCTGAGTTGAAACTTGGAGCAAGTTATCCAGACGGAGCAGATACATCAGCAGAGCTGTTATTTATTCATCAGTCTGATAGTAGCGCAGCAGTGGATGAAGAGGAAGGCGTGGGATTAGAAAAAGCACAATTAGAAGCACGCCTCATTGCGCAAAGAATAAAGGCAATGGTCGATTCTGGTTATGAAGTGTATGATCGTAAAACAAATGGTATGCGCCCAGTTACTTACCGTGATTTTGTTATTTTACTGCGCTCTATGCCATGGGCGCCGCAAATTATGGAAGAATTAAAACAACAAGGAATTCCGGTTTATGCAGAGCTTTCTACTGGCTATTTTGAAGCGACAGAAGTGAATATTATGATGAACCTATTTCGCGTCATTGATAATCCAGCGCAAGATATTCCGTTAGCAGCTGTGCTTCGTTCGCCAATTGTTGGATTAACAGACGAAGATTTGGCGATGCTGCGTACTCACGGGAAAAAGGGCTCCTTTTATGAAGTAATGCGCTCATTCTTGCAAGGGGCACCGTTAGAGGAAGAGAAAGAATTGCATGAGAAACTATCATGGTTTTACGAGCATTTACAAGAGTGGCGTGAATTTGCGCGTCAGCAGTCGCTCTCTGATTTAATTTGGAAAGTGTACCGGGAAACAGGCTATTATGACTTTGTGGGCGGTCTTCCTGCTGGTAAACAGCGTCAAGCAAACCTTCGCGTGTTATATGATCGTGCTCGCCAATATGAAGCGACTTCATTTCGCGGTTTATTCCGCTTCTTGCGTTTTATTGAACGTATTTTAGAACGCGGTGATGATATGGGGACAGCGCGTGCTCTCGGAGAACAAGAGGATGTTGTTCGTATCATGACAATTCATAAAAGTAAGGGGCTGGAATTTCCGGTTGTATTTGTCGCAGGGCTTGGACGACGTTTTAACACACAAGATTTAATGAAGCGTTTCTTGCTGCATAAAGATTTCGGATTTGGCTCGCAGTTTATTGATCCGAAGAAGCGTATTAAATATACGACATTATCACAGTTAGCGATTAAGCGGAAGTTGAAAATGGAGCTTATTGCGGAGGAAATGCGCGTCTTATATGTAGCTTTAACACGTGCGAAAGAAAAGCTCATTTTAATTGGTACAGTAAAAGGTAAAGAAATACAAAAATGGTTGGATTCACGTGATCATACAAACTGGTTATTGCCGGATTATGTACGTGCCGGAGCAACTTGTTATTTAGATTGGATTGCACCGTCATTATGCAGACATAAAGATAGTGATATGCTTTTTGAGATGGGACAAGGAAATATTTCAACTGATATATATGAGTATGATGCGAACTGGAAAGTAGAAGCAATTGACGGAGCGGGATTGCAAGCACCGGAGCCAGTAAAAGAAGAAAAGCAAGAGCTATTAGAAGCGCTTCGAGAACAAAAGTCGGTTTCTGTGTGCAGTGAACAAAAAGACGAAGTGTATGAAAGATTAACATGGCAGTATGGATTCCAAGATGCAGCAACGCACCGAGCAAAGCAATCTGTTACGGAAATTAAACGAAACTATCAAGTGGAAGAAGGCAGTGATACAACGTTTATAAAACGAGTTCGTGCACCGATTGAAACACGTCCGCGTTTCATGGAGAAAAAAGGGCTGACGTATGCAGAGCGCGGGACGGCTGTTCATACTGTTATGCAGCATGTAAACTTAGCAAAAGCAATAACAATTGAAGCTATTCAAGAACAAATTGCTGAAATGGTAAATAAAGAGCTCTTAACATTTGAACAAGCAGAAGAAATAGCACCAGAAAAGATTGTTGCATTTTTTGAAGCAGAATTAGGGAAACGGATGCTAGCTGCAAAACATGTAGAGCGCGAAGTGCCGTTTACGATGATGTTATCAGCAGAGGAAGCATACCAAGATTGGAAAGATGAGCAAGATGAATCGATCCTTGTTCAAGGTGTTATTGATTGTATGATTGAAGAAGAGGATGGCATCGTTTTAATTGATTTTAAAACAGATACAATTGAAGGCAGGTTCCCAGGTGGATTTGAACAAGCGAAATCAACATTAGAAGAACGCTACAAAATACAGCTGGAACTTTATCGTAAAGCACTTGAGAAAAGTTTGCATCAACCAGTAAAAGAAACATATTTATACTTCTTTGATGGCAGTCACGTATTACAAGTAAAATAAGGTGAAATTCAATAAGTGTGTCGCAAGTAGATAAGCATGGACTTGATTAAAGTTTGATTGGACAAAGAACGAAAAAACGGAGGGGATTTCCTCCGTTTTTTTTTGTTATCCCTGTAAAATGACAATAAAGTTATTCACCAATGGATTATCAATGACTGTTACAACCTATGCAATCCTGCGAATAATCAGCGGGATTGCTCGTGATAGACCAAACATCTGAATCATGAAGCCCTCTAAGAGTATTATTTATGTGAGGAGCAACGCATCAAAATAGTGTTTGCTAGTTGTTCTGGAGCTTCGCTTTCAATTACTATTTTGTCAAACTCATTTCCTTTCAAACTAAGAATGATTACTTTATTGGCGTCATGATAGGATAAGAAATATTTCTTTTCATCAATAACGAAAAGCCCAGCTTTATAACCAAATGTAGTAATGCCTGTTCTTTTTATAGCTGTCCAGGGAAACTTGAAATTTCCCACTTGTACTTCTTCGACCGAAGTGTAAGGAATTTTTATCATCTTTCTCAAAGTAGTAACCGCTGTCCATCCTGAAATATTCAATATTAAATCACTATCATCTAATACAATTTGAACACTCATCTTTTATCTACTCCTCTTTACAATGTCATGATTCATTTATCCCACTATTCGCGGGCAGTAAGACCCCCACCTCAAGATTGAGAGAGAAGCGAAGAAGATAGGTGGCGGATGAAGGAAAACCCCCACTGATGGAAGTTTCACTTTATTATCTTTTAATCTCTCTTCGTACGTACGCTCCATCAAGGTTACTGTTATATATATTTAGTTACATAGAAGGCAACTCTTTTCGAGATAAATAGAATTTTGATAAAAACAGGAAAAATACTATGAGTAATAACGTTACAGCTAATGTTGGTAAAAGGTGAGGTAAAGCATTACCGGTCATCATGATGTTGACTGCATGATTCGTCAAATGCGCGGGATTTAAAATTTGAAAGCCAGATCCAAGTGCGGTTATGGCTTTCAAAAGAATCAGAACAAAGATTGATAACACAGCAACTGCCGAGGATCTAGATAGTAAAACACCCATCATTAATGCTAGTGTTAACATAAACAGGCACCAAATGTAATAAACGCCAAGCCCTGCTGCGATTCTAGCTAATGGTACAGAGTTATACAAATAGAATGTGTAAAATGTTGCCATAATCATTCCAGTTGTAACTGCCCCTGCGACAATAGCAGCCTGCCCAATCCACTTGCTCAGCAAATACTCGCCTAGTGTTGTGTTGCGTGTCAAAATAAACGTCAGCATTCCGCTATTTTTATCCGATACAACGATACTCATCATACCAATTACGAGAACCATTAAGCCCAATTGGTCAAATTGATTGGTTAAGGTTGAAGCCAACACATCTTCCGCAGTAAACTTGGGTAATGTAATATTCATACCTTCAGGCAATCCACCAGCAATTTGCAAAATTTGAGGTAAATAATAGGATGAAAGAGGCTGAATGATTCCTAAAAGCATAAATACGATAGGAAACCACAGTAACTTATAACTTCTTCTAGCTTCAAGCCATTCTTTGTTTAATAGGACAGATAAGTGGTTCATGTTTACTTCACCATCCTTAAAAAGATTTCTTCTAGACTTTCCTGTACTAGTTCGAACTTTTGAACTGGCAGTTGTAAACGATTAATATTGTCTAATAGCCAGATTCTGCCCTGTTCAATGCTTTTAACACGCACTTTTGCGGAACTACCTGTTTGTACAATGGATTCAACGATATCTTCGTTCTCAAGTTGTGGAGCCCACTCGTTAACTCGAGGTGCTTGAATAATAAAAACAGGTTGTTGATTTTGCTTGATTATTTGATTAATAGAGCTGTTGAAAAGCAATTTACCTTGGTTTAAGATAAGTATCTTATCGCAAAGCTCTTCTGCATCGTGCAGGATATGAGTGGAAAAAAGAATGGTCGATTTCTGTTTGATCACTTTAAGCAATTCCAACATATCTCTTCGCCCTAGTGGATCCAGCGCGGAAACTGGTTCATCCATAATTAGTAACTTAGGTTGATGGATGAGTGCCTGGGCGATGCCCAACCTTTGCTTCATTCCTCCCGAATAGGTTCCGAGCTGCTTATCTTTCTCCTTACTCAGCCCCACTAAGTCTAGTAATTCGTGCATTCGTTGTTTTAAACTTTTCTTATCTATACCTGAAAGTCCACCCATGAATTCGAGCAATTCCTTTCCTGTCATCCACGGATAGAAAGTGGGATGTTGCGGCAAGTATCCAATAAACTGACGCATTTGGTCATGACGCTCCCCTTGGAATAGAATTTGACCACTTGTAGGTTTTGTTATATCTAAAAGCATTTTGATAATCGTAGTTTTACCAGCTCCATTTGGACCAAGGAGAGCGACACATTCACCGTAATCGATCTGAAAATCAATGTCTTTAATGACTTCATGATTCCCATAATTTTTTTGAAGATGGTTCACCTGGATTATGCCCATATTATCGTTCTCTCCTTCCTAGGATAAAATATAAAATCGGACCGAAAATACTAACAAAAACAATAATCGCGACCCAAAGCCATTTGTATTCATTGCTAAAATCTCTTTTTAACAAATCCCATAATGCTACAGAAATTAAAATGAATTGTAAAATTAGGAGGGGAAGAAGCAGTGGCAACCAATCCCCAAGTTCCTCTATCCCAATTTCATAACCATAATGCATTTGCGATTCCTCCTTATTTTTCTTGTGATTTTTGCGGAATAAACATGCCTGCAAAAATTCGAGTGGTTCTTTCAGGCGTCGACTTGTTATTTATCACTTTTTCAATAGACGTATTAATAGACTGGACGAGTTCCTGGAATTCGCCATCCGTCAAATGAATAGGTGCATACCAATAAGCGAATCCATCTTCTTTATACTGTTTTGGGGGAGTCTCTGTCAGATACGATGTCACTAACTGAAGTAAATTACCGTGGAATACTGAAAAATGGCGAATATGGTCTTCCTGTGGAGTCGTTTCGATTTCTTTTTCGGGAACTTGTAAGTTCTCCTTTTTGACCGCAAATACTCGTTCTTCCGTTCCTTTAACTTTTTTCGTATTAATGATCTCAATAAAATTTGCCGCAATTAAAAGATTCATATGACGATATAAAGTAGCTTGAGGAACATCGCCAAGCGCATCTAAAAGTTGTGCAATCGTTAGTGGTTTACCTAGTAGCAATTGTTGTATAATCCGCATTCGAATAGGATGAAGAAGTAAATCAGCTTTTTTTGTCATTGTATTGTTCTCCCTAGCTATTATCATTTTATAAAATGATAATAATATTTTATTTTTGGGTATTGTAAACAGTTAAGGATATATATATCAAAAACGACTTTATTGTCAATCAACAGTCTCGCTATTCGCGGGCAGTAGGCCCCCACCTCAAGATTCAGAGAGAAGCGAAGAGGTGGGGGATAACTGCTGGCATGTGCCCGATTGGGCGGACTTTCCATCAGTGGGGATGAAGAAAACCTCCACTGATGGAGGTTTCATTTTATCCCGCTATTCGCGGACAGTAAGCCCCCCACCTCAAGATTGAGAGAAAAGCCAAGAGGGGAGGTGGGGGATAACTGCCCGTAAAAGCCCGATTGGTTCAACTAACCTTCAGTGGAAACCCCCTACTAAAGGAAGTTTCACATTATGCTGTTCCGATTTGATCTTGATCAGCTACATCTGAATCAAATGTATTTGTACCACTTACACCGTTAAATGTATTAAGGACAAAAGCAACATTTGATGAACCGGATCCATTATAAGCTTTCGTATTTTCTTTTGGAGACACATTATAGAAATCTCCTAAGTTGAAAGAGCCGTTACTATTTTGAACGACTAAGTTCCCAACAACGGACGGCATATTTTCACCTACTTCATTTTGCTTTTACGATACTATATGATTTATTTGCTAAAAGGTTCTTCTGTAACAAAGTGGCGAATTTGTAAAATGCGTGAGTTTACAAATACGTAATCAACAGATCCAATGTGAAAACAAGCAGAGTTTAGCATACTTAGAATGTTAACGCAGTTTACTTCGATAAAAGGGTTCTTGTTAATGACATTCATTTTTACCTCGTTTATACGAGTTGGAATTGTGATTTCGTCATCAGTAAATATTGAATATTCTTCCCATCTTCCTTCTTGGGCCAAAAAGTAAGGGATTTCGCGCTGAACAACAAGTGTTCTATTTTTTAATTCTATATGGTTCGTATCGCCAACTTGAATAATAGAAGCAAGTCCTAGCGTGATAACAGAGGGCTGATGGACAACGGAAATATGTCGAAACATAATCAGTCCTCCTTATCTAGGAGTGGTAGGTCCAGCAGTTACGAGTGGTACAAACGGACCACCTGTAACAGATTCAAATGGTGTATCTAAAATAGAAGATGAAATAATGAGGTTTGCATCGCCGACTAAGAATAAAGCAGACGAAGATACCCCAAGGGAGTTAACGGTTCCTACTTTGATTTCGTGATTAATAACAGTAAAATTCATATGCATTTACTCCTTTCCGAAGTTACGCGGTATATGCTGAATAAAGGAAAGAAATGCCTTATCAATATCTTGTTTCATTGCTCGAATAATGACATCTTTCATATATTGTGGATTAGATGTAATTTCTGGATGTGGCTGTACTTGAGATAAATAGTATGGAAGACGGTGTTCCATTTGTTGTTTTATATCATCGATCATCATTTGACGGTACATATCATCGAGAGGTGTCCGTTCTTCCTGTTCGAAATGAAGAATGCGGCTATACGCTTCTTCGTCTAAATAGCGGTGCATTTCTTGAATGATGTCTTGATAAAAATCAGGATTTACTTGGGTTTCAGGGTTTACTTTTAATGTTTCAGTTTCAACATTAAAGTCTTCAATTATTTCTCCTTTGCTCGTAAATGGATTTAAACCGATATTTAATGTACCATTCAAATTTTCGACTTTTAGCTGATCGAACTTGTATTCGACTTTCCCAATTGAAGAGGATGGTCGCTGTTTCAGTTCTTCTATTTGCTCTGTTAGCTGCGCTAGTTGTGTTTCTAAAGCATTTATTTTTTCCTGTTGTTTTTGAATGAATTGTTGTAGTTGCTGTAAATAAGTATATAGATCTTGACTCACTGCTAGAAGCCTCCTTTTCAATCTGGAGGGTGTATTGGTATATGTCTATGATATTGGTACGTTAAGAAGAACTAGGAGGAGGGGAAATTGAAATAATTTGTCCCGGAGCTGTTAGTGGCGGAGTTGGTTGTGTAAATCCGCCTGTATTAGAAAACTTTGACAATGTTTTAATACTCCCTGCACTTCCAATTTGAAAGACGGCTGAAGTTGTAAGGTTATTTATTCGTACATTGTTAATAATAATACTTTGATGTACATACAGTTTCAATTTTTATTCCCCCCTTTAATAAGTAGCAGTGACTGGCTGATCGATTACATCATTATCATTTACATTTGTTGTGTTTTCGTAATTGTATATTGATACACTTTCTCCAACATTAAAAGAACCCGCTCCTGCAAATGCACGAGAATAGCTAATGGGACGAATGGCAAATACATCTCCAATATGAAATACACCGCTCGATCCGATATTAACAATATTAATATGTCCAACCATTGCAGGCATAGAAAACACCTTTCATGTTAAGAATTTTTGTATCTGTCCCTTTTTAATACGAGTTTCTATGATAGGAGTTTTACTTTATTATTGTATGGGCGTTTGTGTAAATATGTGTCTGTTATTTTAAAAATAAAAGACGTACACTCAGTGGGAGTGCACGTCTATATTTTGAGTTGACACATCATCTATTTGTATGAGTAATATAACATTTAAGAGCCTGTCCAGCTCTTGACTACAACTAACCGTTTTTTGAGATGTCATTCCATAACGTTTGGCTAAGTATTTCATTTTTTCTCGTTTTTTTTCAATTGCTTGCTCAAACATAGAATCGGCTCCGTCTCCTTATAGATTTTAAGAGTATCTTTAGTACATATTATACAAACTTTCCATAAAAAAGAAACACATTCGCTAAAAGAAGAAGGTATTCTACATATTTTGGCAAAAAAGCATTTTAATTGCATAAAAAATAGAAAGAATATTGTAAATTAAAAATATTTTTAGGAGGATTTTCATTAGTAGGTACGAATACAATTACAGTATGATTTTGAAGATGGGGTGTGGAAATATGCGGTTTGTGACAGTAAAAGCAGATGAAAAAGTGTTTGTTGGTGTTGTAGATGAGACATCACAAACAGTGTTGCATGTAAGAGAAGCACAGAGGAAAAAAGGAGAAAAAGTTACGATTCCCATTACAATGCTAGAGTGTATCGACCAGGGAGAACCCTTTATTACAAAAATAATTGAGATTGTCGAATGGGCGAAAGAAAATTGCAAAGATGCTTATTATCCATTATCGGAAGTTAAGTTATTGGCTCCTATTCCAAGGCCAAGAAAAAATATTCTTTGTGTTGGAAAAAATTATCGTGAGCATGCAATCGAAATGGACGGAGCGGAAGCAGTTCCAGAAAATATCATTATTTTTACAAAGGCACCAACAACTGTAATTGGTGATGGTGATAAAATTTATAGTCATCCGCATGCTACGAGTGAACTTGATTATGAAGGCGAGCTCGCCATTGTGATTGGAAAGCGTGGAAAGGAAATCTCGAAAGAAAAAGCTCTTAATCATGTGTTTGGTTATACGGTTATAAATGATGTTACAGCTCGGGATATCCAAAAGAAGCATAAGCAATTTTTTCTTGGAAAAAGCTTTGACACGTTTTGTCCAATGGGACCAGCTATTGTGCATCACTCAATGATTGCTAATCCGAATGCGCTTCATATTGAAACGAAGGTGAACGGAGAAGTACGTCAATCTTCTACAACGGCAAACATGATGTTTTCAATTGAAGAAATTATATCAATTGTAAGTAAAGGAATGACGTTAGAGCCAGGAGATATTATTGCGACTGGAACACCAGCGGGAGTTGGAAAGGGATTTAAACCACCTCGTTTTTTACATGCTGGTGATGAAGTTGTTATAACGGTTGAACATGTTGGAACGCTCCGTAATAATGTCAAATAATATACCGCGCTCTTCTTATTTCTGGATCATTCCTATTTTTTTCGCTTTGCATAATGCAGAAGAGTATTATTTTTTTCCAGAAATAAAGTATTTACAGCCTATTCAGATGGAAGAGAATGCATTACAACAGAAGCATTTTTTAATAGCATTACTTATATTAACTGTTTTTGTATGTTTGATTGTGTTTATACACAATATGTTTTTGACGCAGATGACGTTATATGCTGTACTGTTCACGCAGTCAATGATTTTTATGAATGGGATTATTCATCTTGTGGGGGCAATCTTGAAGAGAGGATATGTGCCTGGGCTTGGTACAGCTTTCTTTTTAATAATTCCTTTTTCATTGTTTTTGTTTTGGAGAGGAAAGATAATTGGTTGGTGGAAATGGAAGCATGTGTGGATATCATGTATCATCGGTATATTACTAATGTTTCCTGTTATAGCTGGTCTGTTGTATATAGTTAGGATCATTGCATAATAAAAGAAGGTTGTCTCCTAAGAGACAACCTTCTTTTTTATTAAGACAATACCGCTTTAATTTTTTCGAACGCCCATTGTAAATCGTCTTCAGAGATAACAAGAGGCGGAGCGATGCGGATTACATTTTCATGTGTTTCTTTACATAGTAAGCCAGCTGCTTTTAATTGTTCACAGTAAGGACGTGCTGATTCATTTAACTCGATTCCGATAAACAATCCTCTTCCGCGTACTTCTGTGATCATTGGATTGTCAATTTCACGTAATTGATTTAACAGCTTTTCTCCTAATTGTAAAGAGCGTTCTGTTAAATTCTCTTCTAATAGTACATCTAGAGAAGCAAGTGAAACTGCACAAGCTAGCGGATTACCACCGAACGTAGAACCGTGAGAGCCTGGCTCAAATACTCCTAAAATTTCGCGGTTTGCAGCAACGCAAGAAATTGGGAATACACCGCCGCCTAGCGCTTTTCCAAGGATGTACATATCAGGAATAACATTGTCCCAATCGCATGCAAATAATTTTCCAGTACGGCCTAAGCCTGTTTGAATTTCATCTGCGATAAATAATACATTTTCTTCTTTACATACATTGTGTGCTTCTTTTAAGAAACCTGCCGGTGGAATGTTAATACCAGCTTCGCCTTGGATTGGCTCTAAAATAAATGCAGCTGTATTTGGTGTAATCGCTTCTTTTAATGCTTCGATGTCGCCGTAAGGAATGACAACAATACCTGGAAGCATTGGTCCGAATCCGCGTTTATATTCTTCGTTGGATGACATGGATACTGCGCCCATTGTACGGCCATGGAAGTTATCAACACATACAATGATCTCTGCTTTGTTTTCTTCTACTTTTTTCACATCGTATGCCCAGCGTCTTGCTGCTTTGATAGCGGTTTCAACAGCTTCTGCACCTGTATTCATTGGTAAAATCATTTCTTTATTAGTTAATTTCGCGACTTTTTCATACCAAGGACCTAATTGATCGCTGTGGAATGCACGTGATGTTAATGTTACACGTTGTGCTTGGTCGATAAGCGCTTGAATAATTTTTGGATGGCGATGACCTTGGTTTACAGCAGAATATGCACTAAGCATGTCCATATAACGGTTGCCTTCTGGGTCTTCTACCCAAACACCCTCTGCTTTCGCAATTACAATCGGTAGTGGATGATAGTTATTTGCTCCGTAAGTTTCTGTTAATTCGATAATGTCTTTTGTTTGAATCATGCTAGTTCCCCCTTTTGTTTTTACAAGAAGTTTGTAAATACTCTAAATATTATATCATTTAAACGTGAAAAAAGCTAAATGTTTCCTGAAAAGAAATAGACGTGGTATCATATAAAGTGAAAAAATGTGCAAAAGAGGAGGAGAGATTTATATGATACATATGCATATTACTGCATGGTCGCTCGGGATTATTTTGTTTTTTGTAACATATTCGATGTATAAGAGTGGAAAGCAAGCAAAAGCAATGCACATGGTGGTTCGTTTGCTGTATATTTTGATCATTGTATCAGGATTATTAATTTACAAAGACGTCCACTGGATGCCTATGTTATATGGAATCAAAATGCTCGGTGGTATTTGGGTAATTGCTGCGATGGAAATGATTCTTGTGAAAGCAAGCAAACAGAAATTAACAAGAGCGTTTTGGATTCAATTTGTTATTGTGTTGTTAGTTGTGTTATATCTTGGTTTACGATTACCACTAGGGTTTTCACCATTTGCTTAATACAAAAATGAGGATGTTTTCAAAAGTAAGTATTTAATTACTTTTGAGACATCCTCGTTTTTATCCCGCATTAACGGGCAGTAAGACCTCCACCTTAAGATTGAGAGAAAAGCGAAGAAGCCCGATTGGTTCAACTAACCTTCAGTGGAAACCCCTCACTGAAGGAAGTTTCACTTTATTTTTAATTGTTAATATGCAATTCATCGCCATCTGCTTTTGTAATTTTAAATATATCCTTATTTTGTGTAGAATAGCGTACATAATGGTGATGAAGGGAACAAATCATTTCTTCATTATCAAATAAAAGAAAATTAACTCCTTCGCATGGCTGGTCTTTTGGTTGGAAGGATAGAGAATTATGAGAATATATACAGTCGTATAAAGAGTAGCCTAACGATTGTAATGTTTCGGTTACGAGTGAAAATGAGGAATCTGGAAGTTCTTCTATCCACTCATGATAGCTTGTCATTAACTTTTTTCGAATCCGAATTGTTTCGCCGTTTTGCAACGGATGATGCTCATCTGCTACTTGCAAAGTATTATGTTCATAAAAACGAGCAGGTAACCAATTATTGTTATATAAAACTTCAAATCCATCTTCAATCATATCTTCTAATAAAGAAGCTTCATCGCTTTCTTCATCGAAAAATATCCATTCCTCGTTTATATATTCAACATTTCCGATTGTATGAGCACGCGGTTGGCTATACAAAATATGTTTACGCTGTTTCATTCCTGTGCCCTCCTTTTTTATAGAAGTTTCTATTCTTGTTATAGACAGTTCGGTCTTTCTTTATAACCAAGGCACATAGAATTGAAATTGGGCATAAAATAAAAACAGACTGCGGATATGAGATGAGAAAGGGTGATAGCAATGTGTGGCATTACAGGGTGGGTTGATTATACAAAAGTGTTATTGGAAGAAAAAGAAACAATAACGAAGATGGCAGAAACGCTCGCGAAGAGGGGACCGGATGATACGAATGTTTGGCTTAGGAATCATGTTGCATTTGGGCATAAGCGGTTAATTGTTGTTGATCCAGAAGGCGGAAAACAACCGATGACGCGGATGAAAAAAGAAGAACGTTATACAATTTCCTATAATGGAGAGTTATATAATACAGAAGATATTCGAAAAGAATTACGGAATAGAGGATACACGTTTCAAGGACATTCCGATACAGAAGTCTTATTAACAGCCTATATAGAGTGGAAAGAGCAATGCGTTGAGCATTTGAATGGCATTTATGCATTTGCTGTATGGGATGAGGAAGAAGAAAAGATTTTTATTGCGCGCGATCGATTAGGGGTTAAACCATTATTTTACAAATGTGATGCAGGAAGGTTGTTGTTTGGCTCAGAATTAAAAGCTATTTTAGCTCATCGAGATATCAAGACGGAGGTTACGACGGAAGGGTTAGCGGAAGTACTTGGATTGGGGCCTTCCCGAACTCCTGGGCATGGTATATTTGCTGGAATTGAAGAATTACGTCCAGGTCATGCACTTACGTTTTCAAAAGACGGTCTAAAAGTTTGGCGTTATTGGAATGTCGCGAGTGAAGAGCACACACATAGCTTTGAAGAAACGGTGGAACAAGTTCGTTTTCTATTGCAAGATGCGATTACAAGACAGCTAGTATCGGATGTTCCGTTATGTACATTTTTATCAGGAGGCGTCGATTCTAGTGCGATTACTGCATTTGCGGCGATGGCGTATGAACGGGAAGAAAAAGGGAAGCTTCATACGTATTCAATTGATTATGAGGATAATGAAAAATATTTTAAATCGAATGCATTTCAGCCGAATTCAGACGCTCCGTTTATTACATTAATGACAAATACATTTAATACGATTCATCATCGCTGCGTTATTTCTAACGAAAGTTTAGCGGAACATTTAACAGAAGCTGTTCTTGTTCGTGACTTGCCAGGAATGGCGGATATTGATTCCTCACTGTTGTGGTTTTGCCGAGAAATTAAACAAGATTTTGTCGTAAGCTTGTCAGGTGAATGTGCCGATGAAATTTTTGGTGGTTATCCGTGGTTTTACCGCGAAGATGACTTACAATCAAGTGCGTTTCCATGGATGCGATCAACAGAAGCGCGTGAACAATTGTTAAAAAAAGAATGGCGTAAAAAACTCAAATTGCAAGAGTATGTACAGTATCGTTATGAAGAATCAGTGCGCGAAACACCCGCTTTAGAAGGGGAGAGCGTACTTGATGCAAAAAGAAGACAATTATTTTATTTAAATATGATTTGGTTTATGACGACCCTTCTTGATCGAAAAGATCGGATGAGTATGGGCGCTAGCTTAGAAGTACGTGTGCCATTTGCTGATCATCGTCTTGTCGAATATGCGTGGAATATTCCTTGGGAAATGAAAATGTATAAAAACCGCGAAAAAGGTCTATTACGCAAGGCACTAGAAGGTGTATTGCCAGATGATGTATTGTATAGAAAGAAAAGCCCATATCCGAAAACGCATAATCCGTATTATACGAAGGCAGTTACTTCATGGCTACAAGAGTTATTAACGGATAAACAATCCGTTCTTCATGAATTATTTGATAAAGAGCAGCTGCATGGGTTAATTGAATCAGGGGGCAGTGCATTTCAAACACCGTGGTTCGGGCAATTGATGACGGGGCCGCAGCTGTTAGCTCATTTAGGGCAAATTCATGTCTGGTTTAAGGAGTACAATATAAATATTAAAGAATAAAACTGAGGGTCATAGCGTGTAAGCTATGACCCTCAGTTTTAATAAGCGTATTTTGAAAGCTGCTCTGCTTCTTTTGTTGTTAAGACAATACGTGACAGATTGTAATATCTTTCACTTTATGCGCGATTAGAGCGAATAGATTTCCAAACCCATTGGATGCACAGGCCGCAAATTAAAAATAATACAAGAACAAGTGTAATAGTTGCCCCAGGCGGTGTCCCTAATTTATATGAAGAAGTGAGTCCTAAAAACATACTAATGACGCCTATTGCCATACTAAATAAAATAGCTACTTTGAATCCTTTTACCATACGCATCGCAATTGCAGCTGGTAATATCATAAGCGCTGATACAAGCAATGCACCTATAATAGGCATCATAACGGAAATGGTTAGACCTGTTAATACGCTAAAGGACAAGGATAGCCATTTTGTAGGTAGTCCGCTTGTAAAGGCTGTATCTTCATCAAACGTCAATACGTACAGAGGGCGTTGAAACACTAGATAATAGATTCCCACCAAGATACAAACTACTACTAAGAAACGAAGCTGTTCTTTGCTAATTGTGATAATAGATCCAAACAGATATTGTTCTACACTAGTTGAAACACCGCCCTGATTTAAACTCATTAGGACGAGAGCAAAGGATAATCCCGCTGCCATAAGGATAGCTACGGATACTTCTGAATACGTACGATAGGTATTTCTCATATATTCAATTCCTAATGCACCAATAATAATAACGATAATCGTAACTAAATTAACATTGGAATGAAGAGTTAGACCAAGTGCTACCCCAGCTAACGAAATATGAGAAAGGGTATCCGCCATTAAAGACTGGCGTCTTAAAATCAAAAACATTCCTAATATAGGAGCTATGAGGGCAATTAATCCACCTGCCCAAAATGCTCGCTGCATGAACCCAAAGTGAAGCATCTCCATTGTGTGTTCTCCTTTCTTTCTAAATAAATGTTTCGATCTGCATACGGTTTTACATCATCCAAGTCATGTGTAACCATGATGACCGTTCGTCCATGTTCTGTGACATGATGTCTCATCAATTGATAAAAATGATTGCGACTTTCAAAATCCATGCCGGTAGTGGGTTCGTCTAAAACTAGAATGTCTGGTTCGGAAGCTAGGACACGAGCGATACAAATGCGTTGCTTTTGTCCTCCTGATAACTCTCCAATCTTGCTATTACGAAATTTCCACATATCGACTCCAAGTAGCGCTTGCTTAACATGCTCATGATCTTCTTTAGAAAGTGAACGAAACCATTTTCCACGAGGAAAACGACCAGATTGTACAAGCTCTAACACGGTACTTGGAAATCCTACATTAAAGGAAGAAACTTGTTGAGGGACGTAACCAATGATAAGTTTCTGTCCTTGATCATTTTTTTTACTGATGTTTACGGTTCCTCTCCAGGGTTTTAATAAGCCTAACATAATTCGTAACAGAGTAGATTTTGCCGCTCCGTTCGGCCCAGTCAGTGTAACAAACTCACCACTATTTATATCGAGAGAAATATCTTCTAAAATGGTTTCGTTTCCATACTTAAATTGAACCTGATTCATAGATATGATTTTCATGAAATCCGCCTTTTCCTTTCTTTAGGTGTAAGTAGAAAAGTGCGTTTTACATGATTGTAAAACGCACTACTATTGCTATTACATAATAGATTGTTTTAGTGCATCCAAGTTCTTTTTCATATAGCTAATATAGTCGCTTCCCTTGGCTTGTTCTTCTTTTGTAATTCCTTCAATTGGACTTAATACAACTGTTTTTGCTCCCGTTTCATCCGCAAGGGTTTTTGCTATTTTTGGAGAAGTTACTTCCTCAAAATAAATGACTTTAATATTGTTGTCCTTTACATACTTTTGAAGTTCCGCTAATTTGGCTGGACTTGGTTCCTGATCAGGAGAAAGACCAGCAATTGGAATTTGGGTAAGACCATATTCTTTTGCTAAGTACCCAAATGCCGCATGTTGCGTCACGAATTCTTTATGTTTTGCATTACCGAGAGTTGTTCTAAATTGGTTATCCAAATCTTTTAGCTTTGCAGTAAATTGATCTGTGTTTTTTTCATAATCTTGTTTATGGGTTGGATCTGCTTCTATAACTGCTTGCTTAATATTTTCTACTTCTTTTTGGGCTAACACTGGATCTAACCATACATGAGGATCCATTGGATGTCCTTGTTCCTTATTAGTATGCTTATCTTTTTCAACCTCAGCTGTTCCTTCTATAAGTGAAATACCCTTACTTGCATCTACCACTTTTATATTTTTATTATCAAGGCTTTTTAGTACTTTAGGTACCCATGTTTCCATAGAGTCACTGTTGTATACAAACACATCGGCATTTTCAATTTTAGCAATATCTTTTGGAGTGGGTTCAAAATCGTGTGGTTCTGTCCCAGCAGGAATTAACACATCTACATTTCCATTGGATCCAACCACATTTTTAGTAAAGTCGTACATAGGGTAAAATGTTGTTACGACCTTAAGAGACTTGTCTTGTTTTGTATTGCTTTTTGACTCATCTTGTTTAGAACAGCCCGCAATAGCAGTTGAAAGGGCCAAAGCAGTTACTAATGCACCATATTTCCATTTTTTCATGATGTACTCATTCTCCTTATTACAAATATGAAACTTAATATAAATAATAGTAATTACGATTTACAAAAAGAATACTACCACTCCCGCAATTTTGGGACAGTAAGACTCCCACCTCAAGTCTGAGAGAGAATCGAAGAAGATAGATGGGGGCTCCTTTTTTCATCTTTTATCAATCCGAAAATTCACTTATTGTAAAGAAAACTGGGACATATAGGCATTTTGAATGTGAGTAATATCTCCATCTTTTAATGCCATATATCCTTTTCCTTTCACTATACCTGCTAGTAAAGATGTTAACCATTTTTTAAATTGTCCCCTAGATATTGGAGGAATATCCTGGATTGTAATAGTTTTAATTCTATTGTGATATATTGCTTTTCATTTACTAAGTCTACTTTATTTAGTGCAATTACAGTGGCACCTGTAATTTGATTCTTAAGTACATTACGAACAGATTTAAATGAAAAAATACTCTGCTTGTATAAAACGAAATTGTTTCGATTTAGATTATAGCAAGTATATAGTCACAAGTACATACTATATACTGACGCTGTCATATGAAAATATTGTACTAATTGTAAGGAATAATTTTCGTATTGTAGGAAACAGCCTATCTGATGAGACAAGTAGGGCGAACCGACTAATGGATAAATGAAATATCTTTTGTGTCAGTTTTGATAGTGTATTAGACATATTGATTTTGATAATGAGATGTATAGGATATCCAGTTCATTTGTATAAAGAAAAAAGGAAAGCCGAAAGCCTTCCTTAGAGATAGTACATTGAACCAAACGGAATTGTCGAGAGATCGGTTGGATACATGACATGATGTATAACATGATGATATGCCATGTGATGGGGTATAACATGATGATATACGACATGTGTAAAAAGAGGATCTGTTGCCATCACTTGATGAATTGCATGAAGTGTCTCTTGTGCAGCAGCATATGTGCCGGCACCCACGCCCGCTTGCCTTGCATTGTTAAAGACTGGAGTTATCATAATAATTTATAGCGCTCCTTTGTAGTAGGTGGATTCTCTATACATGTTATGTTCCATATCTAGGGAAAGAGCGTACCTTTAATCAAATTAGGTAGATGCCCTATTAAGTAGTTTTATCCCGCTATTTTGGGGCGGTAAGACCTCCACCTCCAGATTGAGAGAGAAGCGAAGAAGATAGGTGGGGGATAACTGCTGGCATGCGCCCGATTGGTGAGAGCTTTCCAACATTGGGAGACCATTTATGGAAGTTTCACTTCATTTGTGTAAAGAAAAAAGGAAAGCCGAAAGCTTTCCTTAGAGATAATATATTGAGCCAAAGGGAATTGTCGAGAGAGCAGCTGGATACATAACATGATGGGAGATAACAGGGTGATGTACAATATAATGGGGCGTAGCATAATGATATACGACATGTGTAAAAAGAGGATCTGTTGCCATCGTTTGATGAATTGCATGAAGTGTTTGTTGGGCAGAACTAAATGTGACAGCACCTGCACCCACACCTGCGCCCACGCCTACTTGTCTTGTATTGTTAAAGAATGGATTTATCATAATAATTCATAGCGCTCCTTTATAGTAGTTGGATTCTTTTTACATGTTATGCCCTATATCTAGGGAAAGAGCGTATCTTTGATCAAATTAGGTAGATTACTTATTAAGTAGTTTTATTCTTGTTGATATCAGTACATTTTTTTCATCTAACTTTAATAATAGAAGAAAGAGGATTTCGTTATGAAATCCTCTTTTCGTCATTTCGTTTAAACACGACCTATTTGGGAGAGTTGTAAACACTTTGGTGATTTAACTTTCCGTCTAAAATATCTCCAATAAGAGGAGTTTCGACTTGTTCATACGCCCTTTCTCCGTGAAGGGAAAGATCGAGCCCCATTTTCTCTTCATGTTCATGGGCGCGAACTGGTAGGAATAAACTAATTCCTTTAATAATTGCATACGTGGCTATGGCTGTGAAGGCATAGGTTGCTCCGACTGCGAGCAGCTGTTTCCATAGAAGTGCTGCATTTCCGTAAAATAATCCGTCTGCCCCTGCACTGTTAACGGATTTTGTAGCGAATAGTCCTGTTGCAATGCCGCCCCAAGTTCCGCCAATACCGTGGCAACCGAAGGCATCAAGTGCATCGTCGTAACCGAGTTTATGTTTTAAGAAATAGACTGCCATGAAGCAAAGTGCACCGCCGATTGAACCTATAATAAGGGCAGATAATGGTGTCACAAAACCACAAGCTGGTGTGATCGCGACGAGACCAGAAATGGCTCCGCAAGCAGCACCTAGTACAGTTGGTTTTGTTTGGAAGAACCATTCCGTAAGCATCCATGTAAGTGCAGCAGCTGCAGCAGCTGTATTTGTATTAATAAAAGCTGTGAGTGCAACGTCATTTAATGTTAATGTGCTACCGACGTTAAAGCCGAACCAACCAAACCATAATAATCCTGCTCCTAAGATTGTGAATGGTAAGTGATGGGGTGAAGAGTCGTGGGCATCTTTACGTTTTCCGAGGAAAATGGCTAATACAAGACCTGCCACGCCGGATGTAATGTGAACAACGTTTCCCCCTGCAAAATCGAGTGCTCCGAGTTCTCGAAGCCATCCGCCTAGCCCCCAAACCCAATGAGCAACGGGATCGTATACAAGTGTCGTCCAAAGTAAGATGAAAATGAGAAAAGCGGAAAATCGCATTCTTTCTGCGAATGCACCAGAAATTAAAGCGGGAGTTAAAATTGCAAACATGAGTTGAAACATCATGAATAAGTTGTGTGGAATTGTAGCACTGTAGGCTTCATTTGGTGTGAAAGTAACATTTTGTAGGCCGAACCAATCGAAACTACCAATAAGTCCATTCCAATCCGGTCCGAATGCTAAAGAGTAACCGATAAAAATCCATTGAATGGACACGATGGCCATTGCACTATAACTGTGCATCGTTGTACTAAGTACGTTTTTACTGCGAACCATTCCTCCGTAAAACAAGGCAAGCCCAGGTGTCATAATCATCACCATCACGGTAGATAAAAAAAGAAATACTGTATCCTCCATATTCATCTTTTCCCCTCCTATAATGTTATAAAAATTAACATTGAAAGTTATATTTAGTATCATATTCAATAATTGAAAATAAATCAACAGATTTTTCAGAAAATTTAATTTGTTATGTAAGGAAATGTAACATGATAAATTTTTATTCCACATTAACGGGCAGTAAGATCCCCACTGATGGAAGTTTCACTTTAGGTAAGGAAAAATATTGCTTTTGTGTAATCGAAATGCATGAGTATACGAGATAAGGATAAATTGTTATACTTTTCCTATAATTAGAAAAATAATTTGGGGGAAGCAATGTGAAGAGGGATTTTGGGAAGTATTTTCTATGTTTCATGTGTCTATTATTTTTATTTCAATTACCGATTCATGTGTCAGCGAAGGAAACGAGTCAGTGGCAAGATGAAATTGTGTATTCTATTATGATCGATCGTTTTAATAATGGTGATTCTAAAAATGATAAAGGGATTGATACGAATAATTTAGAAGCATATCAAGGGGGAGATATACAAGGGATTATAAAACGACTTGATTATATAAAAGGGATGGGCTTTACTTCTATTTTGTTGTCACCGCCTACTGAAAGTAGTAGTTATGACGGTTATCATCCTACTGATTTAACAAAAATGAATGAACATTTTGGAACGATGAAGGACATGCAGCAACTTGTCCAAGAAGCACACAAGCGAGAGATGAAAGTTATGCTTGAATTTGTAGTGGATAATGAAGATGAAACGGGCACTATTGAAGGTGCTAAACAATGGATTAAGGAAACAGATATAGACGGTTACCATTTGATACATAATGAGAATGTCACGAGGTCATTTTTGAATGAAGTGATTGCAGCTGTGCAGAGTGTGAAACAAAATTTCTTTGTAATAGAGGATATGCAAAGTGAAGGAGGATTTAATCAGGCTTATCAGCAGCGTATTACGGAGGTATTTGCAAAGCCGAATATTTCTGTAAAGCCATTGTATGATGTGACGAAAATGGACGGCGATCGTATGGAAGGGACGTTTGTAGATAATAGTCAAACGGAGCGTTTTGTTAGAATCGCAAAAGAAAATAAATATTATCCACCGGCCCGTTTGAAATTAGCACTTGCCTATTTATATACATCACCGGGTGTTCCGTTTATATACTACGGTACTGAAATTGCGCTAGATGGAGGGAAGACACCGGATAATCGTCGTTTAATGGATTTTAAAACGGATGAGAAGTTTGTGCAGTATATAGAGAGATTAGGAGAACTTCGAAAAACATTACCATCTCTTCGGTACGGAACGTTTGAACTATTGTATGATAAAGATGGCATGAGCATTATAAAACGCATGTATAAAGACGAAACAACGTTTATTGCTATTAATAATACAACAGAAACGCAAAAGGTGACGCTTGCCGCAAGTGAAGTTGGAGAAAATCGTGAGCTGCGCGGGTTATTAGAAGATGATATGGTACGAGAAGAAAACGGGGAATATTATCTTGTGATGAAAAGAGAAACGGCTAACGTATATGCGCTTGCAGAAAAAACGGGGTGGAACTGGTCGTTTATTTTGGCACTAGTTTGCGTTTATTTGTTGTTCATGATTTTTATTGTATTAGTGAAGAAACGAAAAAAATCCTCTTAATTAGAGGATTTTTTTCATGTACAATTAACGATAGTTTATAAATTGTACATCGATTGATAAATCAGCACCGCGCACAGCTGTGATAACTGCTTGTAAGTCATCTCGACTTTTACCTGTTACGCGAACTTGATCGTCTTGTACTTGCGTTTTTACTTTTAATTTTAAGTCTTTAATAATGTTATTGATTTTTTTAGCGTTTTCTTTGTCAATGCCTTGTTGTAACTTTGCACGTTGACGAACTGTACCGCCAGAAGCACTTTCGACTTTTCCGTAATCTAAGTTTTTAATAGGAACTTCACGCTTAATTAATTTTGAAATAAGAACGTCTTTTACTTGATCAAGTTTATACTCATCATCAGAAGTTAAAACGATTTCCTCTTTTTCTAATTTAATATCACTTTTGCTTCCTTTAAAGTCATAACGATTTTGAATTTCTTTTAACGCGATGTTAATAGCGTTTGTTACTTCTGGAAATTCTACTTTTGAAACGATATCAAAAGAACTATCTTTTGCCATAGTAAGCACCTCCAAATTAAATTCCAACTCTTATTATAGTTAATTTTGGCGAGTTGGACAAATAAAGGAAAAAACGTGTATAATGAAACTTTGTTTGGAATGATAAAAAAATAAAGTGAAACTTCCATCAGTGGGGGTATCCCCATTGATAGTCAGTTATGTTAATTTAGTTTTATGAGCTGTTTTTACATTAAGAAACAATAAGGATACCACCCGTTAGAATAAGATAAATTTTATATAGAGAAGGGAATTAAAAATATGAAGCTACAACCAGGAGCGATTGAACAAGTAACAGTTTTACGCGAAACAGAGATTGGGTATATGGTCGGTTACGAAGAAGATGAAGTGTTTTTACATAAAAATGAAGTAGCTGGAGAGATTGAAGAAGGCGACACAATTGATGTGTTTTTATATCTTGATCACCAAGAACGAATTGCTGCAACAATGAAGACGCCGGCTATTACAACAAATGATTGGAACTGGGTTAAAGTTGTGGAAGTAAAGCCTGGTCTAGGTGTGTTTGTTGATATTGGTGTTTCAAAAGATATATTAATTCCAGCTGATGAGTTTCCGATTTATACGCCGGTTTGGCCGGAAGAGGGCGATGAATTATACTGCACATTAAAATTAACGAATCGTGGTCGTCTTATTGCTCTTCCGGCAAGGGATTCAGATATGCAAGAAATCATCGTTGATGCAACGCCATCTATGCGCAATAAAAATGTAAACGGTCGTGTGTACCGTTCTTTGCAAGTAGGATCGTTTGTATTAACGGATGAACATTTTCGTGCATTCTTGCACCATTCTGAGCGTAAAGAGCAAGTACGTATCGGAGAGCGCGTAACAGGCCGTATTGTTGATGTAAAAGAAGATGGAACAATCAACATTTCACTTCTTCCTCGTAAACAAGAAGGAATGGAAGATGATGCAGCGGTTATTTATGAGTATATGGAAAGTCGCGGCGGTGCAATGCCATTTTGGGATAAGAGTCATCCAGAAGATATTCAAGAGCGCTTTAACATGAGCAAAGCAGCTTTCAAACGTGCTCTTGGTAAATTGATGAAAGAAGAAAAGGTTTATCAAGAAGAAGGTTGGACATATTTTAAGAAATAATGACGAAACAGCCGAACAAATCTAATTTGTTCGGCTGTTTTTATGATTGTAGAGCATGTGTAAATGTATCTTTTAAGTCACTATCTTTTACTTTAATATTTGCTTTCTTTAATTCGTCTGATAATACTTTTTGGCGCCACGTATTATCTTGTATACGTTCATTTTCAATCGTTTTACGAATCGAATCTTTTACTTCATCGTATGGCTTTAATTCCTTTTTATCTGTTAATTTAATAATATGATAGCCCTTTGGTGATTTTACAGGTTCACTTATTTCACCGACATTTAATTTATAAGCAGCTTCTTCAAATTCGGGTACCATTTTTCCAGGGCCGAAGTAACCTAAATCTCCGCCGTTGTCTTTTGAAACCGTATCTTCGGAATATTTTTTTGCTAATTCCTCAAATGATGCTCCGCTGTTCAGTTGTCTTTTTATATTATTGGCCGTTTCTTCATCATTTACTAAAATCTGGCTAGCTCTAATGTCTGGTTTATACCGTGCTTTTATATCTTTTTCTGTTACAGTTTGCTTGACTGCTTTGTCGATGGCTAAGCTAGAACGAATTTGTTTTTTTAAGTCTTCTTCGTCTTTCATCCGATTACTTTCAAGAAATGTTTTGAAATTATCCCCTGCTTGATCTTTCACTTTGTTAAATTCTTTATCAACTTCTTCATCGGATACTTTGTATTTTTTAATCATAATATCTTGTGCCATCATTTCATAGAGCATATCTTTTCCGAAACGTTCTTTTAATGCTTGATCAAATTCTCCTTTTGTTACCGTACCAGCAGTTGAAGTTGCAATTGGATCAGAACTATCTTTCGGTTCGCATGCAGATAACATTAATGTGCCGAGCGTCGCTGCAGCGATAAATAATTGTCTTCGTTTCATGTAAACACCTCATCAAAAAATCGTTATTACTATTGTAGAAAAAGGAAGTGAACATGATGTGAATTTGAGGTGGTTTTTTGCATAAAAAAGTACATCAACGAAAATGTTGATGTACGAGGAGGAATTATCTAAATGAAACAGAGGGTTTAAGACTGAATTATAAGAACTAAATTAGTTCTGCTAACTGTCAGTTAGAAAATTGCCTACTGATGGAAGTTTCACTTTATCCCGCATTAACGGGCAGTAAGCCCCCCACCTTAAGATTCAAAGAGAAACGAGGAAGATAGGTGGGGGACAACTGCCCGTAAAAGCCCGATTGGTTCAACTAACCATCAGTGGGGGATGAAAAAAAACCCCACTGATGGAAGTTTCACTTTATAGATGATCAGTCTTTTTGGAGTAAGCAAGTTTTCCTTGCTGTATATTTTTTTGCTGTTCTTCATTTTTTTGTGTGCGTTTGGCGTTGTTATCACGCGCTTTTTTGTCGTTGTCGCTTGTGTGAGGCATAGGATTCAACTCCCTTCATAACAGTTGTACGTTTATCATTTCCGTTTTCGTTAAGACTATGTATACAATGCAATTCATATAAAGGTGGGCTAGGAGATATGGACTTAAAGCTGAACTATAGTGAACTTGTGAAAAAGTTAGTCGTTGTTATCGTTGCTGGTTTGCTGAATGCAATTGGAATGAACTTATTTTTAACACCAGCGAAAGTGTACGCCAGCGGTTTCGCTGGATTGTCACAATTACTCTCGCAAGTGTTAGCGGATTTTATGTCAATTCATATTTCGACAGGATTTCTTTTTGCTTTATTTAATATTCCGGTTGTTATTTTGGCTTGGAAAAAAGTGGGGAAGTCATTTACTGTATTTAGTTTTTTAAGCGTTGTATTTATGACGCTATTTTTAGAAATAGTGCCAGTAAAAGCGATCTCTCATGATATTATTTTAAATGCCATTTTTGGAGGAATCATTTCCGCGTTAGGGGTAGGGATTGCTTTGAAGTGGGGAGCTTCAACTGGTGGTTTAGATATTATTGCGATGATTTTATCCAGAGTAAAAGATAAGCCAGTTGGAACGTATTTTTTCTTTTTTAATGCCATCATTATTATAGCGGCCGGTTATTTATATGGCTGGGAAAAGGCGCTCTATACGCTAGTGACATTATATGTATCTTCACGTATTATTGATGCCATCCATACGCGCCATGTGAAAATTACTGCATTTATTGTAACGAAAAATGGAGCGGAAGTGCGAAAGGCAATTCATGAACGATTGGTTCGAGGGATTACGACTGTTCCAGCGATAGGTGGGTTTACGAATGAAAATAAAGAAATGTTAATGATTGTTATTACTCGCTACGAGTTGTATGAGTTAGAAAGGGTTATAAAAAAAGTAGATCCAGGTGCATTCACAAACGTTATCCAAACGGTTGGAGTGTTTGGATTGTTCCGTAAAGAGTAATAAAAGAGGACCATATTGGGTCCTCTTTTATTCGTTCGTCTAGTCGGAGTTGCTCGGTTAAGTTTTATCCCGCTATTCGCGGGCTGTAAGCTCCCTACCTAAAGATTCAGAGAAAAGCGAAGAAGCTAGGTGGGGGATAACTGCCTATAAAAGCCCGATTGGTGAGAGCTTTCCATAAGTGGGGATGAAAAGCCCCCCACTTATGGAAGTTTCACTTTACTCCGTTGCTGAAATGCTTTGAAGTTCATCTTGCATTTCGCGTAATTGTACTCTTTCGGCAGTAGAAGAATTGGTATAAGCGGACAGTAAAGCATTTTTCGCTTTATCAGCAAGTGCTTGTTGTTCGCTATGGTTTGAACAAGATACAGCTTGTGCAACAGCATCTCGTGCTTGTTGGAACAGTAAGTTACTCATTAGAACCCTCCAAGAGAAGAGTTATTTCGTTCTTTTTCTGCTTCAGCTAGTGTACCACGGTATGGGAATCTTGCGTCATGCTGCATAACAGAATCTGCCCCTTGTTGTACGAAACGTTTTGACTTATTCTTTTTGCCCATTCGTAATTCCCCCTTTTAGCAGAAAAACATTGACACATTTACTGTGTCTCCTATAGTATGTGCGCTTGGCGTCATACTATAAGCAGGGAATTTTCGCCTTACAATCCAAGTACCTCCTCTAAATAAAGAGCAATTCCGTCTTCTTCGTTTGATAATGTCACGTGATTTGCTAATGATTTTAATTCTGGAATGGCGTTCCCCATTGCAATTCCGTGTCCGGCAAATTCAATCATTTCAAAATCGTTATCTTCATCACCAAATGCGATGATATGCTCTTTTGGGATATTGTAGTAACTTGAAATTTTTTGTAAGCCAATTGCTTTATTTAACCCGCTTTTTACAATTTCAATAATCGGCCAAGGAGCGCCCCATTTTCGGTGATCGATTACCTCTGCATGCATATCCGTTAAATGCTGGCGGATAGAATTTGATTTTGACTCGTGTGCATCGATTAATAAGCAAGTTGGGTGTTCTTGTAAAATGTCGAGTAAATCACCTGTGAAAATTTTAGGTGAACCAAATTCGAAAATATGTTTTTTATCTGCATCAATTTGTTTTACATATACATCATCAATCACTTCCGCATAAATATTTTCTACCCCAAAATCCGTACATGCGCGAACGATTTCTTGCGCAGTAGCAAGTTCAAGCGGAGAGTGATGTGTTCCCCAATTCCTATCAATTGGGTGATGGACGTATGCACCGTTGAAATTGACGATTGGTGTATTTAATCCAAGTTCTTTATAATATGCATGACTCGCACGAAATGGACGACCGGTTGAAATAACAACGATATGACCTTGTTCTTTTGCTCTTGCAATAGTTTGTTTTGTACGCGCTGAAATCATTTTTTGATCTGTAAGTAAAGTACCATCTAAATCTAATGCAATTAAATGTTGTTTTTTCATGCGTCTCTCACCTTTTATAAAAAGTTTTGTGTATTATATTCATCTTAATTCCTATATTCTTGTGCTGTCCACTATTTGTCACTGGTAAATGGAAAAGTCAAGTTGTTTTCTGAAAGTTCGAATAATGTTTCTTTCATTTTGTACAATTTGTGAAAAGGGTTACAATGAACAGATTATCGTGTTTATAATGAGAGTGTAATCTTCTCGTAATAAGTTGTTTGACTCTCCTTTGATACTGGTCGTTATGGCCAGTTTTTTTTGTTTCTACATATACTGATGTATCTCCTGCTAAAATGTGTAATTTCATTATATGAGCATGGTTTCCTAAACATAACAGAAAAGGTTTTCTAAAATGGGACATACTAAAGATGTAGTGATGGAATGGAAGGAGAATGGATATGGGACAAAGTCATCGATTCCGAGCAGGTCAAAAAGCACCAAACGACGGCATATACGTTGAAATTGGTGAAACAGGAAGTATGGTTAAGGATCCAAAAATGGTAAAGCTCTCTGCTGGAGATAAATTTCCAGGAGTTACAAATCAAAACAGACAATGGACATATAAAAGAAGACCATAACAAATCCCGCAGTTATAAGCTGCGGGATTTATTATGGCGAAATGGATTTAAAAAATAAGCTTGTCATAAAGTCATCTTCGTTGAATACAATAGGTAATTTGTCGTATAATCAAATCAAAGGTCAAAAAAAGTCAAAGTGTAAAGGAGCTGTGGCTGTAATGGACTTAAATCGAATGACGACAAAAACTCAAGAAGCGATTATGAGTGCACAATCAATTGCTACTAAGCATCATCATCAAGAAATTGATACTGTACATCTTTTAGTTGCGCTTCTTCAAAAGCAAGATGGATTAGCAATCCGTATTTTTCAAAAGATGGATGTAAATATAGATCAGCTTATGCAAGAGGCAGAGCGCTTGTTAAAGCGAAAGCCTTCTGTTACAGGGGGCGGCATTGAAGCAGGGAAAGTATATGTTACCAGTGCACTTCAGCAACTGCTTGTAAGAGCTGAAGAAGAAGCGCAGCATCTGCAAGATGATTATATTTCAGTAGAACATATTCTTCTTGCGTTTTGTGATGAAAAGAAAACGAATGATATACGTCAGTTGTTTACATCGCTTCGTATTACGAAAGAAGCGTTATTACAAGCATTAACAGAAGTTCGGGGGAATCAAAGAGTGACGAGTCAAAATCCAGAAGTAACATATGAAGCTTTGCAAAAATATGGCCGTGATTTAGTAGCAGAAGTACGGCAAGGAAAAATTGATCCGGTTATTGGACGTGATAGTGAAATTCGGCGCGTTATTCGCATTTTATCGCGTAAAACGAAAAATAATCCTGTATTAATTGGTGAACCTGGTGTTGGGAAAACAGCAATTGTTGAGGGATTGGCACAGCGTATTGTCCGTAAAGATGTACCGGAAGGATTAAAGGATAAAACTATTTTTGCGCTTGATATGAGTGCGCTTGTTGCGGGTGCAAAATTCCGCGGTGAATTTGAAGAGCGTTTGCAGGCAGTCTTAAATGAAATTAAAAAAAGTGAAGGAAAGATTTTATTATTTATCGACGAGCTTCATACCATTGTGGGGGCTGGGAAAACAGAGGGAGCAATGGATGCCGGGAATATGTTAAAACCAATGTTAGCGCGCGGGGAGCTGCATTGCATCGGAGCGACGACACTTGATGAATATCGGAAATATATTGAGAAAGATCCGGCATTAGAACGTCGTTTCCAGCAAGTATTAGCAGAAGAACCAACGGTTGAAGATACGATTTCCATTTTGCGCGGTTTAAAAGAACGTTTTGAAATTTATCACAGTGTTAATATTCATGATCGTGCTCTTGTAGCCGCAGCGATGTTATCAGATCGTTATATTTCCGATCGCTTTTTGCCGGATAAAGCGATTGATTTAGTTGATGAAGCATGTGCAACAATTCGTACAGAAATTGATTCGCTGCCAACAGAACTGGATGAAATAACACGTCGTATTATGCAGTTAGAAATTGAAGAAGCTGCGCTTAGTAAAGAAACGGACCGCGGAAGTCAGGAGCGTCTGCAAACATTGCAGCGTGAGTTATCCGATTTACAAGAAAAAGCGAGCGGAATGCGAGCGCAATGGCAAAAAGAGAAAGAAGAAATTCATAAAGTACGGGATTTACGTGAAAGTCTGGAGCGTTTGCGCCGTGAGTTAGAAGAAGCGGAAGGGAATTACGATTTAAATAAGGCGGCAGAGCTTCGTCACGGCAAAATTCCAGCTCTAGAAAAAGAGCTAAAAGCAGCGGAAGAAGCAAATGCCAATAAGCAGGAAGATAACCGTCTTCTTCGTGAAGAAGTAAGTGAAGAAGAAATTGCAAATATCGTATCGCGTTGGACTGGTATTCCGGTTGCAAAGCTCGTAGAAGGAGAACGTGAAAAACTGCTTCGTTTAGAGCAAATTTTATCAGAGCGTGTTATCGGACAAGAAGAAGCGGTCGGTCTTGTGGCAGATGCGGTGTTACGTGCCCGTGCTGGTATTAAAGATCCAAATCGTCCGATTGGTTCATTCATTTTCTTAGGACCTACAGGTGTTGGGAAAACAGAACTTGCGAAAACACTGGCACAGTCATTATTTGATAGCGAAGAACAAATCATTCGAATCGATATGTCGGAGTATATGGAAAAACATGCAGTATCACGTTTAATCGGAGCGCCTCCTGGATATGTCGGGTATGAAGAGGGCGGACAATTAACAGAAGCTGTGCGCCGTAAACCATATTCGGTTATTTTATTAGATGAAATTGAAAAAGCGCACCCAGAAGTGTTTAATATTTTACTGCAAATGTTAGATGATGGGCGTATTACAGACTCGCAAGGACGTACAGTTGATTTTAAAAATACAGTAATTATTATGACGTCCAATATCGGATCACAATATTTACTAGAAGGATTAGGAGAAGATGGTTCTATTCAAGATGAAGCAAGAGATCTTGTGATGAAACAACTTCGCGGTCATTTCCGTCCGGAATTTTTAAATCGCGTGGACGAAATTATTTTATTTAAACCACTCACAACAAATGAGATAAAAGGTATTGTCGATAAAATTGTGAAAGAGCTGCAAAGCCGTTTAGCAGACCGTCATATTACGGTTGAATTAACAAATGCAGCAAAAGAGTTTGTTGTAGAATCGGGATTCGATCCAATGTACGGTGCACGTCCGTTAAAGCGCTACGTACAGCGTCAAATTGAAACGAAGTTAGCGCGTGAACTCATTGCAGGTACAATTACAGATCATAGTCATGTATTAATTGATGTATTAAATAACGAGTTAATTGTAGAAGTTGATTAAAAAAAAGAGTCCGGATCATTTCCCGGACTCTTTTTTATTAATGCTGCTGTGCAGGCTCGTTTGGGATTAATGCTCCCAGTGCGACTATAAGTACAGTAAGAATTACAGAAAAAATAGACGCTTGTTGGAAATCGTATGTAACGCCTGGCGTCATAGAGCTTAGTACGTAGCTCATCATTTGCACAAGCAGGAACGACCAGATAAAGGCCCAAATTACACGCATCTTTTCACACCTCTATTCGTTCAATTTATTTTTATTGTAACATAACTCTAAAAAGAATATAAAAAAATATTTGATGTTTTTGCAAAGCAAATTGCCATTAGCATCATACATTATAAAAGAGTAAGTTTGATGTTGTGATATAAGGCGGGAGAGGTATGAGTATTACGGAACGTTTTTTCTTTTTAGAACAAGAGCCATGTGTGATTCACTTGCCGGAAAAGCCGAATGGATTCGGTATATTACTGCTAGGTGATTACAATTATTTTATTGAGAATGGTACAAGTTTATGGCTTCAGCATGCAGGTCGGTTACACTTGTTAAATGAATTGCGAAAGGAAGGTTATACGATTTTTTCTTCTAATTTATTTGGGAGACATTGGGGGAATGAACAGGCAGTTCGTTTGGCGAAGCGATTGTATCATGTTGTCATGAAGAAGGAGATTTTGAACGAAAAGATTCATATAATAGCAGAAGGAATGGGAGCGCTTGTTGCCCTGCAAATGATGAAACAATATCCAGAGTGTGTTCGATCTGTTCTCATGTTTAATCCATGTATTCACTTACCGGCACATGTTGAACTTGAAAAAGAGCACAAATTTTTTTATAAGCGGTTAATTCGTGAATTGATGCAAGCATATGATGCGACAGAATCAGATCTAGAACAGAAAATTGAAAGGAAAGCATTTCCGTATTTAGCATCATCTGTTCCGGTAAAAATATTTGTCTCTATTCAAGAAAAAAAAGAACGAAAACAGTTGCTTAGGGAATATGAAAAGAAACGTTTGCAAGAGAATTGCCCAACTTTATTATCCTTTCATCTACAAGATATAAAATATAAAGTAGCGCAAAATGCGTGTCAGTTTTTTAAGTGGTATGAAGATTTATAAAGCTCCTATACATAAGGAGCTTTTCGTGCATTTGAGGAGGGAGAGAAAATGAAACGAGTAATTGTTGTTGGGGCGTTAACATTTATAGGCTATCATCTTGTGCAAAAGTTTCTTGAAGAAGAAGTTGAAGTATACGCATTTGATTTTGATAATATGAACAGTATGTCCAAGATGAATGAAGAAAAATTATGTTTAATTGGCCGTAATGCATTATTTACGTATTTTTCGTTGCGGGGTGATGAAGGATGGGCAATGTTGGAGGAAGCGGATATTAATGCTGCGTATTTTTGCTTATGTGAGCCAAATCAGCAAAAGCATTTTCGAAACGAACGTACTATATTGCAATATGTAAAGCGATTTGAGAGTTTTTGCAGAAGAAAAGAAATAAAATTAATCGTTTTATCTTCTATAGAATCGAATCAGGCTTGCAGCAATGATGAAAATAGTATGCTTTTTTCAAAAATTGAGAGAGAAGTAAAAAAGGGTGGTGCAGATTATTGCATACTACGTGTCCCGACAGTATATGGACCGTGGCAACCGTTGTTTATGACATACCAGCATTTAATTCTTTCGCAAATAAAGCAACAGACTATTTCTGTTCCCGTAGAAGAATGTGCATATGACCTATTGTATGTTGAAGATGTTGCTAGATGTTTATATGAATTTGGTCGAAAAAGGACGGGGATCAAAATATACTCTCTTTGCAGCGGGGAAGAAAATCAGTGGCAAAAGGGCATTGAGCTATTACAGGAAACAGGTGAAATTCAAATACATCATAAAGAGTGCCAAAACGGTGAGGAAACAGAGAAGATTGTTATAAATCAGATGGCATTAGCAGACGGATTACAACGTCAAATTTCTCATATAAAACAATATAAGGAGTTATATGAGGACAGCAACACATGGTAAACTAGAGAAGAAAGCTTTGATGTTGAAAGGATGAGAAAATATGAACGAAAAAAACATGCAGTTTTTACAAATCGCAATGAAACATTTGCCGGAAGCAAAGGCAATTTTAGATGATAACGGTATTGCATTGGATATGGCAAAAGCACAGCCTGTATTGGAATTATTAATGAAGGTTATGAGTGAAGCTTATGAGCTTGGGAAAGCGGACGCAGGAGAGTAATATAACTTCTATATAAATACCAATTGAAAAACCAACATAAAAACCGCTTTCTTTTTAGGTGGGCAAGAGCATCTGGCTATGCCTAGAAACGTTCAGGGCCTTTTCCTGCCACATGCAAGGCTTAAAACAAAAGGAGAAAGCAAGTAGCGGTCATGTTGTATTCTCATAGAAGTGACTTACCGGTCGAAAAATGAATATGTAAAAGAGACCTTTCCGTCTTGATGGAAAGGTCTCGCTTTTTATTCGGCTACTTTATTTTTTCGTTTGAATTTACTTACTACTTCATATACAATCGGTACAATTAATAACGTTAATAGCGTAGAACTTGTTAATCCGCCGATTACTGTTACGCCAAGACCTTTGGAAATAAGGCCGCTTCCTTCAAAGCCTAATGCAAGTGGAAGTAAGGCACCAATCGTTGCGATAGCTGTCATTAAGATTGGGCGTAACCTTGTTGCACCAGCTTCTAGTAATGCTTCGCGTGTTGTAAACCCTTCACGTTCCTTATGAATGACACGATCAATGAATACGATGGCGTTTGTGACGACGATCCCGATTAACATGAGGGCACCAATCATTGCAGAGATGCTTAATGTTTCACCGGAAATTAATAAGGCAACAACGGCACCGATTATTGTAAATGGAAGCGAGAATAAAATCGCAAATGGTGCTAGTGCTCCGCCGAATGTTACAACAAGAACGAAGTATACAATTGCAATCGCAGCTAACATGGCTAAGCCTAGCTGTGTAAAGGATTCTTGAATATCTTTAGATACGCCGCCCATCGAAACATCGATGCCAGATGGTAAATCCAACTTATTTACTTCTTCTTGAATGTTTCTAGAAGCTTTTGCTACATCATCTGTTGTTGGTTTTGCAGTTACTTCTGCATATACGCGGCCATCACGTCTTGTTATTGTATTAGATGTTTCACCTTCTTTTACGGTCATAACATCTTTTACAGCCACTTCTGTGCCAAGTGGTGTTTGGATTTTTCGATTTGTTAAATCATCGATGTTTTCGTAATTTTGTTTTTTAACTTCAACATACACGTTCATCTCTTTGTTATCTTCTTTTACTGTTGTTAAGACAGGGCGTTCGTGAGAGCCGGAAAGTCCCATGCCTACCTGTGCAGCAGTTAGCCCAAGCTTACTTAATTTCTCTTGATCTGCGACTAATGTGTATTCATCGTATGTTTTTGCAAGGCTAGAGTCGATATCTTTTAACGTTTTATCTTTTTTCATGATATTTTGAATGTCTTTTACGACAGGTTCAATCTCTTGTAAGCTGTCGCCGTATACATATAACTTAATTTCATTACTGCTTCCGCTAGATGAGAAGTCTTGGTTTTTCCATTCTCCTTTGTCTGTCATCTTTTGCAGGTCTTTAACAACTTTTTCTTTTTCCTTCTCAAAGTTCTTTGTATCGTTTTTATATTGAACAAAGAATAATGCTTGGTTTGAGTTACCTGGACTCATCGGGTTTTCTCCGCCAAGTGAGAATTGAATCGTTTTTACATCTTTCTTTTTCTTAAAGTAATCTTCTGCTTTTGTTGCAACGCTTTCGACATCTTGTAATGTTTGTCCAGGTGCTGGATTATAAGATGTAATTACTGTTTTTTCTTCTTCAGATGGTAAGAAACTTACGCCTACAATTGGGATAAGAGCAATGCTTCCTACTAATAATAAAACCGCGATGCTAGATGTAATAATTTTATGGTTTAATACCCATTCTAGAAGGCGTTTATATCCATTAGCAAGTTTACTTGGTCGCTCTTCGTGAGTATGTTGCTGTTTTTCTTTGGTACTTTCTTTTTTAAATAAAGAATGCGCCATCATCGGAACGATTGTAATAGCTACAAGAAGAGAAGCTAATAAGGCGAAAACAATTGTCAAAGCAAACGGTAAGAATAGTTCACCGATCATTCCTTTAACAAGACCGAGCGGTAAGAAGACCGCGATGGTTACGATTGTAGATGACATAATCGGAACGAACATTTCTTTCGTTGCCTCGCGAATTAAGTCTTTTCCTTTTAATTTTTCGTTGGATAAAGCCATGCGCCGGTAAATATTTTCAATAACAACGATTGAATCGTCAACAACGCGGCCGATAGCGACGGTCATTGCCCCAAGCGTCATAACATTTAATGTAATATCCATTTCTTTTAATAGTAAAATTGCAATTAATAAAGAAAGTGGAATTGAAACAACGGAAATAAGCGTTGTTCGAATGTTACGTAAGAACAACATGATGATAATAACAGCGAAAATAGCACCAAAAATAGCTTTACTTAACATTGTGCTTACTGATTTTTCAATTGGTGCACCTTGGTCAAATGTTGAAATAATTTCGATGTCATCAAATTTCTTTTCGAAGTCATGTGCTTTATCTTTTACAGCATTTACAACGTCAACGGTATTCGCATCAGCAGCTTTTACAATTTGAAGGCTAATTGCATCTTTTCCGTTTGTACGCGAGATGGACTCTGCTTTCCCAACTTGTTTAATGTCGGCAATATCTTGCAATTCTACAGTTGGAATTGCCAATCCTTGTCCCATTGCAGCGGAATTCATATTAGGCTGCTGCGCCTGAGTTGGTCCCTGTGAACTTCCTTGGTTTGTAGAAGGGATAAGCGGGATTTTCATTTCTTTTAAAGCGCTTAATGTTGTAATGTTGCCATCTACAACAACTGATTTTTCTTTATCTTTAAATGTATATAGTCCTAGCGGCATAGAAACATTAGAACCTTTAATCATGTTCTTAACTGTATCTTCGCTTAGCCCTAATTCTTTCATTTTCTCTTCGTTGAAGACAAGCTGTACTTCTTCAACTTGTTGACCTGAAATTTGAACAGAAGCAACGCCGTCTAGTCCTTCTAAGCCTGGAACAATATCTTTTTCCACTCGTTTTGTCAGCTGTGCAAGAGACTCATTCTTACTTGTCACACTTAATGACATAACAGGAAAAGCGTTGATGCTAAGGCGAGAAACTTTCGGCTCTTTTACGCCTTCTGGTAAAGGTAAGTCAGCGAGTGCATCTTTAATTTCTGTCTCTGCTTTTTCCATATTTTTATCAAAATTATATTCTACTTGAATAGAAGATGCGTTTTGAAAAGAAGAGGAACTTACAACGTTTACCCCATTTAAGTTTTGCAGTCGTTGTTCGATTGGTTTCGAAATCTTTTCTGCTACTTCAGCTGGAGTAGCACCAGGATAAACAGTTGTTACTGTTACAAGTGGTGTGGTAATATCCGGGATTGTTTCTAGCTTCATGCGAAGACCAGAATAGATTCCTGCAATCGTAATAATGATCGTTAATAACCAGACTGCGAACTTGTTATTTAACGAAAAGTTAATAATCTTCTTCATCTGTACACTCCTTTTTATCGAAACTGACTAATTGGTCATAACGAACAAAGTATAACTGACTGGTCGGTCAACAGTCAACTGAAAGGACTGAAGCAAAGTGAGACTTCTAGCAACGGAGGACTCTTCATCCCGCATCTATCTTCTTTATCTTCTCTGAGTCTTGAGGTGAGGGTCTTACTGACCGTTAATACAGGATAAAGTGTTGAGAAATACTTGCAATTTTTGACCGATGAGTCATAATGCGAATAAGAGTGTTTTTTTAGGAGAGAAAAAGATGAAGGAAAAAGAACGGTTAATTATTGAAACAGCAATTAAATTATTTGCAATGAAGGGTGTTAGTGCGACGTCTATTCAAGAAATAGCAACAGAATGCGGTATTTCCAAAGGCGCATTTTATTTGCATTTTAAATCGAAAGACACTTTAGTATTGGCCACGTTGGAGTATTACTACGACCGGATTCAAAATAAAATGATGGATATTGAAAAAGAATCATTACCTCCACGTGAGAAATTTGAAAAACAATTACATTGCCAGTTTTACGAATTACAACAAAAAAGAGAATTCATTATTATGTGTATGAGGGAAAATGCGATTCCTTTTAATAAAGAAGTAGAAGCATTTATGACAAGAATGAGATTAGAATCACATGCTTTTCACCGCGATGGTTTACTTGCTATATACGGGGAAGAGATTGCTTCTTATCTTATTGATGTAA
This sequence comes from Bacillus sp. AFS018417, assembly GCF_002560985.1. Taxonomy (NCBI): domain Bacteria; kingdom Bacillati; phylum Bacillota; class Bacilli; order Caryophanales; family Bacillaceae; genus Bacillus; species Bacillus sp. AFS018417. The sequence continues at coordinate 216,943 of NZ_NTTM01000004.1, forward strand.
TTATTATGCTAGAAGGGATATCGCATGGGTATTTGGAGTCGGTTATCTTTAATGTGGTAAATGTAGATATAGCATATATAGTGAGATTTATATTAAAAAGAATGGATGATATCGTAGCTGGGTTACAACGTTCAAATGAAAAACCGGTTATTTTAGAACGAGAACTCAATCATTTTTTGTGCGATGGGAATGTAATGAACGGACATATGGAAGAATCATTTGTAAATGAAATTATTACGTTAAAACGTACGCTAGTAGACCAATTAGGAAATGATGAATTACTAGTTACACTAGATGTGCTAGAGTCAGAAATGAAAACGAATCATCCGCGGGTTCCAGTTATTCAAGGGATGTTGTCTAACTTAAAATCGTATCCTGAATTGCATGATTTCCGTGAAAGACTTGCGTTGTATTATAAAATAACAAATTAATATTATAGACAAAAGGGAACTTATCATTTAAAATTAGTACCAAGTCATAATAATTGATATAAAACGGAGGGTTGCGATGTGAACGTAGGCATTTTAGGGATCGGGAGATATGTGCCGGAAAAGGTTGTCACAAATCACGACTTAGAGAAAATGATGGATACATCTGATGAGTGGATTCGTACAAGAACGGGAATTGAAGAAAGACGAATTGCCGATGATACAATAGATACTTCACATATGGCTGTGGAAGCTGCAAAAAAAGCACTTGAAAATGCAGGGATGAACGGGGAAGAAATTGATCTTATTTTAGTTGCAACAGTAACGGCGGATCGTTCGTTTCCGGCGGTTGCTTGTGTAGTTCAAGAACAAATTGGAGCGAAGCATGCAGCAGCTATGGATTTAGGTGCAGCTTGTGCTGGTTTTATGTACGGAATGATTACCGCACAACAATTTATTCAAACTGGAACTTATAAAAATATATTAGTAATTGGTAGCGATAAGTTATCTAAAATTGTAGATTGGAATGACCGAAATACGGCAGTTTTATTTGGTGATGGAGCAGGTGCTGTCGTTATGGGAGCTGTTTCAGAAGGAAAAGGTATTCTTTCATTTGAATTAGGAGCGGATGGAAGTGGTGGTAAACACCTTTATCGTGATGAATATGTTATGATGAATGGCAGAGAAGTCTTTAAATTTGCTGTTCGTCAACTTGGTGATTCTTGCCTTCGTGTTTTAGAAAAAGCAAACCTTACGAAAGAAGATGTGGACTTTTTAGTGCCTCACCAAGCAAATATTCGTATTATGGAATCGGCGAGAGAGCGATTAAATTTACCACAGGAGAAGATGAGTACGACAATTTCTAAGTTTGGGAATACGTCAGCTTCTTCGATTCCAATTGCTATGGTAGAAGAATTACAAAATGGACGCATTCAAGATGGTGATCTTATCATATTAGTTGGTTTTGGCGGCGGATTAACATGGGGAGCAGTTGCTCTTCGTTGGGGTAAATAAGGACTGAGAGAAAAGGAGTGTATTTTGTATGGAAAAAAAGCGTGTTGTAATTACAGGATTAGGAGCAGTTACTCCTGTAGGAAATGATGTAGAAACTGCATGGAACAACATTAAGCAAGGTGTATCTGGAATTGGACGTATTACACGCTTAGATGCAGAGCAATTTCCGGCAAAAGTAGCAGCGGAAGTTAACGACTTTGAAGTCGAGAAATATATCGATAAGAAAGAAGCGCGTCGTATGGACCGCTTTACACAATATGCTGTTGCAGCTGCAAAAATGGCTGTAGAAGATGCGAAATTAGAAATCACAGAAGAGAATGCTCCGCGTATCGGAGTATGGGTTGGATCTGGAATTGGCGGTATGGAAACATACGAAGAACAATTTAAAGTATATATGGAAAAGGGTGCACGCCGCGTGAGTCCATTTTTCGTACCGATGATGATTCCGGATATGGCAGCTGGTCAAGTATCGATTGCTACTGGGGCAAAAGGGATTAATACGTGCTCAGTAACAGCTTGTGCATCAGGAGCGAATTCAATCGGTGATGCATTTAAAGTAATTCAGCGCGGTGATGCGGATGCAATGATTACAGGCGGAGCAGAAGCACCGCTAACAAATATAGCATTTGCAGGGTTTAGTTCTGCTAAAGCATTAACATTTAATGAAGATCCGGCAACGGCTTGCCGTCCGTTTGATAAAAATCGCAGCGGTTTTGTTATGGGTGAAGGTGCTGGTATCCTTATCTTAGAAGAGTTAGAGCATGCACTAGCACGCGGTGCTCATATTTACGCAGAAATCGCTGGTTATGGTGCGACAGGTGATGCATTCCATATTACAATGCCTGCTCCTGGCGGTGAAGGCGGTGTTCGTGCAATGCGTCAGGCATTAGCTGACGCTGGATTACAGCCGGAAGAGATCGATTATATTAATGCGCACGGTACAAGTACAGAAGCAAATGAAAAGTATGAAACGATGGCAATTAAAGAAGTGTTTGGTGAGCATGCATATAAAGTAGCAGTAAGCTCAACAAAATCAATGACAGGACATTTACTAGGTGCAGCTGGTGCGGTAGAAGCGATTATATCTGTTAAAACAATTACAGATGGTATTGTTCCGCCAACAATTAACTATGAAACACCAGATCCAGAGTGTGACTTAGATTGTGTACCAAATAAAGCAAGACAACAAGAGGTACGTGCTGTATTAAGTAACTCATTAGGTTTCGGTGGTCATAACGCAGCATTAGTATTTAAAGCATACAAATAATAAAAAAAAGTGCAGATGAAAATCTGCACTTTTTTTTTGCTTTCTTTCGCATAGCTGCATATGTATGAAACAAAGGGGGGAGAGAGATGGGAGTGTTTCGAACGGCAGAATTGATGCGCGAGTATTACTGGCGACCAGAAAAAATTTGTGAGAAGTTAACAAAATATATTCCGCTCGAAAAAGAACCTTTGTATCGATTTCTTGTTTCAAAGGGAATGTTTCGCCCAGTAGTAGATGGAGAGAAAGAAATTGACATATTACAAAAAGAACGAGTATGGGAGCAATTGGCAGTAGAGTACAAAGAATTACGGAAATGGTTGAAAGGACCTGATATACCGGTATTTATTTTATTATCTGATCCGTATAATCGTACGGTTCAGCGAGAATATAACGGAAAAACAGGATTAGCAATGCGAAATGCTTTATTTTTATTTGTAAGTTCACAAAATTCGATTGCTGAGTTAAAGGCATTGCTTACCCATGAATATCACCACATATGTCGTATTCATGAAAGCAAGGTGATAGAAGAACAGTATACCATTTTGGATACGATGATTATGGAAGGATTAGCAGAACAAGCTGTGTATGAAAGGTATGGAGATTCTTACCATGCTCCTTGGGTGTCTTATTATAGTAAAGAAGAAGCGATTATGTTTTGGCATCGGTATATACTAGATAGGTGTGATTTGAAGCGAGGTACAAGGGAGCATGATGTGTTGTTAAATGGATGGAGACTCTATCCGAAAATGCTTGGGTATGCTGTAGGAGCTCATATCGTAAAGGATTGTGTAGAGCATAAGAAATACAATACAAATGCTTTACTAGAAATGGATGCTAAAACCATTTTAAAAGAGGCAGTTTCTTTTGACTCATAAGAATGATGTATGAACTTAGCTGTAGCTAAGTTTTTTTATTTTATCCCGCATTAACGGGCAGTAAGACCCCCACCTCAAGATTTAGAGAGAAGCGAGGAAGATAGGTGGGGGACAACTGCCCGTAAAAGCCCGATTGGTGAGAGCTTTCCCTCAGTGGGGGATGAAAAACCCCCCCACTGAGGGAAGTTTCACTTCATCACGTATCAATAGGTAGTAAGTATCCATCTTAAGATTTAAAGAAAATAAAGAAGATAGATGGCATGGTATTAACTTTTTCACTCATTATTAGCGGGGATGATATTTACTGATGAAAGTTTTACTTTACGAGAATGAAAGGTGAGAGACAATGAAGAAATTAATAATAAGAATATATTTCCTCCATTGGAATAAATTTTACGAAAGATGACCATAATGAGAGCTACAAACAGTTGTGAAGTGAGGGGAAAGCAATGTTATATCTGCATGATGTATGGGTAAATTGGTTTGAAGGTGAAGAAAACGGGTATAACGTCTGTCATTTCTATGAATGGCGGAAGGATGATACGATCGAATTGTTAGATCAAGTACCATTATTAAAAGTAGATTCCGCATTATATCATTACATCGAGAACGAATTGCTAGAGCTTCCGCCAAAACTATTGGAAGACGTACATCATAAGGCGTATATTCGAAAAAACCATGAACGACTGCAGCAAGAGTATTGTTTTGTTGTATCAGATGGAAAAGGAATTATTGCAATTGATACAATTGGATACAATATTCCAATACGCAAAAGTCGACTGATTCCAAGACAAGAGCAAATGGTGTATGAAATGGTAGAAAACGTACAGGCAGAAACATATGATTTTGAAGTGGAGGCATCACAAAAGGAACATCATATTTTATCACCTTCTCCGCATATGATGAATGGGCTAACACGGAAAGAAAGACAATTAAAACAACTGCTCTTTATGACGCTAGATCAACTACATACAACGAAGAACCCAGCGGAGATTCGCTATTGGTATACAGAATGGGATCCAGCAGCATATCCATCTGTGCAACACCTGACATTTGAAGAAGTATGGAACCGTTTATATGAAGAAGCAAAGTATGGCTGGTCAGATAAACATGAACAGCTTTGTGAACGACTTGTGAGAGGACAACCGTTCTTTGAAAAGTTGTGGGAAATGGAAAATGAGCAAAAGGTAAATTAAAGGGAATGATCCAAAAGGCACGTAAGGTGCTTTTTCGGATCATTCCCTTTTTGTGTGTTCACAAAGATATCGGCGCTTCGACAGAATATAAAGTGAAACTTCCATCAGTGATGCTTTTCTCACTGATGGAAAGCTCTCACCAATCGGGCTTTTACGGGCAGTTTTCTTCCCCAGCCTTTACTGCCCGTTAATGCGGGATAAAGACCTCTCGATAATGTTCAGCATGCAAGTAGTCGAGTCGCTTTCGCTTTTCTAGATGTCTAGCTCCAGCGGCTAGAATCTCCGGTCGTTTCGCCCCCTCGGTCGAAGTAAAGAACACTTCTCGATCGTGGGCTCCAACGTCCTACGATTCTGAACAAGCCGCTTTCACTTTTCTTCTTTATCTTCGTTTTCTGCTTAATCCCATTGCATTTTCGATTTTACGAAGCTGTTTCATTGCGACGCGGTTTGCTTTTTCAGCACCTTGATCAAGGATTTCATCTAATTCAGGAGAATTAATGAGTTCATTATATTTGTCTTGAATTGGACGGATTGCTTCTACAACAACTTGTGCTAAGTCGCCTTTGAAGTCACCGTATCCTTTTCCTTCGTACTCTGCTTCTAACTCTGCCACTGTTTTACCTGAGAAAGAAGAATAGATAGTTAATAAGTTTGAAATACCTGGTTTATTTTCTTTATCGAATTTTACGATGCCGTCTGAATCTGTTACAGCACTTTTAATTTTCTTTTCAATTGTTTTTGGATCGTCAAGTAAGCTAATCATAGATTTTGGATTTGGATCTGATTTGCTCATTTTTTTCGTAGGTTCTGTTAATGACATAACGCGTGCGCCTACTTTTGGAATGCGAATTTCTGGAATTGTAAACACTTCGCGATAACGATTGTTGAAACGCTCTGCTAAATCGCGCGTTAACTCAATATGTTGTTTTTGGTCATCCCCAACTGGAACAATCTCTGTATTGTATAGTAAAATGTCTGCTGCCATTAATGGTGGGTATGTTAATAAAGCAGCCGGAACAGATTCTCTTCCTTGTGACTTATCTTTATATTGTGTCATACGTTCTAATTCACCCACGTACGCAGTACATTGCATAATCCATCCGAGCTGACCGTGTGCCGGAACTTCTGATTGTACAAATAATGTAGACTTCTCAGGATCGATGCCACATGCTAAGTATAATGCTGCTAGACTGCGAATATTTTTGCGAAGCTGTACTGGGTCTTGCGGTACAGTAATTGCATGTTGGTTTACAATGCAGAAATAGCAATCATGTTCATTTTGCAGTTCTGTAAACTGCTTCATTGCTCCTAAATAGTTACCAAGTGTAATTGTTCCGCTTGGCTGAATGCCTGAAAAAATAACTGACATATGTATGTCCTCCTTAAAAAGTTGTATAGTTTTCATCTTTCAATATTTCGGCCTAGAGTTCTAGCGCCTTGTAATTCTGAACGAGCCGCTTCCGCTTTTTGAATACAAAAAAGCCCATTCATCCCTAAAAATAGGGACGAATGGACCGCGGTACCACCCTAATTATTTTGCTAAAGCAAAATCTCTTTATCCATTGTAACGTTGGATGTAACGCCAAAGCCTACTCCTAAAACGTTTCGGTTTGGTGCTCAAAAGCCCATTCCATACTGTACAATTACTTGTTTTCACCGACCACAAGCTCTCTGAAATTGCTTCAATATGTACTCTTCTTTCTCATCGCATGCATATAAATTTGTAAGTAAATATTTTCGCACTATTATAACACACAATGAGTGGTTTGCAAACTATATAAGAACAGTGAAGCTAATGATTGTTGACAGTGCTCCTAATATGATACCGGTAATAACGATAGGATATGTCCATGCCAAAGAATATGTGCGGTACAATATTTCTTTCGGATCACGCTTTTCTTCGCCTTCAATTAAAGATTCAATTTTTTTATTTGATCGACCTAATTTTTTAAAAGCATACATTGTTACATTGAAAAAACCACGCTGAAATAAAAATAGAAATCCTCCGATAATAATAAAAATTAAGGCGATATAAAACATAATATTGACAAAATTCAACAAAAAGGAAGTAGAAAGGATAAAAGCACATGCACAAGAAATCGTGATTGTGATGCCTGTTAATATACTAATGCGTGAAAAAAGCGTATTCAAATGCTTCACCTCCACAAAAAAATTACTAGAATTATTATACTATAAAAGTTATAATGAGTACTATAAAGAATTTTTAGAAAAATATACATAATTTCGTATTTTGTTGCAACTAGATAACTACAATGTTAAGTTCTATCTTTACAAAAGATACAAAAAAAACATTTTAGTTTAAAAATTTTAACAAAAAAATAAAAAACTATATTCACAATTGCCTTATTATATGTATAATGAAAATTGTAGAAACTTGGAGATTATTCTTTCAATTCTGCATTTTTACATAGTGAGGGCATAGGGGGTGCACTTAGGGGAGGCAATACAACATGAAGAAGAAGCTGCTATTATTCCTTGCATCGACATTAATAGTTAGCATGCTAGGAGCTTGCGGATAAAAAGAGAAAAAGCAAGCGAAGGGAAAGCAACAAGTAATAACAATGGGAAGTAAGAGCTGAATTTAACAGAAGTATCTGAAATTCCGACAATGGATGCGTTTTCGTTATAATATTCTGAATCTTCTAACGTGTTAAACGATATAATGGAAGAGTTATACCGAGTTGGAATGAACTTGAGAAAGTTTTAATTCAAGAGGATGCAGTTATTGCTCCTGTGTTCCAAAAGGGAACATCATATATGCAAAAAAGCGCTGTAAAAGATGTTGTCAAACGTAATTATGGCGGCAAGTTTTTTTACAAGTGGGCTTCTGTCCAACAATAATATACTTTACTCCATCGGTTACAACGGGTATATGCCTATGATGGGCATATGCTCTTATTTTAAATCAATAATAGTAAGAATATTTTAAACTATCTTATTGCTTTTGAGAAAATGGGGAGGTGCTAGTTATGGGACGTTATACATTGCAACGTTTCGCGTACATGATTATTACATTATTTTTAATCACAACATTAACATTCTTTTTAATGAAATTATTGCCGGGTTCTCCGCTTAAAAACCAAGAGAAGTTATCGCCAGCACAAAGGGAAATCATTTTAGAAGAGTATGGTTTAAATGATCCTCTACCAGTACAATATGTGCACTACATGAAGAATTTAGTTCAAGGAGATTTAGGGGTGTCATTCCAGTATGATAACCGTCCAGTAACAGATATGGTTGTAAGTCGTATTGGTCCATCAGCACAATTAGGTTTTCAAGCGATTGTTTTAGGAACTTTTATGGGATTATTACTAGGTATTGTTGCAGCTCTTCGTACGAATACGTGGGCTGATTACGGGGCGACATTCATTTCGGTACTCGGAATGTCTGTACCAGGATTCGTTTTTGCAGCATTATTACAATATTATGTAGCAGTACAAGCAGGATGGCTGCCGGTAGCATTTTGGAAAGGATTTGAATACACAATTCTACCGACGATTGCGTTATCTGTAGGTGTAACAGCTACAATTGCTCGTTTTGCACGTACAGAATTAATTGAGGTTATGCAGGCTGATTATATTTTAACAGCAAAAGCAAAAGGGCTTAGTAAAGGTGTAATCATTGTAAAACATGCGTTACGAAATGCTCTTATTCCGATTATTACAATTTTAGGTCCAATGGTTGCTAACTTGATGACAGGAACACTTGTTATTGAGCAAGTATTTGCTATACCAGGTTTAGGGGAACAGTTCGTTAAGTCTATAACATTGAACGACTACACAGTTATTATGGGTACAACCCTTTTCTATAGTGCAGTTTTCATTTTTGTTATATTTATTGTCGATATACTATACGGTATAGTTGATCCTCGTATTCGTTTAGCGGGAGGGAAAAAATAATGAAAGATATCCAAAAAATATCTCCAGATTTATTTCAGCCAGCAAATCGCAGCAATACTGATAATGAAGTCATTGCCCGTCCGAGTATAAAATTTTGGGAGGATGTAAGAAGACGTCTGTTTCAACATAAAGGTGCAGTCTTTGGAATGGTTATTCTTCTTATAATTGCGTTATTAGCGATTTTTGGTCCGATGATGAGTAAATATTCTTATAAAGATCAAGATTTAAACCGTGCGAAAATGCCGCCGAGAATACCGGTGTTAGAGAATATTCATTGGCTGCCGTTTGATGGTGTGGATCAATACGGTGTAGACCAATATGAAAAACGAGATATTAAAGAGTATTTCTGGTTTGGTACAGATGATCTTGGCCGCGACATTTGGACAAGAACGTGGGAAGGAACACGAGTATCTTTATATATCGCATTATTAGCAGCGGCAATTGATTTAGTTATCGGGGTTGCATATGGTGGTATTTCCGCATTCTACGGGGGCCGCGTTGATAATTTAATGCAACGTTTTGTTGAAATATTAAATGGTATTCCGTACTTAATTATCGTAATTTTAATGGTAATTATAATGGATCCTGGTATTTTATCGATTACATTTGCAATGGCTCTTACAGGATGGATTGGAATGTCACGTGTTGTTCGTGGACAAGTATTGAAAATGAAAAATCAAGAGTATGTATTAGCATCACGTACACTTGGAGCAACAAATACACAATTAATTGTAAAACATTTAGTGCCAAACTTAATGGGTTCTATCATTGTTATGACAATGTTCACAATTCCAAGTGCAGTGTTTGGAGAAGCTTTCTTAAGTTTCATTGGTCTTGGAATTCAGCCACCGTTAGCATCATTAGGTTCTCTAGTAAGTGATGGGTATAAGTCAATTCAAACATATCCGCATATGATGTTTATTCCAGCGGCCGTAATTAGTATGTTAATTTTAGCATTTAACTTAGTAGCAGACGGTTTACGCGACGCGTTAGATCCGAAAATGCGTAAATAAGGAAGAAAGGAGAGCGAATGATGAAAACATTATTAGAAGTAAAAGATTTACATGTTTCTTTTGACACGCATGCTGGTGAAGTACAAGCGGTGCGCGGAGTTACTTTTGACTTAAAAAAAGGAGAGACGTTAGCGATTGTAGGGGAGTCTGGTTCTGGTAAATCCGTTACATCTAAAGCGTTGATGGACTTAATTCCAAAGCCACCAGGGCGTATTAAAAACGGAGAAATTATTTTTGACGGTCGTGATTTAACGAAGTTAACAGAAAAAGAAATGCAGCAAATTCGCGGAAAAGAAATTGCAATGATTTTCCAAGATCCAATGACATCATTGAATCCAACGATGACAATTGGAAACCAAATTATGGAAGGGCTCGTTAAGCATCAAGGAATGAGTAAAGCAGACGCTCGCAAAGTGGCGTTAGAACTCCTTGATCTTGTTGGAATCCCAAATCCGGAAGCGCGCTTAAAACAGTATCCGCATCAATTTTCAGGCGGTATGAGACAACGTGTTGTTATTGCAATGGCGCTTGCTTGTAACCCGAAATTATTAATCGCCGATGAGCCGACGACTGCACTTGACGTAACAATTCAAGCGCAAATTTTAGAATTAATGAAAGACATTCAGCAAAAAACAGAAGCAGCTATCATCTTTATTACGCATGACTTGGGCGTTGTTGCGAATGTGGCGGATCGCGTAGCTGTTATGTATGCGGGGAAAGTTGTAGAAATTGGAACAGTTGATGAGATTTTCTATAATCCAAAACATCCGTATACATGGGGATTATTAGCTTCTATGCCAAGTTTAGACGGCGGAGAAGAGGAATTGTATGCAATTCCAGGCACACCGCCAGACTTATTAAAACCGCCAAAAGGTGATGCATTTGCAGCGCGTAATCCACAGGCGTTAAAGATTGATTTTGAAATGGAACCACCTTTATTCAAAGTAAGTGATACGCATTATGCAGCGACGTGGCTACTTCATGAACAAGCTCCGAATGTGGAGCCGCCTGAAATTGTCCAAAGACGTATTCGACAAATGAAAGCGGGTGAACAGCATGACTAATAATCGTGAAAAATTGATTGAAGTAAAAAATGTAAAGCAATATTTTAATGTGAGCGGTGGAGTTGTAAAAGCAGTTGATGATGTTACGTTTGATATTTACCGCGGAGAAACATTCGGACTTGTAGGAGAGTCTGGTTCTGGTAAATCGACAACAGGAAGAACGATTATTCGTTTGTATGATGCAACAGCAGGAGAGGTATTATTTAATAGTGAAAATGTGCACGGTAAAAAATCACGTGCTGAATTAAAGAAATTTAACCGTAAAATGCAAATGATTTTCCAAGATCCATATGCATCATTAAACCCACGTTTGAGCGTTGGAGACATTATCGCAGAAGGTATTGATATTCACGGTCTTGCAAAGAACAAAGAGGATCGTATGAAGCGTGTGTACGAGTTGCTTGAAACAGTTGGTCTAAACCGTGAGCATGCAAGTCGTTTCCCTCATGAATTCTCTGGCGGACAACGTCAACGTATTGGAATTGCGAGAGCGCTAGCAGTAGAACCGGATTTTATTATCGCGGATGAGCCAATTTCAGCGCTTGACGTGTCGATTCAAGCGCAAGTAGTTAACTTATTGAAAAAATTGCAAAAAGAAAAAGGGCTAACATTTTTATTCATTGCGCATGATTTATCAATGGTAAAATATATTAGTGATCGCATCGGTGTTATGTATCACGGGAAAATTGTGGAGCTGGCAACGAGTGAAGAGTTATATGAGTATCCAATTCATCCGTATACAAAATCACTATTATCAGCAATTCCACTTCCAGATCCAGATTATGAGCGCAATCGTAAACGTATCGTGTATGATCCATCTCAGCATCAATATGGTAATGAAGAGCCAAAGATGCGAGAAATTCGCCCGGGGCATTTTATTCTTTGCTCAGAAGCTGAATATAAGAAATATAAAGAAATTTATCAATAAGAGAAAACGAGCACATGAAAAATGTGCTCGTTTTTTTAGATCCTTAGAAGAACGAATGAGTAAATCATTCGTTCTTTTTTAAATCATTGAACCAAAAAACATATACTATAAAAACAGAATAATTATATTCTGATAATTTAAATAAATCAAAAAATAATTAAAGGTGAAATAAAATAGAGTTATAAAGCGCTTACAAAACATTTGTTATTAACAGAAAATTTTAATAAGATAATAAAATGAATATACAAATAATTGATTTGTGTGTATAATATGAATTGTTAGAACTTAATTACTTTTTGTACTTTTTAATGAAAGGGCTAACATTTTGGGGGAGGGTATAATACATGAAGAAAAAGGTGCCGATGCTACTTGCATCAACATTAACAGTAAGCATGATTCTAGGGGGATGCGGATATTCAAAAGAAGATTCGCAAGCAAAAGCAAAAGGGGACACAAGCAGTGCAAAACAGGTAATTAACCTGGTTGAAACAGCTGAGCTTCCAACGATGGATACAACATTAACAACAGATGGAACATCTTCAAATGTAATGAACAATACAATGGAAGGGTTATACCGTCTTGGAAAAGATAATAAATTGGTTCCAGGTGTTGCTGAGTCGTATGAAAAATCACCAGATGGAAAGAAATATACGTTTAAATTACGTAAAGATTCAAAATGGTCAAATGGTGACCCTGTAACAGCAAAAGATTTTGTGTATTCTTGGCAGCGAGCAGTAAATCCAGAGACAGCTGCAAAATCTGCTTACATAATGTTTGATGTGAAGAATGCAGAGAAGATCAATATGAAACAATTGCCGCCAGAACAATTAGGTGTAAAAGCAGTTGATGATTATACATTAGAAGTAGAACTAGACAATCCAGTTCCATATTTTGTAGATTTAACAGTATATCCGTTGTTCTATCCTCTTAATGAGAAATATGTGAAAGAACAAGGCGCGAAGCACGGATTGGAAGCAAATACAACATTGTATAATGGACCATTTGTATTAAGTGAGTGGAAACATGAGCAAAGCTTCCAGTTAAAGAAAAATCCATCTTATTGGGATAATAAAACAGTTAAATTAGAGGAAATCAACTATAATATCGTAAAAGATACAGCAACAGCGGTAAATTTATATGAAACAAACGCAGTTGACCGTGTTTATTTATCGGCAGAATTTGTAGATAAATATAAAAAAGGTAGCGATTTTAAAACGACAAGCGATCCAACAGTATTCTTCTTACGCTTAAATGAAAAGAATCCTATTTTAGCAAATAAAAATATTCGTAAAGCGATTTCTTTAGGATTTGAGCGTGATGCAATGATAAATACATTGTTGAATAACGGTTCAAAAACAGCAGGTGGTTTAGTTCCAGCAGACTTTGTTAAGAATTCTGATGGAAAGGATTTCCGTAAAGAAAATGGAAATCTTGCAAAAGTTGATCTGAAAGAAGCGAAAAAGTATTGGGAAGCTGGTAAAAAAGAACTCGGAAAAGACACAATTGAATTAGAATTATTAAACTCTGATTTAGAGTTGAATAAGAAAATGAGTGAGTATTTAAAAGGTGAATTAGAAAAGAACCTACCAGGCTTAAAAGTGAATATTAAAACACAACCATTTGCACAAGTATTAAAATTAGAGAGCAGCGGTGATTATGACATCTCATTTAGCGGTTGGGGGCCAGATTACCCAGATGCAATGACATTCCTTGATATGTTTGTGACAAACGGTGCACAAAATAAAATGGGTTACTCAAATCCGAAGTATGATGAAATCATTACAAAGGCTAAAAAAGATGGCTCAGATTTACAAGCTCGTTGGAACAATTTATTGAGTGCAGAGAAAATGTTATTCGACGATGCAGTTATTGCACCGATATACCAACGCGGAAGAGCGTATTTACAGCGTGAAACAATACAGGATATTTACATCAATAAATATGGTCCAGAGTTAAGCTTTAAATGGGCTTCTGTAAAGTAAGTAAAATGAATTTTTGATTCTAGAGGGTGCTTCGTTATTCCTTATGGATTATTAGTTGAATCAAAGAGAACTTTAAGACTTGTTAGTTTAGAAAAAATAATAAGCATAAAAATGAAGCAGGATTCTAATCCTGCTTCATTTTTTAGTACGTATGTTTTTTATAAATACCTTTACCGCCAACTTTATTCCAACCAGCTTGCACTTCAGAGGATTTATCTACGAATTTCATTTTGTCTTTACCGCCAAACAATTTTTCTCCAATCCCATTTGTGATAATTCCGACTGTTGCGGTAATCCCAATGACTAATGCTGCAACGATTGCGAAATCAAGAAAAAATGCCCCCATATATAAGCCTCCTTTGTATATGTATATATGTATTGTATGTGAAAAAAGATAGAAAAGAAAGAATTGTCTGAAAGATATATATGTTTTAATCCCGCATTAATGGGCAGTAAGACTTCCACTGATGGAAGTTTCACTTTGTTTTTTACTGATAGCAATTGCTTAGAATCATAATACTTTTTACTCGTAAAGTGGATGAGCAAAATGAAGTTAAATTGGATGGACCTTTTCGGGAAAATATCTCTTATTATAGAAGGGAAAGGTAGTATTCTTTAAGTATATTGGTTATGTTCTTAAGCAAAGAATGTGTCTTTTATATATAGTTACTAGAGAATGATCCCTTAGTATAGACAAATGTCCTCATCTAGAAAATGTAAAATTTTTCGGAAATCTATTTATTAAGTTTTCTGTTCAAATAGACTGATTTTAGAGAGGTGAAAACCAATGAAATTTGCATTTTTATTAGTCATTATTATTATAATTGGATCACTCCTTGGTACGGTATTAGTTGCAAGAAATACGGAGGAGAATTATGGTAACTCTACGAAGCAGAATGTGACTAATTTGTCTGTTATTTATATCGTACTTCTTTTAAGTCTTCTCATAGGAGTGACATGGTATGCGATTGTCATCTTGTAGTCTTACTGCCCGTAAAAGCCCGATTGGTTCAACTAACCATCAGTGGGGGATGAAAAAAACCCCACTGATGGAAGTTTCACTTTATATTTTGGCGTTGATTTCGCTGGTAATCTTATTTATTAAATCCAATCTTAGATTAGCTGTTGTCGAAGATATGATTCAAGAGTGGAATCAACAGAAGAATTGAAATCAAAAAATATTATTTTAGAACGTAACGGAGATGATAAAATATGACGACCTGGTTTATACTTTCGTTGATTCTTATGTTTTCTATTAAATTAATAGTGACGAGTCTTCCAACCTCTGTTGTGGAATCGTTTACCCAAAAATTTGAATTGCATCCAAAACTTAATGATGCGAATGTCACCGTAACCATCGACGGAAAATGTTTGGAAGGTGAAGACAAAATTCAAGTTATTAATCATTTTAACGAAGCATTATTTTTAGAGAAATATTATTTTCCTCCAAATAGTAGTGGGACGCCATTAATCATTGATACTAAAAGAGGCAAAAACGATGTTAGGTTTTCTATGTATAGTTACGACGATCACGTTGATGTAGTCAAACAGTACAAGAAGAAAGTAGTTGCGTATAGTCTGCGTTCCAATAGCCTTCAAAAACATTCTATGCTAGTAACAGGGGAGATGAATGAAACGACAGCTGAAGCGCTATAAGCATTTGCAAAGCTCCCATCTAAAATAGAAAGAAAAGGATTCCTAAACTATAGGGAATCCTTTTTTTATTAATATATGGAATTGTTTTAGATAAGTGGATGATTAAAATACTATAGAAGTGGATGGTTATTTTTTTGAGATGTTTGTTTATTATAAGAAGGGTAGTACTTTTAAATTTATTTTAATTATTCATGTCATTAAATTTATAAATAAAGAAATGATGATAAGGATGAAACGAAATGGAATGGAAACCCGATCGTGCGAATAAGAAGCCGGTCTACAAACAAATTGCAGACTATATTGAATATGGGATTTCTTCGGGAGAATTTTCACCAAATAGTATGTTACCTTCGGAACGTACTTTAGCAAAAGAGTTGCAAGTTAATCGCAGTACGATAGTATCTGCATATCAGGAGCTGCAGTCGCTCGGGGTAGTAGAGCGAAAAAAAGGAAGCGGAACGCGTGTAAGTACAGATATATGGGGAATATCGCATAAACGCATCCCAAACTGGGGCCGATATGTAGAGGATGGCTCATTTCTCCCAAATTTGCCACTAGTTCAGCGAATTCGTATGGAAACTCAAAAGACAGATTTAATTAATTTAGCTGGTGGAGAATTGTCGCCGGATTTGTTTCCAACCGATCAATTTCGTACCATTCTCTCAGAGCAAACATTTACAGGACATTTAGGTTATGATCATCCACAAGGCAATGAGATATTGAGGGAAACAATTTCTTGGCATGTTGATAACTATAAAAATATAGATGCTGATCCTTCTTCCATTCTTATTACGTCAGGTGCTCAACAAGCACTTCATCTTATTGTTCAATGCTTGCTTAAGCCGGGGGATGCTGTTGCTATTGAAGATCCATCTTATTGTTTTTCCCTTCCATTATTCCAATCTGCTGGGTTAAAAACATTTCATTTACCAATGGATCAACATGGCATTAATCCGGATGATATTATAGATTTACACAAAAAACATAGATTGCGAATGATATTTTTAAATCCCGATCATCATAATCCTACAGGAAGTGTTCTTTCATTGGCACGTCGTAAAAAGATTCTAGAATTGTCGTCCGATTTTGGTATACCTATTGTAGAAGATGATCCCTACAGCTTAACTTCTTTCAATGGAAAAGTAAATTCAACCTTAAAATCTATGGATTATAATGGAAATGTTTTATATGTTAGTTCATTATCGAAAATTGTAGCATCAGGATTACGAATTGGATGGATTATTGGACCTTCACAAGTAATTCAACGTCTGGCGGATGGGAAGCAGCAAGTGGATTTTGGACATAGTGTATTCCCTCAATGGGTGGCAAATCAATTTTTGAGATCGGAATATTTTAATGCTCATATTTGTATGCTTCGAAAACAACTCAAACAGAGAAGGGATCAAATGACCTTAAGTCTTGATAAATTTTTAGGTAAACAAGTTGAATTTCTTGTTCCAGAAGGTGGCATCCATTTATGGTGTAAGATACCGAATTCAATTAATGAATATCATTTATTGGAAGAATCTATACGAAAGGGTATAGTCTTTGTTCCAGGGAGTATTTTTGGTTCGGAAAAAGGGTATGTGCGTTTTACTTTTGGGAGAGGAGACACAAACCTCATTCGTGAAGGTATTAAAAGATTCGCGGAGACAGTAAACAACATTCAATAATTATGTATATAAAAAGTAAAGCACGGAGAATGCTGTATACCGAAATGGTTGCATAACATATGTTTTATCGTTATTCAAGTGGTTACTGTGGAATGTGCGGGGCACAAACTTGGATGGAAAAAGTAATAAAGTGGGGGATCTTACTGCCCGCGAATAGCGGGATAAATAGAAATGATTCATGTAAAGTTCATGAATCATTTTTATTTTAGATAAAAATAACAAACGTTAACTACTTTATGTACGGGAAAACTAATCTTAATTTGCATAATACAGACTGAATATAAAGTGAAACTTCCATCAGTGGGGGTCTTACTGCCCGTTAGTACGGGATAAACCGTTGATTCTCCATTCAAGTCTCTAAAATGGATGGGGAAACAAAGGGAAATTAGATAAATGAAGAGGTGGATGCTAAAAATGTGTTCTCAATCTAACACGCCATTGTTTACTGCACTTGTAGAACATGCAGAAAAAGAACCAATTCAATTCCATATTCCTGGTCATAAAAAAGGAAAAGGTATGGATCCTGAATTTAGAGAGTTTATTGGTGAAAACGTACTTGCGATAGATTTAATCAACATCGCTCCCTTAGATGATTTACATCAGCCAAAAGGAATCATCAAACAAGCGCAAGATTTGGCAGCTACAGCATTTGGTGCTGATCATACCTTCTTTTCTGTTCAAGGGACGAGCGGTGTGATTATGACAATGGTGATGAGTGTTTGCGGACCTGGTGATAAAATTCTTGTACCGCGCAATGTACACAAATCCATTATGAGCGGGATTATCTTCTCAGGTGCAATACCTATTTTCATCCATCCGGAGGTTGATCCGAATCTCGGTATTTCACACGGCATTACACCTGAATCCGTAGAAAAAGCGTTAGTACAGTATCCAGATGCCAAAGCTGTGCTTGTGATTAATCCTACCTATTTTGGGATCTCTGGCGACTTGAAAAAAATTGTGGACATCGCTCATGCACGTGATATTCCGGTTTTAGTAGACGAAGCACATGGGGCTCACATTCATTTTCATGATGAGCTGCCTCTTTCTGCTATGCAAGCAGGTGCTGATATGGCAGCGACAAGTGTGCATAAACTAGGGAGTTCACTGACGCAAAGTTCCATTTTAAATGTGCAAGGAAGTCGTGTTTCACCGAAGCATGTACAAACGATTTTAAGTATGTTAACGACGACATCCACTTCTTATATCTTGCTTGCTTCTTTGGATGTGGCAAGAAAACGATTAGCGACTGAGGGACAAGCTTTATTGGAACGTACGATTCGTTTAGCAGAGCAAACACGTGCCGAAATAAATGAAATTGACTATTTGTACTGCGCTGGTCGTGAAATTTTAGGAACGAACGCTGCGGTTGCTATGGATCCAACAAAACTTTTGATTTCGGTAAAAGAGCTTGGCATTACTGGGTACGATGTAGAAAAGTGGCTCCGTGAAAAATTTAATATTGAAGTCGAGCTTTCGGACCTATATAACATTCTTTGTATCATTACACCTGGTGATACCGATGAGGACCTAGCAAAACTTGTACATGCATTGAAAGAACTGTCGGCCACATTTCAAGATCAGGCTGATCTCAATATAAATACTTCTGTGTTATTGCCGGACATCCCGGTGCTGGCGTTAACACCGCGTGATGCCTTTTATGCCGAAACGGAAATGATCCCATTTGAAGAATCGGTTGGAAGAATCATCGCCGAATTTGTCATGGTGTATCCACCAGGCATCCCTATTTTCATTCCTGGCGAGATTATTACGGAAGAAAACCTCATATATACAAGAAAGAATAAAGAAGCAGGTCTTCCTGTACAAGGTGCCGAGGATTATGAGATGAAATCGTTACGTGTCATAAAAGAACATCGTCCTATAAAATAAGTGTGAGCGGCATTGTCCTATCTAGAATAGTTACACAAGGGGATTTTTAATAAAGTCAATGCAGGTTGAAGGCGTCCTAGTAAAGTACTAAGACGTCTTTTTGTTTTTTAGAATGTGAAATCCAAGTATAGTGCCTAAGTAAATATGTATGTAGACAGAAGGAATGTAGTTTGATAAAATGAAGAAGAACAAGTGTTCCTATCAGCTGAATACACATATTTTTCTTACAAAATACACATCGTATACATAACTTTTATGTATATTATGAAGAAAATTTACTGTATATTTCTTTCTTGTTCTATTGTATAATGATTATAGAAGTTACTTATTTAAAGTAATTGTTTTTTTAGAAAGGTTCGCTTGCAAGTTTTGAAATTCCTTATTTTTAGACAAGTAGTCATAAGCGATACAAAATTTGTTTGAACATAATTATGAAAATGTGAAATAGTACAGAATGTGTACTTTTTTAAGGAGAGTGAGTAATGTATGGTAACACTATATAGTTCTCCAAGTTGTACGTCTTGTAGAAAAGCGAAATTATGGTTAGAGGAAAACCATATTCCTTATACAGAACGTAATATTTTCTCTGATCCATTATCGATTGAGGAAATTAAAGAGATTTTACGTATGACAGAAAGTGGAACAGATGAAATTATTTCAACTCGTTCTAAAGTTTTTCAGGAATTGAATATTAATTTAGAATCTTTACCTCTTCAAGATTTATATAAGCTTATTCGTGATTACCCAGGTATTCTTCGTCGTCCTATTATAATTGATGAAAAACGCCTACAAGTTGGTTATAACGAAGATGAAATTCGCCGCTTTTTACCACGTACAGTGAGAACATTTCAATTACGCGAAGCGCAACGTCTTGTAAATTAATATAATATGAAAAGGAGCTGATTCCCAATTCTGCTTTAGCGGAATGTGGGCCATTAGCTCCTTTTTTTGTACGAATAAAACATGTCGTATTTTGCTAAAAGGAGATAACATTTACATAATTCTTGTTATCGAAAGTTATGCTTCCAGTCTTTTTTCTAAAAAATGTTGGCGGAATCCTTTTGGGTAATCCTCAATGAGACCAAATTCTTTATAGCCATGTTTTTTGTAAAATTCAGGAGCTTGGAAACTGAAAGTATCAAGTATAATAAGTCTACATTTCTTCTCTTTTGCAACCTCTTCCATTTTATGTAGTAACTTAGTTCCGTATCCTTTATGGCGTAATTGATTATCTACCCATAGATAATCAATATGCATGTGACGCCAAAAGATGGTTCCTGTTATACCACCTATTATGTTTCCTTCTTCGTCTCTTACCACAAGGCTTACATTCTCAGAAGGAGATTTTACTTCATCTGGTAGTTGTGAAGTATTATATTCTATAACCTTCTGTCTAATGTAATTACTATCTTCTTGGTTCCATTGTCGGATTATTTGCATGAAAATTCCCCTTTTTCTTTTTTAAAAGCTTTATGCAAGAATGTATACATACCGATTTTATGAAGTGTGCTTTCTCAGAATGGTCCTTATTGCCCATATAAAAATCGTATATTTACTATTTAGTCTAATATTTTATTTTAATAAAAATTTTCTTCATGAAAGAAACTGAGTCATCAGTCTAAATCTTTATTTTACTAAAGTAGAAAAATAAGAATAGGGAAATCTAATTAGACCAACGATGCTCAGTCAAAAACATTTTCATAACAGGACACCAGGCGTCTGAGTAGTTGAACTTCATGTATTTCGCAGCTTTACTTGGTTTACAAGAATTCCAACGAGTAATACTGTAATCGTGAAGAGAACGGGAATACTTGCTGTGAAAAATGGATTCTTCTCGAAAAATGATGTGAAAAATTTTTCATGTGCTACCATATTACCCGCTGTGTAAGCTAAGATAGCAGCACCAATATAAACGAGAAGAGGAAATCTTTCCATGCATAATAAAATGAGTTTACTTCCCCAAATGATAATAGGAATAGAAATGAGTAATCCGATAATAACTAATGCAATATTTCCATGTGCAGCCCCGGCGATTGCAAGTACATTATCGAATCCCATAACAAGGTCTGCGAAAACGATTGTTCGTACGGCTTGAAATAAGGTTGTCTTTGCCTTAATACTAGAAAGATCATGATTGTTATCTGTGAGCAGATTGATTGCGATGAGAGTAAGTAAAATCCCGCCAGTTAATTGTAAAAATGGAATGTTAAGCAAATAAACGGCAAGTACTGTGAGGAAGATACGTAGTATGATGGCTAAACCAGTTCCTAAAACAATCGCTTTATTTCGCTCTGTTTCTGGTAAATTGCGACTTGCGAGTGCGATGACAATCGCGTTGTCACCGCCTAGTACAATGTCGATACCAACGATTATAAGGATGGATGAGAGAAAGTCTAAATCCATTCAGTTTGCCTCCGTTTGTTCAGTCCTAATAGACAGAAACACTGCCTATTAGAATCAGATTTGTTTTAGTTAGAATCACTATGTAAGAAAAGGATTGTGATTAATATGAACGGTAAATGTATTGTAAATTAGAGAAGAAGGAATGTCTTTTTTAGTTTGTTTCGTTTACATCATATGCAGGAAAAAAGAATATAGGACAATCATTTACATGAATAACATGTCCAATGCCTTTCTTGAAATATGGAGGAGTCATTATTTCGTCAAGAAGCGTACTTTATCAAATGAAAAATTAGGTAAATGACTGTTTTTTTTTAAAATATGGTGATTTTATTTCCATTCTGGAGCATCTTATCATAAAATGAGAGTACAAGATTCTAACTTTTTTTGTAATATGATTGGGGAATCCCTTCATAACCATTCCAAATAGGAAGGGAGAGGTGCATTTTGGATATTGAAAGAGTTAATGATCATACGATGAAATTTTATATCTCGTACATTGATATAGAAGACCGCGGATTTAACCGTGAAGAGATTTGGTATAACCGCGATAGAAGTGAACAGCTGTTTTGGGAAATGATGGATGAAGCGCGTGACCATGACGACTTTTTTATTGATGGACCGCTTTGGATTCAAGTTCAAGCACTTGAAAAAGGAATTGAAGTACTTGTGACGAAAGCGCAGCTTTCGAAAGACGGGCAAAAATTAGAATTACCAATTGGCCTCGATAAAATTATCGATATTCCCCTTGATGAGCGAATTGAATCGTTATTTGAACAGGAAATAGAAGAAGAAACCGGAGCGATTTTTAATGAAGATGGTATATTCGGTTTTTTAATTAAATTCGACGATTTTGAGCATGTTATTTCATTAAGTCATCGACTTATATTTGAAGAGATAAAAGATGAATTATATTCATTTGAAGACCGCTATTATCTATATGTCGAATTTGATGAGGTAGTGCACGATGAAGAGGAGATTGACCGTATTTTAAGTGTAATATTAGAATATGGAGAAGAATCCGCTTTAACGATTCATCGCGTTTATGAATACGGAAAGCAAATTGTTTCTGAAAATGCACTTGAAACAATTCGTAATCATTTTTCTCCTGGAATGTAGGCCGATTTCTTTATATTGAAATCGGCTTTTTAAATGTATATATGAAAAGTGTAGGTAAGGGGGCAGAAATGAAAAATATATTGAAGCTATTTTTCTTTTTGATTGGTTTATTCGTTGTGTTTATTTCGTTACGTCTATTTATTGATGTAACATTTTATTCAGATGTAATTGGGATTAAAGATATTTCATTTTTGGGAATTTTAAGTACTCTATTTACGATATCAGCATTTCTAATTGGATCTGTGATTTTTTTAGAAAATCGTAATCCCTCGAAAACATTAACTTGGTTAATTGTGCTTGGGATTTTTCCAGTAGTAGGTTTTTTTGCATATCTTCTATTTGGACAAAATTTTCGGAGAAAACGAATGTTTCAAAAGAAGGCGCTTTTAGACGAGCAGGCGTTTTTACAATATAAAGGGCATGAGTATTATCATGACCGTATATTGAAAAAACATGAACATCAAGAATTATTGTTTCGGCTAGCAGACCGTCTTGGGGCATTAAATATTTCTTTTCATACGGAAACGAGAGTATTAACAAATGGGAAAGAGACATTTCAAGCAATTTTAGATGGATTGAAAAAGGCCAAGCATCATATCCATATGGAATATTACATTGTGCGTGATGATAAAATTGGTACAAAAATTAAAGACATTCTCATCCAAAAAGCAAAAGAAGGCGTGACAGTTCGATTTTTATACGATGCAGTAGGGAGTTTTAAACTGTCAAAGACATATATTGAGGAATTAAATAATGCAGGTGTTGAGATGGTGCCGTTTTTTCCTGTTCGCTTTCCTATTTTAAATGACAAAATTAACTATCGAAATCACCGGAAAATTGTTGTCATTGATGGAAATGAAGGCTTCGTTGGCGGTTTAAACATTGGAGATGAATATTTAGGGGAAAATAAATATTTTGGGTTTTGGCGAGATACTCATTTATATTTACGAGGTGAAGCGGTACAAAGTTTGCAGCTTATCTTTTTACAAGATTGGTTTTACATGACAGGTGAAGCAATATTAACATCAGACTATTTACAAGTCGATATCGTAGAGGGAGATGAACAGGGGGGCGTGCAGCTCGTTGCGGGCGGACCTGATAGTAAATGGGAAACGATTAAGCATTTATATTTTGCGATGATTGCTTCAGCAAGGAAATCAATTTGGATTGCGACGCCATATTTTATTCCAGATGATGATATTTTATCAGCATTAAAAGTAGCGGCCTTAGCAGGTATTGATGTTCGCTTGTTAATGCCGAGCAAACCGGATAAGAGGACTGTATTTTATGCGTCTCGTTCTTATTTTCCAGAATTATTAGAGGCAGGCGTAAAAATATATGAATATGAAAAAGGTTTTTTACACAGCAAGGTTGTGATTGTTGATTCTGATTTGGCATCAATTGGAACAGCAAATATGGATATGAGAAGTTTTCATTTGAATTTTGAGGTGAATGCCTTTTTATATGATACAAACAGTATTCGCAAGCTTGTGGCAGATTTTGAAGGAGATTTGCAGGTATCAAATGAAATTTATGTTGATCGCTTTAAGAACCGCCACCTTGTGATGCGGATTGTGGAATCGACATATCGGTTATTGTCTCCTTTACTCTAAAGACTCATGGAAATGAGTCTTTTT
Organism: Bacillus sp. AFS018417; assembly: GCF_002560985.1. Lineage (NCBI taxonomy): Bacteria > Bacillati > Bacillota > Bacilli > Caryophanales > Bacillaceae > Bacillus > Bacillus sp. AFS018417. Next base: position 241,005 of record NZ_NTTM01000004.1, read on the forward strand.
TCATTACAGCAGGAATTCGCTCGTCATTGTAGAATAGTCCATACGGAAGAAAGGAAGTGATTTGATGTTTGTTGCAAAGAGAGAAAATGGGGAAGAAATTCATCTCCTTCATGGATGGAAGGAAAAACAGCTCACTATGTTACGGAAGAACGAGCGCTTTTTCTGTCCCATTTGTCATTTAGAAGTACAGCTAAAACTGGGAAAACAAAAACAGTGGCATTTCGCTCATAAAAAATCACATAGCTGTAAAATCGAGCTTGAAAATGAATCGGCGTACCACCTACGGGGAAAAGAGCAGTTATACAGATGGCTTCAGTCACAAGTTTGTTCTATCAAAATCGAGCATTATTTGGCCACGATTCAGCAGCGACCTGATTTGTTTGTAACAATTGGTAATCGACAAATCGCTATTGAATATCAATGTGCAACTTTATCAGCAGAGCAGTTGTTAAAACGAACGGAAGGGTATTGGAAAGAAGGGATTCAAATATTATGGATCTTGGGAGGAAATCAGTTAAAACGTCATGCAACATATTGGATGTCGCTTTCTTCTTTTCATTCCTGCTGTGTGCAATATCATTCAAACCCTTATCTCCTTTATTTTTGTCCTGATGCAAAAGCTTTTTTTAAATGCAATCTTCTTTTACCTTTTTCCTCGTCTATCGTTTTTTCACATGCAATTTATTTTCCGCTGCATACGACTACATTAACAACTCTTCTTACAACATCACCTATATCAATCCAATGTTTAGAAAAAGAGTGGATGAATAAAAAACAGCGCCTCCGTGCAAATGGTATTCATATGTGGAAGCGAAGTGAGCGCTCCTTTTTAGAGCTTCTTTATCATCATCATATATCCCCATCTTGTTTTCCTGCTGAAATTGGTGTCCCTTTACCATCGCTCCTAGCATTTCGTACTCATTCTTTCATATGGCAAGCTTACATTTTAATTGAGCTACTAGGCAAATTTACGGTAGGAGAATATTTTTCGTTGCATACCATTTTTCAATATGTTGAGAGGCATAGAGCGATTCATAGGCGGTTACTACCGTATTTTCCGCAAGCATTTTGGCAACAGGCAGTGAGAGAATATATGCAGTTTTTATGTTTGATTGGAAAGATTGAGCAAGTTGATGTTTACAAATATCGAAAAGTACGATGTTTTTTTGTGCCAAAAACAGAAAAAGAGATACAGAAGTTTGATCGCTTATTTTTAGCAGAGGCCCTTATGCTTGTGGAAGCAAAGTATAACATGAGTCAAGAGAAAACGGATATAATAAAAAAGTACCCAGAAGGAATTGTATAAGAAGAATCGAATTGTACTAGGAGATATGAATAAGGAGGGTTTACACATGGCTGAACAAAAAAAAGTAAGAGCACTGCCAGCACGTAGTGAAGTTGAAGTAGAAAACACGTGGCGCTTAGAAGATATTTTCCAAACGGATGCAGAGTGGGAAACGGAATTTCAAGCGGTGAAAGAGTTACTACCAAAACTTACGGAATTTAAAGGAAAGCTTGGAGAATCGGCAAATGCGTTGTTAGAAACGCTGCAGTATGAAGATGAAGTATCGATGCGTCTTGGTAAATTGTATACATACGCACATATGCGCTACGACCAAGATACAACAAATTCATCTTATCAAGCGTTAAATGACCGTGCAACAAGCTTATATTCACAAGTATCAAGTAGTATGGCGTACATTGTGCCGGAAATTTTAACGATTTCAGAAGAGACATTGCGCTCATTTTTACAAGAAAATAAAGAGTTAAAAGTATATGAGCATGCATTAGAGGAAATTACACGTCAGCGTCCTCACGTATTATCAGAAGCAGAAGAAGCGTTATTAGCTCAGGCTTCTGAAGTTATGGGCGCATCTAGTAATACATTTGGTATATTAAATAATGCCGACTTGAAGTTTCCATCTATTCAAGATGAAAATGGGGAAGAGGTAGAAGTGACTCATGGCCGCTACATTCAATTTTTAGAAAGTGATGATCCTCGTGTTCGCCATGATGCCTTTCATGCTGTATATGAAACGTATGGAAAATATAAGAATACATTTGCAAGCACATTAAATGGTGCAATTAAACGAAATAATTTTTATGGGAATGTTCGTAAGTATGATTCTGCTCGCCAAGCTGCACTGAGCAATAATAATATTCCTGAGTCTGTTTATGATCAGCTTGTGGAAACAGTAAATGAAAACTTACATTTATTACATCGTTACATCGATATCCGTAAACGAGCACTTGGATTAGAAGAATTGCACATGTACGATTTATATACACCGCTCGTACCGGAAGTGAAAATGAACGTAACATATAAAGAAGCGCAAGATATGTTATTACAATCATTAAATGTACTTGGGGAAGAGTATGTTGATATTTTAAAAGAAGCTTACGAAAATCGCTGGGTAGATGTATATGAAAATAAAGGGAAGCGAAGCGGTGCTTATTCATCTGGTGCTTATGGAACAAATCCATACGTTTTAATGAACTGGCATGATAATGTAAATAATTTATTTACGCTTGCTCACGAATTTGGTCATTCTGTGCATAGTTACTATACAAGAAAAACACAGCCTTATGTGTACGGTGACTATTCAATTTTCGTTGCGGAGGTAGCGTCTACATGTAATGAGGCACTTCTAAATGATTATTTATTAAAAACGACAGATGATAAGAAGAAGCGTCTATACTTATTAAATCATTATTTAGAAGGTTTCCGAGGTACAGTATTCCGTCAAACAATGTTTGCTGAGTTTGAACACGTTATTCATCAAAAAGTGCAAGAAGGTCATGCAGTAACACCAGATATGTTAACGGAAATTTACTATGAGCTAAATAAAAAGTATTTCGGTGATAGTTTAGTCATCGATAAAGAAATTGGTTTAGAGTGGTCTCGTATTCCGCATTTCTACTACAATTATTATGTATATCAATATGCAACAGGCTTTAGTGCAGCAACTGCCTTATCAAAACAAATTTTAGAAGAAGGTCAGCCAGCAGTAGAACGTTACATTAATGAGTTCTTGAAAGCGGGAAGCTCTGACTATCCGATTGAAGTATTGAAAAAAGCTGGTGTTGATATGACTTCATCAGAGCCTGTAAAAGAAGCAATGCAAGTATTTGAAGAGAAATTAAATGAATTAGAAGCACTTCTATTTGAAGAGAAGTAGAAGAAAAACGAGAGTCGTATGACTCTCGTTTTTGTTTAAAATCCTTTAAATCGCTTTTTGTTATTGAAGTATGATACAGCCAATACGATTGCTCCAAATAAAAGGGGAAGTGATAAAATTAGTGGGAATACTTGTAACAATGATAGGACGTATAAACAAAAGAAGAGGAAAACGATACAAATAAATAATAAAAGATGGGATGTTTTCAATGGAAACCCTCCTATAAAGTGAAACTTCCATCAGTGGGTTTTTTTCATTCCCACTGATAGTTAGTTGAACCAATCGGGCGCATGCCAGCAGTTATCCCCCACCTATCTTCTTCGAGTTCCTCACAATCTTGAGGTGGGGGTCTTACTGCCCGCGAATAGCGGGACAAATACTCTTTATATACTATATTCCGAAATGAAAACGTTTAGAATGTGACAGAAATGTGAAATTCGACAAAAAAGGTTGTCATCTGACGTCGAATCTTGTAATATAATAGATGTGAACGAATTCACATACAAACATATACCCCTTTGTTTGAACGTGAAATTTCTCCCATCCCCTTTAATATTTTTATAAGCCGTAAAGAAAACGACCTGGTGTTTTACACCAGGTCGTTTTCTTTTGTAATCCATTTCCAATAACGCTCTCGTTTTGTATCAATCATACGTACTTTTCTTTTCAGTAGCAATTTTTTCATTTCTCGTTCGATTTCATTTTGAGAGTAATTATAAATAAAGGCAATTTCTTTTGTTGACATAAACTGAACGTGCTCTAGTAATACCTCTAGAGAAGGAAGTGGTTGTGGTTCAATTTCTTCTTTTACAATTTCTTTTAATACTTGTACATATACATCGTAAGAATAAATACCAGCAATTTTAATTCCTTCTTCATTTGAATTAGCATGAAAGAAAACGAGAGAAGGAATTTCTGTAATGTGCATTTCATTTGTAAATTTCAAATCACATTGAAATGCTTTTGCGGCACTGACAGAATGTAAATCCTGTTTAAATTCTTCAATATCAATTCCGCTTTGTTTCGCGCATATAAGCAGCATATCCATATCTGGCTTTGATATATTTTCAAGCAAAATGGATTCTTGAAGTTTTCGTAAAAATTTCGAACCTGCTTTTCGACCTTGTAATTCTGCCGCCTTAATGGCAAGCGAAGTTATATACGGAGTTGATGAAGCCCCGTGCGTATATACTTTTCCGTCGCAAGAAAATCCGTGTAAACTTGTTGTTTTTTCCCACACAAATCGAATATTAGCAGGTTTATTCCATTTGTGTGATGGGGAGATGGCCCCTTCTACCTTACCGGTAACAATGTGACGGAGTGAAAAATATTTTCCATATTCGAGCCATAGTTTAATCATCAATGGCTCGATGTCCCAACAATCTTTGCAAAGTGGATCAATAAATAAATATGCTTCTACAGACTTAGGCTCACATTTGGAAGGCGAGATTGATGCAATATGTTTTGCTTCCTGTTTTTCCATTAAGCTTCACCTGTTTCGGGAGTATTGACCATGTGCTGCGCCGTTAACGTCAAACGTTCAAATACAAAATCACGAATCGGTCCGTGTACATCGGTATCATCCATCGCTTGTTCCATACAAGAGAGCCAAGCTTTCGCGCGTTTTGGTGTAATTTCGAACGGCAGATGACGAGCACGTAACATTGGGTGACCATGCTCTTCTGTATAAAGGCTTGGTCCTCCTAAATATTGTGTTAAAAATTGTTTTTGCTTCCTAGCAGTTTCTGTTAAATCGTCTGGGAAGATGGGAGATAAGTCAGGGTGTTTACTGACATAGGAATAAAATGTATCGACTAATTTTGCAATGCCTTGTTCACCGCCAATTGCTTCAAATGGTGTCGTTGGTTGCTTGTTCATCCTTGTAACTCCTTTTTCCATCAAATGTATATCTATCCCGCTACTTGTAGGCAGTAAGATCTCCACCTCAACTTCATGAGAAATCATTCAAAGGAGATAGGGGGCTAACTGCTGACCTGTGCCCGAATGTAACCATCAGTGCGACAACGTCCACTGATGGAAGTTTCACTTACTTTATTGTAGCAACGGATTGTCACGAAGAGCAAATAAATAGCTCTTAATCAATCCTTTGCTAGTTTATTGTTCTTTTTGGCCTTTGGCAAGAAAAAAGCGTTGCACTTTGTTTTTTGTATGTCTGATAGGAATATTATGTTCTTTTAATAAAGAAGCAAATGCTGCTTGGCCAAACTGTTCATCGCTTACTTCGTATTCAAGTTCATAATCATCATGTTCGTAATAAAAACTATGATCGAATACGAGGGTACCGCCTTCAAATGTTGTTTCTGCTCGCTCTGTTGTTAAGCTTCCCATGTATTGTAATGAAGAAACAGGAATTTGTAGGGTTTCTAATTGCTTGGAAACAGCTCCCTTGATTAACCTATTTGTTTCAATCATTGTTTTAGCTTCTTCTTCTGTTAAAGCTTGATGCGTCTCTAACAATCCAATCTCTGCCGGTTGTTTTAGTGTTAGTGTATAAGTATTATTTTTACAACGAATACGAAGTGCAGAGCCAGCATTTTTTAATGAAAATGTAGGCGTTTCGAAATAGTGATTTACTTGTTTTGCGAATGTTGTAATAGAAAATGCCTGACATAAAGAATGGAATTCCTCTTTTGTGACCATGTTTTTAAATTCGATTTCAATTTCTTGTTGCATATGCGCTCTCCTTTTGTGAAATATCTGGTACTCATTATCGCTTTTTCCTAAATTTCATTCAATGTTTTATTTGTTTCGTTGTATGTTATGTTACAATAAAAGTGTTGATTATGACAGGAAGTATGATATGGAGGAGTTAAAGCATGCAAAATAAAATTCAAGTTAAGAGCGTAGAAAAAAGAGAAGATGCTCTTATTTTTTGTGCGGAAAATACAGAGCTACGTGTAGACGGTTTAAAGGCACGTAGTCACGTACTTGTAGATTCAGACAATTTATCATTTTTATATATTTTAGAGAATGAAACCTCTTTTATTTACGTGAGTATCCCGCATACGTGCTGGGAAGATTTAAAAAATGCAATGAAGAACGATGAAACAATGTTTGTTCGTATTCATGACGTTGAAATCGAGTTAGAACAAATGAAAGAAGAATTGGAATATTTAATTGAAAATATCGAAGGAAATGCGAATTACGGTGAGGAACTCGTAAATGCAGTAGAAAAAGTGTTTCTGTAAAGTGAAACTTCTGTCAGTGGAGGCATTATCGTACTGACGGTTAGTTGAACCAATCGGGCTCATATGGGCAGTTTTGCATCGTGAAACACCTAAAGATACTGCCCATTAGAGCGGGATAGAAGAAACTGATTTGTTTTGGTGGTGGTTACATTGGATCGAAATTGGGAAGAATTTTTAGCTCCCTATCATCAAGCTGTAGGAGAGTTGAAAGTAAAATTAAAAGGAATGCGTTCTCAGTTTGAAATGTTGGCTGAACATTCGCCCATTGAGTTTGTAACAGGTAGAGTCAAATCCGTCGCAAGTATTATTGATAAAGCAGCAAAACGCAATATTCCACTCGATCGTTTGCAGGAAGAAATGCAAGATATTGCTGGGCTTCGCATGATGTGTCAATTTGTTGATGATATTAAGCCAGTTGTAGAATTTTTACGAAAACGTAACGATTTTGAAATTGTGGAAGAACGCGATTATGTGACGCAAAAGAAGGAAAGTGGCTATCGTTCCTATCACGTTGTCATTAGTTATCCTGTGCAAACGATTCGTGGGGAGAAAAAAGTGTTAGTTGAAATTCAAATTCGAACGTTAGCAATGAATTTTTGGGCAACAATCGAGCATTCTTTAAATTATAAATATCGTGGGCGCTTTCCAGAAGATATTAAAGTGCGTTTGCAGCGCGCAGCTGAAGCAGCTTATCTATTAGACGAAGAAATGTCTTCGATTCGTCTTGAAATCAAAGAAGCACAAAAGATTTTTTCGCGCAAGCAAGAGGCGAAAGAAACAGAATAATAATCTAAAGGGTGTTGGGCGATGAAATTTGCAATTATGTCAAAGGGAGATCAATCATCAAATGAGCTTACAAGTACGATGACAGAGTACTTATGCAATTTTGAATTTACAATGGATGAAATAGAGCCAGATATTGTAATTTCTGTTGGAGGAGATGGAACACTGCTGCATGCGTTTCATCGCTATCAGAATCGGTTAGACAAAACAGCGTTTGTCGGTGTGCATACCGGGCATTTAGGATTTTATGCAGATTGGTTACCAACAGAAGTTGAGAAGCTTGTCATTGCGATTGCGAAAACGCCTTTTCAAGTTGTTGAATATCCATTATTAGAGGTCATTATTCGTTACATGAATGGAAGTAAAGAATCACAATTTTTAGCGCTAAATGAAGCGACGGTAAAAAGCAACGAAGGAACGCTTGTTATGGATGTAGAAATTCGCGGTGAATACTTTGAAACATTTCGCGGTGACGGTCTTTGTATTTCAACACCTTCTGGGAGTACCGCGTATAATAAAGCACTGGGCGGAGCGATTATTCATCCATCCTTGGAAGCCATTCAAATTACAGAAATGGCGTCTATTAACAATCGAGTTTTTCGTACAGTTGGATCTCCGCTCGTATTACCGAAGCATCATACGTGTGTGTTAAAACCAGCTACTGGAATGAACTTGCAAATTACAATTGATCATTTGACGATGGATCATCAAGATGTTAAATCGATTCAATACCGGGTGGCAAATCAAAGGGTTCGATTTGTGCGGTTTCGTCCATTTCCATTTTGGAAACGAGTGCGTGATTCCTTTGTGGCAGATCAGTAAAGCTTAACTAACTAGCAGCGGACGTTTTTCCCGTTGCTAGTTAGTTGAGCCAATCGGGCTCAGGATACATTGGGAACACTTAAAGAACACTGGTAGAGAGGAATAGAATAGAGTTATGCAGTTGAGAAGGTTTACTTTAACTTGGTGTATAACAGAAACAGATGATGGAATGCTTATTCGAGAGTTTTTGAAAGCGAAGAGTATTTCTAAAGCAGCGTTAACAGATATAAAGTTTCATGGCGGAGCTATTGAAGTGAACGGACATTCTGTAAATGTACGTCATGTTTTGCAAGAGGGAGAGAAGTTAGCAGTATACTTCCCACCTGAGCAAAGAAGTGAAGGAATGCTAAGCGAGAATATCCCACTTTCGATTGTGTATGAAGACGATTCTGTTCTTGTTATTAATAAGCGGCCGTATATGTCAACAATTCCATCAAGAGAGCATCCAAGCGGGAGTGTAGCTAATGCTCTTTTGCATTATTATGATCAGCAAAACCTTGCAAGTACAGTACATATTGTAACAAGGCTCGACCGGGATACATCTGGTTTAATGTTAATTGCAAAAAATCGTTTTATTCACCATTTGCTATCAAAGCAGCATCAGCAAAAACAAGTGAAAAGAACATATGAAGCGATTGTTCATGGAACGATAGCGGAGGACAGCGGAACAATTGATGCTCCCATTGCACGAAAAGATGATAGTATTATTGAGCGCATGGTCCGTGAAGATGGGCAGCGAGCAGTTACTCACTTCGATGTGCAAAAGAGATTGAAAGGTAAGACGCATGTGGCACTTCAACTAGAAACAGGACGGACGCATCAAATTAGAGTACATATGGCGCATCTCGGCCATGCATTACTTGGTGATGATTTGTATGGTGGGAAAACGGATGAAATAAAGAGACAAGCATTGCATAGTACAAATTTAACATTTTATCATCCTGTATTAGAAAAGCAGCTTACATTTCATGCGGAGTTGCCGGAAGATATGAGAAAGCTGATGGAATAATGATTCCATCAGCTTTTTTTAGTCAATAGAACGAAATTTCTCCGGTACAAACGGCATTGAAGAAGGAACGGACACCGTTTCCATTTCCGGATAACGAAGTCCTGTTAATTTTCCGCCAAATACTGATCCAGTATCGATATTCACAGTATGATTGACGAATCGAGGTTCTGGTACGGGTGTATGTCCGTATACAATCCAAGCATCTCCAGTATAATGTTTCGCCCAGTCACGGCGGACAGGAGAACCGTCAGGGTGCTTTTCACCTGTAATATCACCGTACAAGACGAAAGTTTGGACTTTTTTATCACTTCTCCCGATATAATCTTGGCGAATACCAGCGTGACAAACAACGAGTTTTCCGTTATCCAGCACGTGATAGAGAGGCGACTGTTCGTAAAGATCAATAAACTTTTTCTGTATGATTTTTTGCTCACGTGTACTTAATGCTTCGTATTCTGCAACGGTTGTTTCTAGGCCGTGCGCTACTTGCACTTTGCGCCCAAGGAAGTAACGATATAATTTATTACAATGATTACCGGGGGCATAATATGCTTCTTTTTTATGTAGGACAAGGTCCCACACAATTTCAATCATGCGAAGAGAATGAGGACCACGGTCTGTAATATCACCGACGAAAGCAAGTTGTCGTTTTTGTGGATGAACAGGTAACCCGCTATCCCATTTATAGCCAAGTTGTTTTGTTAATGATTGAAACTCCTCTAAACAGCCATGAATATCTCCGATAACATCATACTTCATATTGGATCACCTACTCTTTTTTTGATTAGTATACCGCTACAAGGGCAAGAAAAAAACCATATCCACTAGGATATGGTTTAATCAAACATAAATTTCTTTGTTCGTGACTGTACATTCAGAATGAAGCCAATCGCAATCATATAGGTGAGCAAGGAACTACCACCGTAACTTAAAAGCGGTAATGTAATCCCGGTAATAGGAAGTAGCCCGATTGTCATGCCAATATTTTGGAACACTTGGAATGTAAACATCCCGACGGTTCCCGCACATATATAACTTCCGTATGGATCATTGCTTTCTAACGCAATATGAATCATGCGATAAATGAGTAGGAAGTAGAGTGAAATAACGACGCTTCCTCCTAAAAATCCGAATTTCTCAGCAATATTTGTAAAAATAAAATCGGTATGAGGTTCAGGGAAGTATACTTCTGCACCGTCCCAACCTTTTCCGTATAACTCGCCTGATCCGGTAGCTAAAAGGGCTTGAGTTAATTGATAACCCTGTGTTGGGTATTCATAAGGTGCTAACCAGCCGTAGAAACGATCTAGCTGATACTCTTTTAAAATATGTGCTTTAAAAAATGCTGTGTGTGCAAAGTAAATATAAACGAGTAGTGCAGCAACTCCAGCGACAATGCCAGCTAAACCGAAAATAAAGCGCCAACGTATACCGGATACTAAAATCATGGCTGCAAGCATTGCTGAAATTACCATTGTATTCCCTAAATCTGGTTCTTTTGCGATTAACAGTAATGGTGGTAAACTCGCTGCAAATATTTTTCCAAGTAAGAGTAGATCTTCTCGTGACGTTCGAATCGTATATTTTTCATTATGGTCTACGATAATGCGTCCAACTACAAGAATTAAAAAGAGTTTCATGATTTCTGAGGGTTGGAAATTACCGATACCTGGAATTGCGTACCAAGCTGTTGCCCCTTTAATTGTTACCGCGCCCGGAAAATGAAACTCAAGTCCAAGAAGAAGAACCATTGCGAATCCGTATAAATACCAACAAATTTGTTTATAGCGATCGAAGTCGATAATCATAACTGCAACAACTGCAATAATCCCAATTATATACCATTTGATTTGCTGCGCAACGAAGTTAACCTTTTGTAAATTTGGTGGCAAGGATGGCTGTGCACTGGCGATGGCAAAGCAACTTACTATAGCGATTGCAAGTACAATCATTATCAAGACGTAATCTATTTGATATCGAGAATTTTTATCTTTCACCGTACTGTATTCCTTTCTATGACTCATTGTTATTAAAAAAGACACTATTACCATCTTAGCCGATTTTTTGTTGTTTGCAAATATGTTGTTTAGATTTAAGTTGGGAATGTCAGATGTGTGGAGTGTTATAACATAAAATTTTTATCCCGCTATTCGTGGGCAGTAAGACCCCCACCTCAAGATTCAGAGAAAAGTGAAGAAGATAGGTGGGGGATAACTGCCCGTAAAAGACCGGTTGGTTAACCATCAGTGGGGGGATAAAGCCCCCCCACTGATGGAAGTTTTACTTTATGATGTTTCACATTCATTTGAATTTCGTAAAGCAGGTTATTTTGTAGGTGCTTCTAACCAAATGCGGACATGGTGTCTTCATTATACAGTTGTTATGTATAAAGTTGATGAGTATTATAGTGCTGTACACGATAGCGGTGTGCGTTGGAGCGATAAAGATTTGAACATTCGTGGCCGGTAAAAGAGCCCATTTTGTCAAAAAAAGATCGGTTACTGCCATTGCTTATTGAGTGTAAAGATTGTTTTTTAGTAGGAGAGTTGTCTATGAATATATTAGTAACAGGCGGAGCTGGATTCATTGGTAGTAATTTTGTTCATTATATATTGAAAGTATACGAAAATTACCATGTTATTAATTATGACGCGTTAACATATAGTGGTAATCTTGAAAATTTACGTTCTGTTGAGCAAGACCCTCGCTATGTTTTTCTAAAAGGCATGATTCAAAATCGTGAACTTTTAGAATATGTTGTTCAGAAGTATAAGGTAGATGCCATTGTTAACTTTGCAGCGGAATCACATGTTGATCGTAGCATTGAAAATCCTATTCCTTTCTATGATACGAATATAATTGGAACGGTAACGTTATTAGAGCTGGTCAAAAAATACCCTCATATAAAAATGGTGCAAGTCTCAACAGATGAAGTGTATGGCTCATTAGGAGAAGTAGGGAAATTTACAGAACAAACACCGTTAGATCCGAGCAGTCCGTATTCTTCTAGTAAGGCGAGTGCGGATATGATTGCTTTATCGTATTACAAAACGTATCAATTACCTATTATTGTCACACGTTGTTCCAATAACTATGGACCATATCAATATCCAGAGAAATTAATTCCACTTATGATTACAAATGCACTTGAAGGGAAGAAATTGCCGTTATACGGAGATGGATTGAATATAAGAGATTGGCTTCATGTTAATGACCATTGTAGTGCAATTGATGCTGTACTGCATAAAGGGAAAATTGGGGAAGTGTATAACATTGGCGGAGATAATGAAAAAACAAATGTAGAAGTTGTTGAGCAGATTTTGGCGTTGCTGAAAAAAGGAAAAGATGATATTCATCATGTTACGGATCGCTTAGGACACGACCGCCGCTATGTAATTGATGCGAAAAAAGTAAAACAAGAATTAGGATGGCAGCCGATGTATACGTTTAAGCAAGGAATCGAAGAAACAGTTCATTGGTATAAACAAAACGTGCAGTGGTGGCGACCATTAAAAGAAAAATAAGGGGCTCACAAATATTCAACTTTAAAGCATAAAATGTTAAAATTAAATGATTTCTCACAGATGCCATCTTGGGAAGAAGGATTAGAACGCTTCTTTAGCGAAACAAAGAATCACTAGTGAATTTGGGCTAGTGATTTTTGTTTGCCTTTAGAGTATTTTATGTTAATATAAAAATAGTACCAGGTTCTAATAACAACTATAATTTATGAATATAGGAGGATAAATACATGAATCTTCTCAATGTAAAAGGAAAAAATATTGTCGTAATGGGCGTTGCAAACCAACGAAGCATCGCTTGGGGAATCGCGCGTTCATTACATAATGCAGGAGCAAACTTAATCTTCACTTACGCAGGTGAACGTTTAGAAAAAAATGTACGTGATTTAGCGGAATCATTAGAAGGACAAAAATCACTTGTATTACCATGTGATGTAACAAGCGACGAAGATATTGCAAGCTGCTTCCAAACGATTAAGGAAGAGGTTGGAGTTATTCATGGACTGGCTCATTGCATTGCATTCGCAGAACGTGATGATTTAAAAGGTGAGTTCGTTGATACATCTCGTAATGGCTTCTTGTTAGCTCAAAATATTAGCTCATTCTCATTAACAGCTGTAGCAAGAGCAGCGAAAGAAGTGATGACAGAAGGTGGAAGCATCGTAACGCTAACATATCTAGGCGGCGAGCGTGTTGTATCGAACTACAACGTAATGGGTGTTGCAAAAGCATCATTAGACGCGAGCGTAAAATATTTAGCGAACGACTTAGGAAAGCATAATATCCGTGTCAACTCAGTATCTGCAGGACCAATTCGCACATTATCAGCAAAAGGTGTTGGCGATTTCAACAGCATTTTAAAACAAATTGAAGAACGCGCACCACTTCGTCGTAACGTAACGCAAGAAGAAGTAGGAAATACAGCGTTATTCTTATTCAGTGACCTAGCAAGCGGTGTTACTGGTGAGAATATTCATGTGGATTCTGGATATCATATTTTAGGTTAGTACGAAAAGATAAATTAACTATATTTATAAAATAAAAAGCCCTCTTGAATTGTAAAAAATACGATTCAGGAGGGCTTTTTAAATGTAAAGTTTAAAGGAAACGACACAAAGAGCAGTAGAGTCGATTAAATATGAAGCGAACTCATTTTTGAATTTGAAAGTCTCTTATATTAATGAACTAGCAAAGTTGTGTAATCAGTTGAATATTAATATTACTAATGTAGCAAAAGGAATGGGATTAGACAATAGGAATGGAACCAGTGCAGCGATGCTGATTCCATTGGCTAATTTGTATTCTAACAGAGGAGTACTACGGCGTTCCCGATGTCATACAGAGCACCTTCATATCGGTTATACGGTACACTTCTGTTACAGTTTCTCATTAGTAGGACCAAACTAGGCAATGATAACGGTTGGCATCGAGAATAAGAGTAGGGAGGAAAGAGTTAGATTATCACTTATCCCGCTATTCGCGGGCAGTAAGACTCCCACCTCAAGATTGAGAGAAGCGAAGAAGATAGGTGGGGGATAACTGCCCGTAAAAGCTCGATTGGTTCAACTAACCATCAGTGGGGGCTGAAGAAAACCCCCACTAATGGAAGTTTCACTTTATCCAATGATTAAAATTATAAATTCAAATGTTACATTTTTAAAGATAAAGTTATAGAGTATTTCCTGCTCCGCGAATTTAATAAGAATGTTCTCAATTCCCGCACTGTAAAAATCGACTATAGCGTTACAGTAACCCATTGAGATTCTTTAACATACCTTAGAACATACAAACAGTAAGATCAAAAAAGTCATCACAAGTCGTCAGCACAATTACAGAAATGATTGGCGGATCCATTTAGTTATATCAAGGCTTATCCGCCTATTTGCATGCCCATACAACAACAATGATAATGACATAAAATAATATAGTACCGAAATTTAAGTGAAGGAGGTGCTCGAAATGAATGGTTTTTGTAATCAATTATGTAACTTAATACCAGGAATTGAGGTTGATTTCTTATTAAGGGGAGCCTCTAGAATGATTACCCTGACTTTTATAAAATTTGATCCTGAGGATGGGTGTATTACAGGGAAAGATTGTAATGGAGCTATTAGAACATTAAGTTGTCATTGTATTTGTGCGTTTTCACCCCGTATTCCTCGGAAAGAATTATGTTGTAAAATTATAGTGGAGCATAAGACGCAACTGGTGCCTCCTGCAAAAAGGGGAACTGCCCGTGCCACTAAAACGGTAGTAGCTAACATTGAAAAGGTATGTCCGGAAGTGGTTGTTATTTGTGGTGTGATTCATAAAACCATAACCTATACGGCAGTAATAGATGGTTGTGAGGTTGAGAACCATGTAATTAAAGACGATGTCCCATTTCAATGTCTGATTGAACAAAATGATAAGAAGGAAGGGGATGATCAATGCGGTATTACTCAACAGGATGGCATCAAGGAAGGGGATCAATTCCGTATTATCCATCAGGGTATTTTGTGCGAGGTTTTCGCGCATGAAGCAAATTTTGGCGGACAAGATCATTCAGTCGCCTTTAATTTTGTAGAAAAAGATATTGTTAAGGTATGTATTGAAAAAGTAAGATAAACCAACTATTGACAGAAACCCCCATCAGTATTCGACTGATGGGGGTTTTATTTTGTTTTACGGGATAGAATCAGCAACTGAACGACGAAGTGTAACAACGAAAGATGAAAAAACTAATTCATCTTATAACAGACCCGTTCATTATGAATGAAAGAATCATGAAGGACCAAATAAAAGACTCACAATGATGAATTTATCCAAACCATTATTATTGTAAACACATACTATAGTTTGAAAAAGAGGGGAATTCGACAGAAATAGATTTTTTTCTTTTTTTACATTCAAATTTATTAAAAAGGAGTGTAAAACTGATATGTCAGTAGTTGCAATTATTACGGGAAATGGTCCATGTTCAGCTGCTCCCCTTTTACGAGCAACCGTTACAGTAAATATCATAAATAGCGGACCAAATGCTGGGTGCGCAGAAATTATAGTAACCAATAGTCCGAGCAGTAAAGGTTTCATAGATTCTTTAGGTTTAACTGTGAATAACCCGGGTCCATTTACCCAGGTGTCAGGCCCAGGAAATGAAGGATCTTTAAGTGGCGGGAAATGTCTTAGAGGTTGTCTCCCGAATTCCGATATTGTACAAAAGTTTAAAACGCAATCACAAAGAATTAATCCGGGTAATTCGGGTACATTTGTTATTTGTTCCACTACATCGTTTACGGAGGCACAGTTCCAAAGCATTGGATTACATTTCAAAGGTATCGAGGGAAAGGATAGTATCTGTTTAAGTGGCTCTTTTGGTCCTGTAACAACAACGCCAACTGTATGCACGATTCCAAACCCGCAAACTTGCTGTCAAGTAGTCGTTGAATTTAAAACAAAGCTCGTTCCGCCTGCATTAGTTGGGCATGACGTTAAAACTGAGGTGTTTTTCACACAACCGCCTGTTGTTGAAGATGTTTGCCCTGAAAAAGTCATCATTTGCGGCTCGCTAGCGAAAAAAATTACGTTCATAGCTGTGGATGAAAAAGGAAAACGATGTAAGAAAGTCATTTGTGACGAAAGAGCATTCCAATGTATCATTGACCGTGATGATGCAAACGAAGGAGACCATTTCGAAGTTTGTGGATTTGCCGTTTTATGTAACGGTACACCAAGACCACAAAATTTCGGAACACGCCCAGGATATAAAGCAGGAAGCACTGTTGAGGTATTCTGGAAAGTTATTGAAAAAGACATTGTCAAGGTTTGTATTAGAAAGAATGATTGCAACGATTGTAATCCGATCTCACCTTGTCACCCAACCTCATTTTCTGACTAGTCTCTCTAAGTAAGCAATAAGAAAACATAGAGACCTCTCGACTCTTTATGATTATTGAGGTCTTTTTATATGCAAAGACAGAACAAAGCTTTGATTGCCAGTTTAGGCACCATCATGAACTAGACGATATAGACATCTGTGACTTTCGGATAAGGCTATTAAGTTGGCAGGTAAACAAATAAAAGAAGGAAAAAATCAACCGTTATTATACAGTCATCATTCGGATTTATCCCGCTATTCGTGGGCAGTAAGACCCCCACCTCAAGATTTAGAGAGAAGCGAAGAAGCTAGGTGGGGGATAACTGCCCGTAAAAGCCCGATTGGTGGGAGATTTCCATCAGTAGGGGATGAAGAATCCCCCGCTGATGGAAGTTTCACTTTATATAAACTTCAGCTTCATATGCAGAAAAGTGTGATTGTGAAATAGATAGAACAAACTGCTGAAACACAGGAAAACAAAAGCATCATTGTTTGTTAGCTGCTTTAAGCTGATATTAATGAACTATAGAGCATACTGTAGAAAAAGTTTACATAAATTGTAACAATATTGATTTTATAGAAATGATAACTTCATTAATTAAAAAACAGAGATTTTTACTTGTCTTATATGTAAAGAAATATAGTTTTTGGGGAGGGTAAATATTTGAAAGTTTTAGTCACAGGCGGGGCAGGTTTTATTGGTTCACATATTGTTGAATCCTTATTGGAAAACAATATAGAGACAGTAGTTATTGATAATTTAGCTACTGGGCATAAGTATCATATTCCATCGGGAGTTGCTTTTTATCATTTTGATGTACGAGATCCTGATATTGATAAAATTTTTATGATAGAAAAACCAGACTTTGTAATACATCAAGCGGCGCAGGTTTCTGTGCAGGAATCTGTAAAACAGCCACTTTACGATTGTAGTGAAAATATCATGGCGACTGTAAATATTCTACAATCTTGTATAAAGTATAACGTGAAAAAAATTATCCACGCATCAACTGCTGCTGTATACGGTAATCCTAAATATTTACCTATTGATGAGAATCATGATCGTAATCCTGTATCATTTTATGGTTTATCGAAATTGACCAGTGAAACATATATTCAATTATTTGCAAAACTTTCGGGTTTAAAGTACACAATTCTTAGATATTCCAATGTGTATGGTACAAGGCAGGATACAAATGGAGAAGCTGGTGTTATTTCCGTTTTTATTGACCGTTTATTAAAGAATGATAGTCCAATTATATATGGTGATGGAAATCAAACAAGAGATTTTATCTTTGTTAAAGATGTAGCATATGCTAACTTTTTGGCTCTTAGGAATGCTGACAATCAAATATGTAATATTAGCTCGAATCAACAAACTTCAGTCAATGAACTGCTGGATATAATCTATAGCTTAATGAAAATAGAAAATAAAAGAATATACAAAGAGGAAAGACCAGGGGATATTGTTCATAGCTATCTATTAAATAATAAAGCTAGAAAATACTTAAATTGGGATCCAAAGTTTTCATTACTTCAAGGATTGGAAGAGACGATTTCCTTCTTCCGTAAAAAATAAAGCGATCGCATGCAATACACTAAAATTGGAAATTATTATATTCTCTATAAAACATTACGAATGCTTTTAAAAATGATCCTAGAGTCAGAGTTGTTTATTAATTACAGAAATATCTGCTTTCTATAATTCCTTAGATTTGTTATCAATAGGGAGAACCGGAAACTGCATGTGAAGCATACACTTGTTGAACACCTGTACTTTCAAAAAGTAGTTCACCATATCTATAACATATAACTTAAATTAGGAAGAAAAGCTTATATCGTAAATAGATTAAGCTTTTCTTTCGTGTTCTTTTTCATAATATGGGTATTTTCTTAGCTTTTAATCCTCTTGTTTATCCCGCTATTCGCGGGCAGTAAGACCCCCACCTCAAGATTCAGAGAGAAGCAAGGAAGATAGGTAGGGGATAACTGCTGGCATGTGGTCGATTGGTTCAACTAATCATCAGTGGGAATGAAGGAAACCCCCACTGATGGAAGTTTTACTTTATAAAAAATAGGGAATGTACCTTATGTAGATAGATAAAGAATAGATTTTTAATGAAACTTCTCCGCCCAGTATGAATATAACTGTAATAACGTACGTTTCAGTAAAGAGGGGGATTGGGGATGGCGGACAAACAAATAAAGGAAGGGAAAAATCAACCGTTATTATATACTCATCGTTTGGATTTATTTAAACTTCAGCGCCATGTGCAGCGGAGTGTGATTGTGAAACAGACAGAACAAACGGCTGAAACACAGGAAAACGAAATAGATCATGTTGAAAATAGTGAACAGACTCACCATATTGTAGAGGAGGTAAACGTAGCTGATCCACAACACATGCAAACGGATGAACCGGAGATAGATGTTGTTGAACAACAAAACATGCAAACGGATGAACCGGAGATAGATATCGTTGATCCACAACACATGCAAACGGACGTACCTGAGATAGATGTCGTTGATACACAAAATATGCAAACGAATGAACCTGAGAT